>PKVZ01000133.1 GCA_003131635.1 Acidobacteriaceae bacterium
TTACGGCGGAAACTCGCGACCAACAGCGATATCCGCTTGGCATAGGACGGGGGCAAGAACGAGCGGTCCTGATAACGTTGGCGGTAGTTCTCGACCAGGTGCGGGAAATTTTGTTCGAGGAAAGGAAGAAAAACCGCTGCCGAACATGGTTTGAGGAAGAGTGGGTTGGCGAAGACGTGGCGCGCTCCGGCTGCGGCAGCCTCTCGCACTAAAGCCTCAAGATCCGCGGGAGAATCGGTGATGCCGGGCAGGACGGGCGAACAACTCACGCCCACATTGATTCCGGCTTGGCTGAGCGCGCGCAGCGCTTCGAGACGCAAATCCGGACGAGGCGCGCGCGGCTCCAGAATCCGCGCCAGGTCCGCGTTTAAGGTGGTCACGGTGATATGGATCGACAGCGCATTATTCCGCGAGATGTCGCGCAAGAGATCCAGATCGCGAACGATGAGATTGGATTTGGTGACAATGCCCAGCTCGAATCCGCGGTGGCGAGCGAACTCCTCGAGAATTCCTCGCGTAACCTCATAGCGTCGCTCCGCCGGCTGATAAGGATCGGTGGCGGTTCCGAGCGCAATTGATTCCCCGGGCTTGACGCGACGCAAATCGCGCCGCAACAAATCCGCCGTGTGCTGCTTGACGTAGATTTTCCGCTCGAACTCCGCGCCGTCGCGCATTTCCATGAATTCGTGAGTATAGCGGGCATAGCAGTATTTGCAGGCGAACTCACAGCCGCGATAGGGATTAATCGTCCAGGTAAAAGGCATGCGGACGCCCGTACAGCGGTTCAGCAGGGAACGCGCGGGCAGGGTGAAGTATTCCACGTTGTGCCCCTCGCGCAAAGATTCGCCCTCCGCCGCGAGGCGGGCAATGCCGACGAGCGGGGACTTCTGCAGAAGCGGGAAGAGCGGAGAGGAACTCATGATTCGCCTTTTGTTCGCCAATGGTATTCCTCGACGGAGCCGCAGTCAAGAGAAATGTCAGCAAAGGGCTGCGAAAAGCCCGAGCAAAATGGTTACCAGGACACGTTACTGCTGGTGACTGAGAGGGGATTACCGGTAAGCGGAATGAAAGCGGCACTCTTTCAAAAGTGTGAAAAGTTTTTCATCGCAGACGAATTCATAGGAGGGAAGTCGTACATTCCTCGACCAAAGGGGATGGTCGTTCCGCTGCACCTATTCGGAGTAGCGGGACTGTTACGAGAAATCTCACTCAGCGCAGGGCTCCGGTGGAATCGGGAAAAAGTTCGCTGAGGCGGTTACCAAACTAACAAGGTAACCAGTTTTGATTTCAGTAATGCCGCGCTCAGTTTTGAAAGAAGACCGAATACGACAGACGCAAGCAGGCTGATCGGTTCGGTGGAGGCTAACAAATGCGTCATCTTCGTCTTGCTGTGCCGTTCCTGGTTGCGGTAGTCGTGCTGTGTTTGTGTACTGGGTCGGCTCTGGCCAATTCAACAGTGAACATGCAACTCACCAGCGTCGGTGGCAACAACGCCGGAGGGGTGTATACGTATCCTTACTATTTTTCGATCAACGGGGCCACACCGGCGGCGCTGATCTGCGACAGTTACGACAATGAAGTGATCGTGGGCGAAACCTGGAAGGCCACGGTGAGCAGCTTGCTCAGCGGCAAGGGGCTGTTCGGCAACCAGTTACTCGACTACAAGGCCGCTGGTCTGATCTTCAAGAGCATCCTGAGCGGTACGCTGAGCGCCAATGTCGGTAATTACGCGATCTGGGGATTGTTCTCCACGAACGCGCAAAACAGTTCGTACTTCCAGAGCAGCGGAGCGGGGGCGATTGACACGCAATATCTGGCACTGGCCAGCACTGCCAAGAACAGCGCGTTCAATGGACTGGTTCTCTATACGCCCATCGCTGGAACGCAAAGCTGGGGCGGTACGGCCCAGGAATATATTGGATACTCGGCAGTACCCGAGCCGGGATCTCTAGCTCTGTTCGGCACCGGACTACTGTCGCTGTCTGGAATGATTCGGCGAAAGCTAGCGAAAGGCTAACGCTAGGATCCAAAGATCGGCATCCGGCATCTGGCATCTGGCATCTCGTGCTGGACGCCGGATGCCGTTTTTTATGGTTGTGCAGCCGGTTTTTCGGCTGGCTTGTCAAATAATTTAGGATCGACCGCCGGATTGAATTCCAGCGCCGTATACTCTGCCGTGCTCGAATCCTGACCATCCTGTTTGTTGTGGCGCACCATGGGAAGAGTGAGGCCGCTTACCGGTTTCCAATCGTCCATGTCAGTCTCACCCTGCGCGGGGCCATGCTGCCCGATCGTTCTGTAAGTGTCCTTTAGAATGTGGCCGTTTTGCGGGTCGACGAACCAGCGGATCGCAGTGCCGGCGGCGTTCACGTCCACGATGCGAGCCTCAGTGGCGCCCACCTTTTCGGTTTCACCGGCGCGAAAGAAAAAGTTGGGATCCTTCGCGTGCGCGGCGATGAAGACGGGGTCGCGCTTGATCTGTTCAAGGGTTTCGGTTTTCCGCGCCTCCGGCCAATTTTGCATTTGCCCGTTTGGAAGTTCGAGAAAAGCCGCGTCCGGCGTGACGACGATGGTTATTGTTCCGTTGGGAGTTTGCATTTCCGCATGCAGATGATCCGGAAAAACGATGATGCTCTCCATCTGCATGGGGAAGTCACCTTGCGGCGTCTTTTGAGTGAGAGTGATCTTTGCCTTGATGGATCTGATCGCAGCTAATTTCGCCTCGCCTCCCATTGCGGCGACCACTTTTGCCGCCATGGCCTTGCCTTCGTCATTCGACGCGGTTGCTTTGGGATTTTCCTCTTCCTTTGCTCCCGCCGGCGGAGGGATGGCGATATCGATTTCTTTTACGGCGCCGAGTGACGAGAGCGGCTTGTCGAACTCTTTCGTGTTGCCGACAACCAGCACCGCCAGTTGATCGCGATGCACATACTTTGCGGCGACGCGATTCACGTCCGCCGCCGTTACTTTTTGGATCTCGGCGGGAAACTTGTCCAGCCAGTCTGCGGGATATCCATAGAACTCGTAGGTCATGCGTTCGGCGAGGACTTTGTCGGGCGAATCGAGACGGAAGATGAAGGCGTTGAGGATGGCGTCTTTGGCCTGCTTGATTTCATCGTCTGAAATGGGCTTCTTGGCCAAATCGTCGATGTCTTCATCGAGCGCCTGGATGGACTCGATTGTGCTCTGGCTCTTGGTGCCCGCCACGAATTGCAGAACGCCGGGATGGCCGAAGTTTGTGCCGATGCCGCCACCGACGTTGTAGGCCAGGCCGCGCTTGGTGCGGATGTCGTTGAACAGACGCGAGGAGAATCCGCCGCCGAACGCCTCATTGAAAACCGAGATGGCGTAATAGTCGGGGTTGTTGCGCGTGGTGCCGAGAGTCAGCATGTGAATGCTGCTTTGGTTCACATCTTCTTTTGGGATGAGGTAGTAGCCGGGCGAGGCAGGATGGAATGCAATTTTATCTTTCGGAAGATCGGCGCCTTTTGGCCATGAATCGAAAGCGGTGTGGAGCTTGGCTTCCATGGCGGCGGGATCGAAGTCGCCGCTTATTCCCAGAATGATGTTATTGGGATGCACGTAGGTCTTATGCCAGTCGAGCAAGTCCTGGCGAGTGATGGCTGCGATGGTGGAATATTCGGGCTCGCGCGCGTAGGGATTGTCAGCTCCATATGCCAGCTTGGCGGATTCGCGCGCCGCAATTTCTCCGATCTCATCATTGCGCCGGGAAATGCTGTCATCGGCCTGCTTCTGCGCCAGATCGAGTTTGTCGGCGCGGAATTCCGGTTGCTGCAGCAGATCGACGAAGACTTTGAAGACATCGTCGAAATCGCCCTTCAGGCATGACAAGCTGATGGTGGTTGAGTCTGGACCGCCGCCGGTTTCCACTTTCGCGGCGCGTATTTCGAGAAAGTCGTCGAGCTGATCTCCGGTTTGCGTGCTGGTCCCGCCGGTGCGCCAGACTTCGCCAAAGGTATCTGCCAATCCCACCTTGGCGGCGGGTTCATTGCTCGATCCGCCGCGAATGCGGGCGGTGCCGCTGATCAGCGGCAGTTCGTGATCTTCCTGGAGGAAGATCACCATGCCGTTGGACAATTCAATGCGCTTAGGCTGCGGGGGATGAAAGGCCGGTAGAGTGGGGATGGGGATCTGCTTCCAACTAGTTGCCTGCGACGCGGCCCTGGGGACCGACAGGAACGTCGCCGCGGCGAGCAAGATCGATACGATCGTCGATACGATCAATGAAAAATTGCTGCGCTTGATGGTCGTTCTCATTCTCATTCTCATTGCGCACCTCCGTCATCATGCGAGCCTTGATGGCCTGATCCCTGCTCGTCGCTTTGTGCCGCGCCTTTGCTGGTTTCGATCACGCCCACGGTGCGGTTCGTGTCGTTGAAAGTTTCGTTGGCCACGCGCCGGATGTCCGCCTTCGTCACCTTGTCGATGCGGTCTACCGAGCGAAACAACTCGCGCCAGTCGCCATAGCGAGTCTGGTAGGTGGCGAGCTGAGTCGCCAGTCCCTCATTGTCTCCCAGGCTGCGGATAAGGTTGGCCTTGCTGCGAGTCTTGATCATCTTTAACTCGTCGTCGCTGATGTCTTCTTTTTTCAGCCGATCGATCTCGACATGGATGGCGTCGGCCACTTCCTGTGTAGTGTGCCCAGGGAGCGGGAACGCGTAGAAGGCGAACAGATGCGGATATTTCGTGCCGGGCAGTCCGCTGAAGCCGGCGGAGAACGAGGCGATCTTCTTATCGCGCACCAGAGCGCGGTAGAGGCGAGAAGTGCGGCCTTCCGACATCAAATCGGTGATTGCGTCGTACACCGCATCGTCTTTGCTTTTGTAGTCAGGCCGGTGATAGCCCTCGAGATACAGAGGCTGCGACTGCTCCATCAGTGTGACCTTGCGCTCGGAATTCTGCGGAGGCTCGGTAGTGGTGGTCTCGTCCGGCTTGTGGCTCGCGGGCAGGCGGTCGAAATATTTTTCGAGCACAGGCATGACTTGCGCAGCCTTGACGTCTCCGGCCACGGCGACCACCATGTTTGCGGGCACGTAGTATGTGTCGAAGAACTTCTTAGCGTCGGTGGCGGAAAAAGTATTCAAGTCAGACATCCAGCCGATGGTTGGCCGGTGATAGGGATGGGCCTCGAAGGCTGCGGCGTCAAATTGTTCGAGCAAGCGGCCGATGGGGTTGCTATCCGTGCGCAATCGGCGCTCTTCGATCACAACGTTGCGCTCTTTATAAAATTCCCGCATCACAGGATGAAGAAAACGATCGGACTCGAGATACGCCCACAGTTCCAGGCGGTTCGAAGGCAGCGAATAGTGATAGTCGGTTTCATCGTAATCGGTGGAGGCGTTGAGATCCTGGCCGCCGCTCTGCTCGACGATCTTGCCGAACTGGTTCGGCACTACGTATTTGTCGGCCGCGGCGATGGCGTCTTTCCACGCCTTTTCCAGTTCCTTCAACCTGGTCTCATCGCGTCCTACTTCTTTGTCACGTTCCCGGATGTAGGCGGCATAGGCGGCCTCCACTTTTTCGAGCGCCGGCTTCTCGGCCGCGTAGTCGGTGGTACCGATCTTATCCGTGCCCTTGAAAGCCATGTGCTCGAACATGTGGGCCAGACCGGTCTGGCGCATAGGATCTTGCGTGGAACCGGCGTCCACCAGAGTGAAGAATGAGAACACCGGCGCTTCCGGCCGCTCGCAAATAAGGAGGGTCAGGCCGTTTCGGAGATGTTTTACCGTGATGCGTTTCTCAAAGGACGCAACATCCTGAGCGCAGCCGAGCGCGGTAAGCAGCAAGACAATAGCGAGGGGCCTGAATATGCGGTGTTTCATCGGACCTCCAAAGGATCGACGTACTGGCATGGACAGCCGTGTTTGGACAACCATGTTTAGACGGACATATTTGACAGACATGAAGGGCAGAAGTTCTGAAATTACGTGGCGGGATGGGAAGTTGTCAAACCGGCCGGACGGGTCATTTGGCCACCATGCGTAGGGGGAGAGCCGTATTTTGCGTTGGCCGCCGTTTGAGGCACAATGCCTGCTGGAGCGTGCGCGATGGATTCGACGATTGAGGTTCAAGACAAGCAACTCAAGCTGTCGAACCTGGAGAAAGTTCTTTATCCGGCGACGGGATTTACCAAGCAGCAGGTCATCGACTACTACGTGAGGATTGCGCCGGCGATGCTGCCGCATCTGGCCGGCCGGGCGCTTACGCGCAAGCGTTATCCCAATGGCGTTGACGAAGAATTTTTTTACGAGAAGAATGCGCCCCAACATCGTCCCGACTGGGTGAAGACTGCTCCGATCTGGAGCGAGGGAAACCATCGCACGGTGCATTACATTCTGGCCGACGACTTGCCGACGCTGGTATGGCTGGCCAATCTCGCTGCGATCGAACTGCACCCGTCGCTGGCTCTGGCGAAAGACATCACTTGCCCCACCATGATGGTCTTCGATCTTGATCCCGGTCCGCCGGCGGACATTGTGCAGTGCTGTCAGGTGGGGATATGGCTGCGGGAAATCTTCGATCATTTCAGGCTGCAAAGCTTTCCGAAAACTTCGGGCTCCAAAGGATTGCAGATTTACGTTCCGCTGAACACTCCCACAAAGTACGAATCGACCAAGACTTTCGCGCACGCCCTGGCCCAGTTGCTCGAACATGATCACCGCGAGATGGTCGTGTCGGATATGAAGAAAAACGTTCGAACCGGAAAGGTTTTTGTCGACTGGAGCCAGAATGACGAACACAAAACCACGGTAGCCGTGTACTCGTTGCGCGCGCGCGAGCATCCGACGGTGTCAACCCCCGTGACTTGGGATGAAGTGGAGCGCGTGCTCAGAAAAAAAGATGCCAACCTGCTTGTGTTTGAAGCGCGGCAAACGGTTTCGCGCGTGGAGAAATTTGGCGATCTGTTCGCCCCGGTTCTTGAATTGAAACAACGGTTGCCAGATCTCAAGGCGGAGACAAGCGGGCCCGTTGCGGAAGTGGACGAGCCCATCTCGATCGCAGCTCAGGCAGAAGAAGAAGAGCCTAAGAAAGCTCGGCGCCGTGGTGTGAAAAAGACGGTTAAGCCTGCGTCCCGCAAGGTGGGGCGCAGGGTATAATCCCGTCCGCTGCGAATTTTGCTTTGAGACTTTGCCATGCCTCAACTCTTTGTCGGGACCTCGGGATGGGCGTATCCAAGTTGGAAGCCCGACTTCTATCCAGCCAAACTGGCGCAGAAAAAGTTTCTCGGCCACTACGCGACGCAGCTCAATACCGTCGAAGTTAACTTTACTTTCAGGCAACTGGTAAAAGAAACGACGATTCAGAACTGGATCGAACAAACCCCGGCTTCGTTTCGCTTCGGCGTGAAAGCGCATCAGGTGATCACGCACATCAAGCGGCTTAAGGGGACGGAAGAATTCCTGCCGCGTTTCCTGGCGACGATTGAGCCTTTGGCCCGCGCCGGCAAGCTTGGTCCCGTGCTCTTCCAGTTGCCGCCGAATTTGAAGGCCGATGCTGCGCTGCTCGGGGATTTTCTAGCGCTTCTTCCGCGGAGTTTGCCGGCGGCATTTGAATTCCGCAATGAGTCCTGGTTTAGCGAGTCGACGTGGGAACTGCTGAAGTCATGCGGAACTGCGCTGTGCGTGGCGGAGACGGAAGAGCGCACCACTCCGGATGTAGTCACAGGTGCGTTTGTTTATTACAGATTTCGCAAGCCCACCTACACGGACGAGGAGCGGAGCGGCATGGTCACGCGGATTGGGGAGCACATGGCTGCCGGCCGTGATGTCTTCGCATATTTCAAGCACGAAGAAACGCCGGAGGGAGCGCTGTCTGCAGTAGATCTGCTGCGCGACTTAGCGGGGTAGCTTTTATTGCAAAATATCCTCTGGCATCCGCTTCATCACTTTCGGCAGAGTCCGATAACGCGCATACTAATTTCTCCTCGTTATGGCTGCGGATGCCAACTCGCGCGTGCTTTCCAGCTTTCTCGATTACTTGAAAATCGAGAAGGGACTGGCAACACTTTCGATCAGCGCATACTCCACCGACCTTTGCCAGTTTTTCGAGTTCCTGGAAAAACGCAAGCGGTTGCTGCTGACCGCTCGGCGTACTGACGTGCGCGATTTCCTTCAGCAACTTTTTTCAAATCAAATCGACGGGCGCAGCGTGGGACGAAAACTCTCGGCGCTGCGACATCTTTACCGCTATCTTCTGCTCGATAAGAAAATCGAGCACGATCCCACGCTGGACATCGAGTCGCCGAGGCAATGGAAGGTTCTGCCCAAGGCGCTGGCTCGCGATGAAATGGAAGCGACCCTGGCTGCTCCGCTCAGTCGCCCTGGCAATTCGGCGGGCAACACGAAGCTGGCACCGGCGCTGGCGCAACGCGATTGCGCCATGCTCGAAGTTTTCTACGCGGGGGCTCTGCGGGTTTCGGAGATCGTCAACGCCAAGCTTGAAGATCTCAAACTCGAGGCTGGATACATGCTAGTGCGCGGCAAGGGCGACAAAGAACGCGTAGTGCCACTGGGGAGATCGGCGCAAGAAGCGCTGAGTGAATATCTCAAGCTGGGGCGTCCGGATTTGGCGGCAGGGAAGCGACGTGGAGCAGTCTCGATGAACAATTCGCCGCTGCTGTTTATCGCATCTGGCGGGCGCAAGGTGACGCGGCAGCGAATTTGGCAGATGGTGCGGGCGGCATCGGCCGGCTCCGGGCGCGCTGCATCTCCGCACATGCTGCGCCATTCCTGCGCTACGCACATGGTGGAGAACGGCGCCGATCTGCGCACGGTGCAGACCATCCTGGGCCATGCGGATATTTCGACGACGCAAGTCTACACGCATTTGGCGCTGGATCGCTTGAGAACGGTGTATCAGAAGCATCATCCCCGGGCGAAGGCAAGATGAAAGAGTTCATGGCTGAGAACACGAAAGGCATCGTTGCCAAGGCTGTCGCTGACTTCCTGCGCCATTTGCGGGAGCGCAACGCGTCTCCTCACACCGTCAAGGCTTACAAACAGGATCTGACTCTCTTTGCAGCCTATGCTGGTTCGCGGGGGTGGAAACAGATTGACCATATCGCTGTGCGGGGATTTCTTTCGCAGCTTTATGACAAGGGTTTGAGCAAGACTTCCGTGGCGCGCGCTCTCGCGGCCGCTCGCTCTCTTTATCGCTGGCTGGCTCGTGAAGGCGTAGTGGAGCAGAATCCGGCGAAGCTGGTGGCTACTCCGAAGCTGCCTAAGAAACTTCCACGAGTCCCGACGATTGAGGAAATGAACGCGGTGATCGACGGCGAAATGCCTGAGGTCGCGGCTTTCCCTGAACGCGACCGGCTCATGCTGGAACTGCTTTACGGATGCGGCATCCGCAATTCGGAGTTAACCGGGATCAACCTCGACGACATTCGGCTGAGCGCGGAAGCCATTCTGATTCGCGGCAAGGGAAAAAAAGAACGCTACGTTCCATTTGGCGATTCGGTGAAAAGCGCGCTGGCGGCGTATCTCCCTGAACGCCAGGAAATTCTCGAAGCAAAGCACAAACATAGCGGCGCACTGCTCATCAACCGGCGCGGTGGACGGCTTACCACTCGCAGTGTAGGCCGGATCATCAAGAAAATCGCGGTCGCCAAAGGACTATCACCCGACGTGCATCCGCACACGCTTCGCCATGCGTTCGGAACGCACATGCTGGAAGAAGGCGCTGACCTGCGAGCTATTCAGGAGTTACTCGGACACGAGCGCCTCGCAACCACGCAGCGGTATACGCAGTTGTCGATGAAACATGTGCTGCAGGTTTACGATCAGACGCACCCGCGGGCGAAGTAGTGTAGCGCCGCCGTCTCGGCGGCTCATGCGTGGGCATCCTGCTCAACGTCCGAGGGCAAGATGCCCTCGGGACAGCCGGCGTGACGCCGGGCGCTACAAATGTGTTTGCAGTTCCTCCCACATTTCGACTACGCGAGCCTTCAGTTCCGCAGTCAGCCTCTCGTAAGCCGCTTCCGACGCTTCACTCTCCGGCGGAGGAATGATCGGATCGCCGAATACTATCTTCAGCGGCTTGAAACCCTGAAAGGATTTATTGCGCGGCCACACTTCGTAAAATCCCTCAATAGCTACCGGCACAATCGGCACTTGCAGATGGATGGACAGGATGGCCGCACCTTTCTTGAAGGTCTTAGGAGTGCCGTCAATCGAGCGCTCGCCTTCGGGATAAAGAATGAGCGAGCGCCCCTGGCGCAATCCGAACGCGCCCGCACGCATCGCGGGAATCAGATTCGCGTCGGGGTCCACGACCACGACTCTGAGCGAGCGCGCCAGCCGCAGCATGAATCCTTGACCGAAGATTTCGCTGGTCCCGACGGCAAAGACTTTGTTAAAAATCGGTGGCGGAAGAACGCTCGCGAGAATGAGTGGATCGATATAGCTTTCATGATTGGAAGAAATAATGTAAGGACCGCTCTGGGGCAGCTTCTCCATGCCGCGGACGTGCAGATCAAAGCGGTCGAGCGCGACCACCTGGATGAGGCGCGACACCATGTACCAGAATGCAGCGCTAGCGCGTTGCGGCCGGACCAGCGAAAACACCGCAGCGGGATCGGGATCCTCGGCCAGGATCGTTTTCCATCCGGCGAAGGTGGTACGCGTGCCGGGGCCGCCGGCGCCGCTGGCTGCGCTTTGCAGCACGGCCTCGACGAGGTCACGCACCGTATAAATCCCAGCGAGTTGGGACTCCTCGACATCGCCGCCCAGTTGTTCCTCAATCTGGCTGAGCAACTCGACGCGCTGCATCGAGTCGAGGCCCAGATCGAGCTCCAGATTATGCGTGGGCCGCAACTCGGCGGGTGCCGTGCGGGCCACTTCGCGCACGATTTTCAGAGCGCGCTGCACATTGGACTGATCAAGCCATCCCGCCTCTTCGTCGGTGAGGGGCCGTTCGGCGGGCAATTCAGAATCGTCGGAATTATTCCGCACCTGGTTTGCCCTTACGCGTTTTTCCACTTCGAAGCGCTTGATCTTGCGGGTGGTGGTGCGCGGCAGATCCTCCTGCCAGATCTCATAACTGCCGATGCGCTTGGTGGAGGCAATCTGCTGCGACAGGCTTTCGATGTCGTAGCGGATAACTTCCTTCGCGTTCACAATCTTTTTCTGGCGCAGCACATCGAAGTTGGGAACGATGACGGCATGCAAGCGTTCGCCTTCGCCGGGCTGACCTTCGAGTCCCAGCACTGCCAGTTCTTTAATGTACGGCGACTTCAGGTAGTGGGTTTCAACTTCTTCGGGATAAATATTCTTCCCGTTGCTAAGAACAATCACTTCTTTCTTACGGCCGGTCAGAAACAAATTGCCTTTCGAATCGAAATAGCCGAGATCGCCGGTGTAAAACCATCCATCGCGCAATACGGCTGCGGTTGCATCGGGACGGTTCCAGTAACCTTTCATCACCACCGCGCCGCGCAGTGCGATCTCGCCTGTTGAAGGACCTCCGTCTTCCCGCGGTTGCGGATCCAGCACTTTGGCTTCTACCACTTTGGCTTCTACGCCCTTCATGGCTTTGCCGACCGAACCGATCACATTGTCTACGGGCGAATTGGCAAACACGGCCGCGGTGGTTTCCGTCAGTCCATAAGCCTGCAGCACGTCGATGCCGAGATCGTAAAAATCCTGCGCAATCTTTGGATCGAAGCGCGATCCGCCGGTCACCAGATAGCGCATCTTCCGGCCCAGGGTCTCGTGGACCTTGCTGAACAAGCTTTTTCCCGCGTTGATGCCGATCTTCCGCAGAGTGCGATTGAGGGCCACGAGAATCTTGAAAACTCTTTGCGTCAGCACTCCGCGTTTTTCAATCTCTTCAAAGATGCGCTGGTGAATCAAATAAAAAAATTGCGGCACAACGGCGAAGGCTGTAATGTTGCGTTCCCGCAGAGCGCGCAAAAGTTCGGTCGTGTTCAAGGTCTCCAGGTACACCACGCGCGAGCCTTTCACCAGCGGAAGAAGCAGATTAGCCATCTGCGCCAGCACGTGAAACATGGGCAGCACACCCAGCAGCGCGTCGGATGGGCCGATCTCGACCCAGTTGAAAACCGCTTCCACTTCGCCGAGAAAGTTGGCGTGGGTGAGCATGACGCCTTTTGGATCGGCGGTAGTTCCGGAGGTGTAGAGCAGGGAAGCGATGTCATCGGCTGCCGAGGGCGCAGGCTGGAAGTTTCCAGGGCCACCATGGAAAATCGCCGGCAAGTTTCCCAGCCATTGCTCTTGCGGAGTGTGCCGTGCTGTGCGGTCCGGGTCCATGAGCACAAGCCCCACGTTCAAATCCGCAACTGCTTCGCGCGAGACCTGAGCATGTTTGGCATCACAAAACAGGACGGAGGTGCCGCTGTCTTTCAGCAGCTTGGTCAGTTGGTCGGCATGGAGCGCTGTATCGAGCGGCACGACGGTGCGTCCGGAGGCGATAATTCCCAGATAAGTTGCCACCCACCGCGGATGGTTATCCGCCACCATGGCCAGCCGCGATCCGCCGACGAACCCGTTTTCGTCGATCCATCGTCCGATGGATTCCGCCATGCGGCGGAGTTCTGCGTAAGTGCAACTCTCAAGCTGATCGTGTCGCTGAAGTTCGAGCGCGACATTGTTCGGCCATCGCTCCTCGCATTCGAGGAAGCGATCATAGAATGTGGGCATGGGTCGTGGGGAATATACACGAAAAATGGCTAGTTCAGCCGATTCATTAGAGAGGGTCCCCTCGACCGAACGCCCAGATCGCCAATGCCAATCCACGTTCTAACTCGCCTTACTTTGCATCTAAATATGCTAGGCTAAAAGGGATAGGCTGGGGCAGTTCCTGCCCGCTGAAGGATTTCAAAGCTTGATAAATACTTTAATTGGGAAGGTCTTCGGGACCAAGAACGAGCGGGTCGTTAAGAATCTGATGCCGCGGGTCCAGGCCATCAATGCCCTCGAACCGCAGATGCAAAAACTCACCGATGCCGAATTGCGCGCCAAGACGGACGAGTTCCGGCAGCGCATCCAGGAGCGGCTGAGTCACGTCACCGCGGGCGTCCCGGCTGATCCCGAAGCCGAAGTTGAAGGTGACGATCCTGACCGCGCGAAGCAATTCGAGAAAGAGCAATACGAAGCGCTGCAGGAAGTTCTGGATGAGATCCTGGTTGAAGCTTTCGCGGTGGTGCGCGAGGCTGGACGGCGTGTGCTCAACATGCGCCACTTTGACGTGCAGTTGATCGGTGGCATGGTGCAGCACAAGGGCATGATCTCGGAAATGAAGACCGGCGAAGGCAAAACCCTGGTCGCCACGCTTCCGGTCTATCTCAACGCCCTGAGCGGGCGCGGCGTGCATGTGGTTACGGTCAACGATTATCTGGCCAAGCGCGACTCGGAGTGGATGGGGAAGGTCTATCGTTTCTTGGGGCTGACGGTGGGTGTGATCGTCCACGACCTCGATGACGAACAGCGGCGTGCCGCGTATGCCGCCGACGTCACCTACGGGACCAACAACGAATTCGGCTTCGACTACCTGCGCGACAACATGAAGTTCGATCTGAAAGATTGCGTGCAGCGCGGGCACAACTTTGCCATCGTCGACGAAGTGGATTCGATTCTGATCGACGAAGCGCGCACCCCGCTCATCATTTCGGGCGCGAGTGAGGAATCGACCGACAAGTATTACCGGGTGAACCGCATTATTCCGAAGCTGGAAAAAGGTGAAGAGCTGGAGGTCGCTCCCGGCGAGCCCGCGCAACTCACCGGCGACTTTGTGGTCGACGAAAAACATCGCAACATTACCGTGACCGACGATGGCTGGCTGAAAGTGGAGCAGTTGCTCGGCATCGGCAACATCGCCGACCCGGAGAACTGGCCGCTGAAGCATCACGTCGAGACTGCGGTCAAGGCGCATGCTCTCTATCGGCGCGATGTGGAGTATGTGATCAAGGACGGCGAAGTCATCATTGTCGATGAATTCACGGGGCGCATGATGCCGGGGCGCCGCTGGTCGGACGGCCTGCATCAGGCCATCGAAGCCAAAGAAGGGGTGAAGATTGAGCGCGAGAATCAGACGCTCGCGACAATCACCTTCCAGAATTATTTCCGCATGTTCAAGAAACTTTCTGGCATGACCGGTACCGCGGAAACCGAAGCGACCGAGTTCGACAACATCTACAAATTAGAAGTCATCGTCATTCCGACGAACAAGCCGATGCTTCGTCTGGAAAATCCCGACGTCGTTTTCCGCACGGAAAAAGAAAAATATTTCGCAGTTGCCGATGAGATTCAGAAGCTGCACGAGAACGGACAGCCCGTGCTGGTCGGCACAACGTCGATTGAGAAGTCCGAACGTCTTTCCGAGTTGCTGAAGAAAAAAGGTCTCAAGCAGCACGTCGTTTTGAACGCGAAGTTCCACGAGCGCGAAGCTGAGTACGTGGCCCAGGCCGGGCGCAAAGGGATGGTCACCATCGCCACCAACATGGCTGGCCGCGGCACCGACATTCTGCTGGGCGGCAATCCGGAATTCATGGCCAAGCAGGAGTTGGTGAAAAAGGGGATCGCGCAGCAACTGCGCGTGGCTCAAGGCAAGATCGAAGGTCCGCAGGAAGATGGTACGACTTCGATTTTTTACTACAACGGCAATGAATACACTGTACCGACAGATAAATGGGCCCAGGTCTTCAGCGGCTACAAAGAGCAAACCGACAAAGAGCATGACGAAGTGACCGCTGTCGGCGGTCTGCATATTCTTGGAACCGAACGCCACGAGTCGCGCCGCATCGACAACCAGCTTCGCGGACGCGCCGGCCGGCAAGGCGATCCCGGCTCCTCGCGCTTTTATCTCGCGCTGGAAGATGACCTGATGCGCATCTTCGCCAAGGAGTGGGTTTCGAAGCTTCTCGAGCGCCTGGGCATGGAAGAAGGTGTTCCTATTGAGTCGAAGTTGATCAGCCGCCGCATCGAAACGGCGCAGAAGGCGGTTGAAGGCCAGCACTTTGAATCCCGCAAGCACCTGCTCGAATACGACGACGTGATGAACAAGCAGCGCGAGGCCGTGTACGGCTTGCGCCGACGTTTGCTCGAGGGCATGGATCAGAAAGATCTCATCCTTGAAGACTACGTTTCGGCAATTCTCGGCGACTTGATGGACGAGTATTGTCCGGTAAAAGGCCATGCCGACGACTGGAACATCAAAGGATTGAAAGATGCTGTCTTTACGCGCTTCGGCGTAGATTTCATTGCCGAAGGCGCGAAGCCTGAAGCGCTGAACCGGCAGGAACTTGGCGACGCGATTTTCGAGAAGCTGAAAGAGCGTTACGACGCGAAGGAAAAGCTGATTGGCCCGGAGGCTATGCGCCATCACGAGCGCATGATCATGCTCAGCGTGCTCGACTCGCAGTGGAAAGATCACCTGCTCAGCATGGACCACCTCAAGGAGGGCATCGGCCTGCGCGGTTACGGCCAGCACGATCCGCTGGTGGAGTACAAGAAAGAATCGTTCGATATGTTCGAAGCGATGCTGCAGCGCTTTCAGGAAGACACGGCCCGGTATCTTTACTTGATGCAGATTATCGAGCGTCCGCCGGATTCTGGGCCGAGTGGCCCGCCCGCAGGTGGACCCGCGGGCCCTGGCTCAGAACCGGGAGTTCCGGTGCAGGGCAGTGGAGGCAACGGGCATCATCCGCCGCGACTGGTCGCAACTTCGGCTGACGATCTGGAAGAAGCCTTCATGCGCCGCAAGCGCCGCGAATTGGAACAGGCTCGCATGGCTGGCGCCGGGGACGCGCTGCCGGTGCAGCAGGTGGTGCGCGGACAGGAGAAAGTTGGCCGCAACGATCCCTGCCCCTGCGGCTCGGGAAAGAAATTTAAGAAGTGCCACGGAGCGTAGGCACGGCGTTGAACGTCATCTCCTGCGCCGGATTTTTGCTCTCCTGTTTCCACTCGGAAAACAGCGTCGCGTAGTTCTTCGTGATGTAATCCGCGGGAGTGACTCCCAACTTCTTCGCGGTCGCATCAATCCAGCGCGGCTTCCCCTCGATCTCGCAGAAATTTCCGATGGGTGTTTGATCAACTACTACATGGCCTTTTCCATCCGTCCACTCGGCGCGAAACTTTTCGTAGCGAAACGACGGCGCATATCCTAGAGCGCGCAGGATGGCATCCATCTTTTTTCCGTCGTCCACGCGGGTCTCCAACTCCTCGCGGCTGCTATGCCGGCCAGTCTTCTTCTTGGCTTTGTGCGTCAGCGTCCACTCGGAGCCATACTGGCGCAGCCGCAACAACTGCTGGCGTCCGCGAAGGACCTGTCCGGGCAAGTCATAGAGTGTGTTCATCTCGTGTGTCCGCCGCGTTACGACGCCAAAGCCGATCTTGGGCAGCTTGCGGGTGAGCGCCCGCAGGTCGGAGACGCGAAACTTGATCTCGATTTCCCGGTTGGAGGCCATAAAAAGCAGTATAGATTTCCATGCAGTTGCATCCAAATAGCGTAGTGGAGAATACTCTTTGGAGTAAGGAGGATTTATGTCTGGTTTGCAGAGGTTGCAAGTTTGGATAGCGGCAATCGTAGTGAGCGCCGGAATCGCTGTTCTGCCCGCGTTGGCGGCAGGCACACAGACCTTTACCGGCAAGGTAAGCGACGCCATGTGCGGCGCCAAGCATCAGGAAGGCATTGACCCGGCGACCTGTGTTCGCGCCTGCGTGAAAAAGGGCGCCAAATACGCGTTGGTTGTCGGGGACAAAGTCTATACGCTCGATACTCCGACTCAAGCTGAAAAAGATGAACTCAACAAGTTGGCTTGGGAGCAGGCCACCGTGAAGGGCACGGCCAATGGAGACACGATTGAGGTTAAGTCGGTAATGGCGGCGAAGTAGGCGGCCGAAAAAGTCGCAATTCCCTCGTTCGGCCAAGGCGGAAGAAGTGGAAGAGATCCGCAATTTCCGGCTTGGCCGTTCCCACTCGAATGGTGTTCCGTACAGGCGCGTTCTAACGGCTACTTGATACGACTAATTGAATGTCGGCAACTTCACCAGATCGTTTTGCGGCACCGACTCCAGCGGCTCCCCGGCCTTGCGCCAAGCGGTTAATCCGCCGACGATCACGAACGTGTTGAAGCCTTTTTCCCGCAGCATGTGCGCCACCCGGGCGCTGGTCGCTTCGCGCGCTCAAGTGCAGTAAAGGTAAATATCCTTGTCCTTGGGAATGGCCTTGATCTCTTCCTCAAGATTGTTCGGCTCGATGCGGATGGAGTTCTTGATCCGCGCCGCGCCGGAGTCGTAGTAGCCATGGCTGCGCACATCGACAATCTGCACCCGCCCCGCATCGTCCGATGCCAGCCGGCGTGCCAGTTCTTCAACCTGCACCCGCGGCACGACACTGTAGGTCTTGTTCTTGCGGTATTGCATCACGCGGTAAATTGCATAGACCGCCAGCGCGGCGATAACCACAGCTTCCATCGCTCGGCCGGCGGCATGAAAGCCGCGCAAGATCGCGGCTAGAAAGTCGCGTGACAGGTACCCCACGAGCAGGTATGTCAGTGAGTAAAGCGAAGCCCCAAGAAAGTCCAGCCGCAGGAACTGCGAAAAGCGCATCTTCATGCTGCCCGCGAGCGGCGCCGCCATGGTGTTAACGCCGGGGATGAATTTCGCGACCACAAGGGTGATCTTGCCGCGTTTGTAGAACGATTCGGCAGAGCGCAGAATGCAGGTTTCCGGATTGATCGACACGCGGCATAAAAATCCCAGCAACGCCCAGCCCATGTATCTACCGAGCCAGAATTCCGCCGTATCCCCCAGCAGTAAAGCAGTCATCGCAACCGTTACAACGTAAGGACCCCATAGCGCATGTGCGGCAACCGCGGCTCCTGCCGCGACCAGCGCGATTGCGGCCGGGAAGGGAAGCCCGAGCGCCTCCGCCAGTAAAAGGCCAAAGGTCAGGGCATAACCATGGTGCGCCATGAGCGAAAAAAAGTTCATAGGTAGTCTTGGATAAGAACAATCCGGAAAAGGTTCAGTATAACCAAAGCCGGACATCTGTCCGATGGACAAATGTCCGGCTTGGTTACGGGGAGGATTTATTTGCCGGAGGACTCTCCCCGTGCAGGGTGAGTAATTAAACGGCGGCTTTCACTCGGAGTCTCTCGGCCCTGTTGGGGCCGGCGCGTCGGCTTACTACGGCGCCTTTTTCGCAAAGCTTCGACTGAAGCCGCCGCCTTTCCGCTGGCAGCGCGTCCGCCGCGGACCAGGTACCTCAGCGCCTTGCTTTTCACAAGTGCCGGGGAGAGACCGGGTGGATCGCACTGTGGCGGTCCATCGCATTTTCAATGCGTCTCATTGGCCTTGCCGCGTTGGCGGGCACTCCCACCAACTGCCAGTATTATTCACCGAGCAGCGAAAAAAGTCGGTGGTCCCGGTCACACATTTGGGTGACAAAAATCATATTTCCTAAGGTAGAGCCAGGCTGGGGATTCGGGAGCATCGCTTCTGAAAAAAACCGGCAGCACGCAGGATACCTCGGCTGGGGAAAAAACAGAGGGGCAAAATTGCCGCCCCTCGCCGCTGGCTTTGCGAACTACTTGCTCATGGAATCGTTGTTCATCGATCCGCCCTTGAGCATTTTTACGCTCATAATATGGATCGAATTCTTATCGGCATAAACGTGCGCGCTGAGCTGTACGTGGTGTCCGTCATGACCCTTCAATTCCTCAGGATTCATCACATCCCAGCTCTTTCCGTCTTTATCGTTGACGAACATAACTTTGTCGCCTTCGGTTTTGACGGTGCCCTTCAGGGTCATCAGCGGAGCCTTGGCTCCGGAGTCCGCTTGTGTCTGGGCCATGCTATGGTCTTGCGACATCGTGTCTTGTTGCGCGAAGGCTGTCAGGCTCATCGCAAATGTAACTGCCAGCAAACCGACCATCAACTTTTTCATTTGGAGATCTCCTTAAGTTTTGTTTTTGGAAAAACCTGGCCAGATTCGTACCGCTATCTATCTAACGTTGCAGGGCCTCGAACGGATTGGTGTCCGATGTGCTGAATATTTGTGGTCAAGCGCAATGAAGAGGTTGCCGCAAATAGCAGAAAGATTTAGCTTTGTGAGGCCATGAATTCGCGCCGTACCATCAACCTGCCCAATCGGCCGGCCGATCTGCCGTTCAGCGATGCTGTGCTCGTTGACCAGACTCTGTACATCTCAGGCAGGATCGGAATCGACCCGGCTACTGGCCTGGTTCCGCCGGAGGTCGACCAGGAATTGCAAATTCTGTTCGACGACTTTGCTGCCGTGCTTAAGGAAGCTGGTATGACTTGGGACGAACTGGTTTGGGTTCAGGTATTTTCCCCTGACCTCACCCTTTGGGAACGGTTCAATGCCGAGTACGTGAAGCATTTTCGTGGAGAACTTCCCGCACGCGCTTTCCTGGGATCAGCCCCACTCCTGCGCAACGGAAGATTCGAGATGACGGGAATCGCGGTGAGAAAAACCTGATCGGGGAAAGCGTTTTTTATTTCTCTCTGGCGACCACAAACTCCGGAGCCCACAGCAAGGCGCGCTTGATCTCGGAATCCGGAAACGTGCAAATCGCCTTCTGAGCGGACTCCGCATAGCGAGCGGCGCGGGCGGTTGCCGCTTCCAGCGAACCGTAGCGCTGCAGTATTTCCATGATCTGCGGGTGGGTCACGCCATTAAAAGCCCGGTCGTGCAAAATCGTTTCGATCTTATCTCGTTCGTCCGTGGTGCATCGCTCCAGCGCGTGGATCACNNCCGTACTGCCCCAACGCCTTCTCCTGCGCCTCGGTCGCCCCGCCCAAAATAGCTCCCAACCGCATGCACACAGAAAACAGGCAAGCCGTCTTGCGGTAGATCAGATCGAAATATTCGTCGAGGCCAATCGCCTTGCCCAGCTTTTCCATCTGCAACAGTTCGCCCTCGACCATCTGCTGCGTCAGTTCAATCAGCGTGTCAAGAATGCGGAAGTTGCGTTCCTGCACCGCGACTTTGAAGGCCTGCATATACAGCCAGTCGCCCGCCAGCACGCACTTCGAATTGCCCCACTGCGTATTGGCCGCGGGACGGCCCCGCCGAGTCTTGGCTTCGTCGATAATGTCGTCGTGCACCAGCGTCGCGGTATGAATGATCTCGACCACCGCTCCTAGTCGCACCGCGCCACGTCCCTGGTAATCGAACAACTTCGCAGAAAGAAACAACAGCGCCGGGCGTATTCGCTTGCCGCCGCCGTTCCGCAGATACTCCCCAATCTCAGTAATTGCCTGCACACCGGAGACGGTATCCTGCCCGAACTCGCCCTCCAGCGCGGCAAGATCGTCGTGCAGCAGGTCGAAGATTTCCTTCCCGTTAATGATGGGCGGCGCGCTCAATGGATTAGCTTCCCAGTCAAATTCGTTTTACCGCCGAGGACGCCAAGGACGCAGAGAAAAAACTAGGCTCTCTCGATACTCAAATTCCTCATGCCTTCTCCGCGTACTCGGCGTTCTCGGCGGTAATGATCCTTCTAATTCGTCCGGTAATTCGTAAACTGCAAGTCGATTCCGAAATCGTGCTGCCGCAGCATGGCGATTACGTCCTGTAGCGTGTCTCGATCTTTACTGCTGATCCGCACCAAGTCTCCTTGAATCGAAGCTTGCGCCTTCTTCTTGGAATCCTTAACCAGCTTTACGATCTCGCGTGCCTTTTCGATGGCGATGCCTTGCTGCATAGTGACTTTCCGTTTCGAGGTTCCACCCGCCGCTGCCTCCACTGCGCCATACGTCAATCCCTTCAATGAGACCCCACGCTTGACCAGTTTCTGTTGCAGGATGTCATTCACCGCCTTCAACTTGTACTCGTCGGCCGAGTGCAGAACGATGGCATCCTTTTCCAGTTCGATATTCGACTTGGAATCCTTTAAATCGAAGCGCGTATGAATCTCCTTCAACGCCTGCTGGATGGCGTTGGATACCTCCTGCAGGTCGACCTTGCTCACGATGTCAAAAGTATTGTCGGGCATCGGATTTCAATTCTTTCTGAAATGATGGAATCTGACTCTTGAGGGTACCAGAAGAATCGTTCTTGCAGACTATTAACCGGCGGGAACTTTCTTTTCAGCGGTTTCAGCCAATTTGAAAAAATTGTAGAAATTGCGGCTGGTTTGTTCCCCGACTTCTTCCGCCGTCCAGCCGCGCAGTTCGCCCAGCTTGCGCGCGGTTTCCTTCACGAATGCCGGCTCGTTCCGCTTGCCGCGATGCGGCACCGGCGCCAGATACGGCGAGTCGGTCTCAATCAGCATGCGTTCCGGAGGAACTTCCAGCGCCGCGTCGCGGATTTGTTGAGCTTTGGGAAAGGTAACGTTCCCGGCGAACGAAATCATAAAACCCAGGTCGAGCGCACTCTTTGCCTGCGGCCAGTTTCCCGTGAAGCAGTGCAGAATTCCTCCCAGTCCCTTCGCCGCCCAATTTTCTCGCGTCAGTGTGAGGCAATCATTCCAGGCGTTGTCGCTGCCCTCCGATGGCCGGCAGTGAATCACGATGGGCAGCTTTGCTGCTGCCGCCAACTCCATCTGCCGCGTGAAGACCCTGGTTTGCACCTCACGCGGCGAGTGGTCGTAGAAATAATCCAAGCCAATCTCGCCCCAGGCAATGATCTTGGGATGTTTGGCCAGGCGTTCCATATTTTGGTAGGCGGCCTCATCCGCCAGCCGGGCTTCATGCGGATGAATCCCGAGAGTCGCATAGATGAAGTCGTATTTCTCAGCCAGGCGAATTCCGCAATCCACATCCGCTGGACCATCGCCGTTCCCAATGGCGACCATGGTCTGCACTCCAGCTTCCCGCGCACGCGTAATCACTTGCTCGCGATCGGTATCGAACTGCTTGCCATCGAGATGGGCGTGAGAATCAATGAACATGGAAATTAAATCATGTGGGGACAACCGCCCTGGGCTGTCCATGCCGAGCGATAGCTCGGCTTTTACTTTGGACTAGTATGTGCAAGGTAGAGACAGTTAACTCTACTTCAACCTCGCCCCCACCGGTACATCCTCCAAAAAGCCCGCCAGCACAGGCTTCCCGCCTTCGAGCGAAGCGGCAACGATCATTCCATTCGATTCCATTCCGCGCAGCTTGCGCGGCGCAAGATTGGCCACGATCACCACTTTTCGCCCAACCAACGTCTCCGGCGCGTAGGCTTCGGCAATCCCCGCCAGCACTTGCCGCACTTCAGTCCCAATATCAATTTCCAGCCGCAGAAGCTTGTCCGCTTTGGGTACGCGCTCTGCAACCTTTACCAGACCAACCCGAAGTTCGATCTTCGCGAAATCGTCGATTGAGATCTTGTCGTTCGCCGCCGGGGCGGCCGCAGGAGCTGCGGCTGTCGAAGTCGGAGTTGCGTTCGGTTGCCCCGTCGTTACTGCTGTCGCGGCAGGAGCCTCAACCACCGGCGCTGCTCTTTGATCCTCTTCCATCTTCTGCATCCTTTCGACTGCGCTCTTATCGGCGCGCGGAAACACGGGCTGCACCTCGCCCAGCTTTGTGCCCAAAGGCAGTTGTCCCCAGGTGAGTTCGTCCAGGGCCAGCTTCTTGATATCTCCCAATCCCAGCTGCACCCAAATCTTTGCCGTGGCATCCGGCATCACTGGATACGCCAGCGCCGTCGCGATCCGCAGCGCTTCTGCCGCGGTGTACAGCACCGTCGCCAGGCGCGAGCGGCTGTCTTCATCCTTCTTTTCGCCGAGCGCCCACGGTTCATTTTCGACAATATATTTATCCACTGAAGCTATCAGCGCCCACGCCACTTCCAGCGCGCGTGAAAACTGAAATTGATCGAACAGAGTTCCAAATTCGCGAATGGTGTTCCGCGCCGCATTGGCAATCGCATCGTCGGCTGCGGTTTTCGACGCCGCATGCGACGGATAGGGAACCTCGCCCTTGAAATAGCGGTTGATCATGGTGAGCGTCCGGCTGGCCAGATTCCCCAGTCCATTCGCCAGATCGGAGTTATAACGCTGCACCAGCGCATCGAACGAAAAGGATCCGTCCTGCCCAAACACGACTTCCCGCAGCAGAAAATATCGCAAGGCATCCGCGCCCAGCACGTCGAGAATCGTCTCCGTGCGCACGATGTTGCCGCGCGACTTCGACATCTTGCTCTCTTCAAACAGTAACCATCCATGGGCAACGATGGTCTTCGGCACCGGCAGCCCAGCCGCCATCAGAAACGCCGGCCAGTACACGCAGTGGAAGCGGACAATCTCCTTGCCGATCATCTGCACATCGGCGGGCCAGAATTTCTTGAACGCCTCCTGCGCCCCCGCGTGCGACGATCCGTAGCCAATCGCTGTTATGTAGTTCGCCAACGCGTCCAGCCAGACATAAATAACGTGCTTGGGATCGTCAGGCACCGGGATGCCCCAGATAAATGTCGAGCGGCTGATCGACTGATCGCGCAGTCCAGATCGCACAAACGAAATCACTTCATTGCGCCGCGCCTCCGGACGAATGAACTCCGGATTGGCATACAGCGCGAGCAGTTTGTCCTGAAACGCCGAGAGCTTGAAGAAATAGTTTTCCTCGTGCACCGTCTCGGTGATGCGCCCGCAGGTCGGGCAAGGATCGCCCGGATGAGCGCCGTCTACATAAAGTTCATCCGACACGCAGTACTGGCCAGTGTATGTTCCCTTATAGATGTAGCCGTTGTCGCGAATCTTGCGAAACAATTCCTGAACGCGCTTTTTGTGGCGGTCTTCAGTAGTGCGAATGAAGTCGTCGTTCGAGATGCCCATTCGCTTCCACAGCTGCCGGAACTCCGCCGAAATTTCATCCGCGTACTGTTGCGGAGTCTTTCCCGCGGCCTGCGCCGCGCGCTCGATCTTCTGCCCGTGCTCGTCTGTGCCGGTGAGAAAGAAAGTGTCAGCCCCCAGCAGTCGCTGCCGCCGCGCAATAGTGTCGCAGGCAATGGTCGTATAAGCATGCCCAATGTGCGGGCGAGCGTTTACGTAGTAAATCGGCGTCGTGATGTAGAACTTCCTGGTCATGGTGTCGTTTCCACCGCTGCCTTGCGCGCAAAAATGTAAGCCCGCCGGCTCTGGTATTCAATCTCCGGCGCATACGGTTCCCGCTCGACAATCTCGTCGATCTCGAAGCCTGCCGTATTCAGATAGCCAGCAACATCCCTGGTCCGGAAGAAATAGAAATCAAGACAGACCGTGCAACCCCACAGATCCTCCACATGAGAAACTTCTTCGCCGATGTGGAAACTCAACAGCAGCCGACCTCCCGGCTGCAAGACGCGCTGGATCTCTCGCAACGCTAGCGCGACTTCGGCAGGCGAAAGGTTAACGATGGCGTAGAACGCCGCGATCCCGCTCCAAACCTCCTCTGGCACATCGAGCGCCTTCATGTCGCCCTGGTGAAATTCGATGCCCGGATTGAGCTGGCGAGCCTGCTCAACCATACCCGGCGACAAATCCACGCCGCACACTGCAACTCCGCGCTCGGACAGGTAGCGAGCCACTTGTCCAGGTCCGCAGCCGAGGTCGCAAGCCAGCCCCGTGCCCCGCACACCGTCTGCAAATCTATCGAGCAGTTGCCGGTCCAGGGGCTTGTGCCGCAATTCGTCGTAAATGTGCCGCACATATTCCTCCGCTACGCGGTCATAGCTCGACTGAACGTCGCTGGTTTTCTGCTCGATCATGATTCGACTTACATTATTCGACCTATATGGTTCGATTTATTGCGCTGGATTCTTACTCACGATCGCCGTTCGAGTACGCCCGTACTGCTTCCTGCATCACCTGCTTCAGGGGCACACGATGCTCCGCCGCGATCCGTCGGCAATCTTCATACTCCGGGGCATAGTTGGTAACCGTCCCGTTCATGCTGGCGATCTTCATTCGAACCTCGCCCCACTGCGTCTGAACTTTCTCCCACCGTCGCGCTAAAGTCTGCCGCATTTCATCGCGCCGCCGCACGCCCAGCGTCGTCGTCTCCGTGAAGATCAAATGCGTCAGCTTGCCCGTGTCTTCAGGCTTGCATAAGACCGTGAGCAACGTCCCTGGACGATTCTTCTTCATCTGCACCGGCATACCGAACGCATCCAGCGCGCCTTCTTCGAATAGCCGATCCATCACATAGCCAAAGACCTGTGGATTCAAATCGTCGAGATTGGCTTCCAGCACGGTAATCGTCTCCGACGCGGTCTTCGCAGACAGCGCATTCGAGGCAGCCTCGCCAATCGTCAGCCGCAAAACATTTGGATGCCCAGGAAAATCACGCGATCCCGCTCCATAGCCGGACTTCTCGATCTTCATCTCCGGAAACGCCGCGAAGCGCGAAGCCAGCGTCTTCACGATTGCCGCGCCCGTAGGCGTAACCAATTCGGCCTGCAGTCCAGACGAATAAACCGGAGCCTCCGCCAACAACTCCACTGTTGCCGGAGCCGGAACAGGGAAAGTCCCGTGCGCGCACTTAACAGTTCCACCGCCGACGTTCAATGGAGAAAAGATAATCTCGTCTACCCCGAGCGCCTCAGCCCCAACCGCCGCGCAGACGATATCCACCATCGCATCCACAGCACCGACTTCGTGGAAGTGGATGCTCTCAACCGAAGTATTGTGAATCTTCGCCTCGGCCCGTCCCAACGACTCAAAGATGCGAATGGCAGTCTTCTTTGCGGTCTCGGAAATAGAGGCTGCGGAAATGATCTGCCGAATCTCTGTCAGCCCGCGGCCGTGAGAATGCTCGTGTGGCGCGGACACTCCCTTCGACAGGCTCAGAGCTTGCCCTGAGCTTGTCGAAGGGGCAGGCTCTGTCCGCGTCTTACCAGCATGGGAATGCGTATGCCCCCCATGCTCATGCTCATGAGAGTGCGGCGTAGCGCCGCCGTCTCGGCGGCCAGCCGGCGGGACGCCGGCGCTACCAGATTCCTGAGAATGCGGCCCCTGTCGCTTCCAGAACTCCTCCCGCGGCAAGTCTTTCTCCCCGTCAACCCACACATCCACTTTAGCGGCTGAAATCCCGCTGCGCACCACTCGTGAAATTTCCAGCCGCGCCCCCACGTGGAGAGCCGCGACCGCGTCTTCGAGCGTCTGCGGCGCAACTCCAGCGTCCACCAGCGCGCCCATAAACATATCGCCGCTGATGCCGGAAAAACATTCAAGATAGGCTATGCGCATAAGAAAAATCAATTCACCACGGAGGCACGGAGCCACGGAGGAGCGCCAGAACGGAATCCTTGACCTTGGGTTTCTCCGTGTCTCTGTGTCTCCGTGGTGACCGATTTCGGTAATTTTTCATCATAGGGAACCGTGCATCTTGCGTCAAACCTGCCTCCGGCTTGTCCTCTGCTAGAATCACTGTCTTCATAAACAGTTCAGAGGAAGAGCCTTGTATCGTCATCTCGAACATCGACTCGCCCAGCGCATCACGGAGTTCCTTTCGCGCCGTTACCCGGGCGCAAGCCTGCCTGGCGTAGTGATCGAACCACCTCCGAAGGTAGAATTGGGCGAGTTCGCGATCCCTGTCTTTCCCTTCGCCAAGCCGCTGCGCACCGCGCCGCTGCGGATTGCCGAAACCATCCGCGCCGAGATCGGTGCTATCGAGGGCATCGCCGAGATGCAAGTCGCGCCTCCCGGTTACCTGAATGTCAAGGTTGATCGCGCCTGGTTGGCTGGGGGGTTAGCCGCCGATCAGAAGCCGGCGGCCGACATTCCGGCAGGCAAAATTCTGGTCGAGCACACCAGCATCAACCCCAACAAGGCCGCGCACATCGGACATTTGCGCAATGCCATCCTCGGCGATACGTTCGTTCGGCTGCTGCGTTACGCCGGCAGGGAAGTGGATATCCAAAACTACATCGACAACACCGGCGTGCAAGTTGCCGACGTGGTTGTCGGATTCACGCAGATCGAAAAAAAGTCCCGCGCGGAAATCGAAGCCCTCACCCGCCAACCTCGCTTCGATTACTACTGCTGGGATTTATACGCTCGGGTATCGCAGTGGTACGCACAAGACAAGCAAAATCTGCAGGTCCGGGCCCAGACACTGCACGGTATAGAAGACGCGGCCAGCGAAACCGCCGCAATCGCCGAACTGATCTCGACCGCTGTGTTGCGCCGCCACCTCGAAACCATGGATCGCCTCGACATCGAGTACGACTTCCTGCCGCGCGAGAGCGAAATCCTGCAGCTGCATTTCTGGGAGGCGGCCTTCGTCAAGCTGAAGGAGGCAAGCGTGCTTACTTATGAGACCGAAGGAAAAAACAAAGGTTGCTGGGTGATGCGCCGCGCCGGAACGGCTTCCAACCCAGAGGCAATAGGAAGCGCAGAGGAGGCTTCAGATATTTCCGAGGAAGACCAGAAAGTCATCGTCCGCTCCAACGGCACCGTTGGCTACGTCGGCAAAGATATTGCCTATCACATGTGGAAGTTCGGCTTGCTCGGGCGCGATTTTGGATATCGCAAGTTCTATCGCTATCCCAATCGGCACGAATGCTGGATCTCCGCCACCGAGGGCGAGAAAGATCATCCTCACTTCGGCGACGTCGCCGAAATCTACAACGTGATCGACGCCCGTCAGTCCGAAGCTCAGAATACCGTCATCCAAGCACTGCGCGGACTCGGCCACCAAGAGGCAGCCGACCACTACGCGCATTTTTCTTATGAGATGGTTGCGCTCACGCCGCGCTGCGCCGCCGAACTCGGCTACACGCTGAGTGAAGAAGATAAGACTCGCTCCTACATCGAAGTCTCAGGGCGCAAGGGCTTCGGAGTGAAAGCCGACGATCTCCTCGACCAGTTGATCGCCTCCGCCAGGAACGAAGTCGACTCGCGCCACCCGCAGCTCGCCGAGGAGGAGCGCGCGGCTATCGCCACGCAAATCGCCGTCGGTGCGCTGCGCTACTTCATGCTGAAGTTCACCAAGCAATCGGTTATCGCCTTCGACTTCAAAGAGGCTCTCAGCTTTGAGGGTGAGACGGGCCCGTACGCGCAATATGCTGTGGTCCGCGCCACCAGCATTTTTAAGAAAGCGGCCCTCGACCCAGACACTTTCAGTCGTGAAGTTGCCGGCAACCTCTCTACGGCCGATTTCGCGCAATACCTCGCAGCCGAGTCCGCCAATGAAATCTGGGAACTGTGGCTAGCCTCGGCAAAAACGTCTTACATTGTTGACCAATGCATCGCTACCACGGAGCCAGCTTATCTCGCGAAACACGCTTTTCAACTGGCACAACTCTTTAACACCTTCTACCATCGCTATCCCATCTTGAGCGAGACCGACGAGAAGCGAAAGAAATTTCTGCTGGCCACGGTCGCGATCGTTCGCCGCGAATTAATTCGCACCCTGGCCGTCATGGGCATTACCGTACCGCCGGTCATGTAGAAGAGATAGACTGTTGGGCGCGGACGCTCTCGTCCGCGCGCTTTCGCCAACCATGCCGGAGACTGCCAACCCGCCCGCACCAGCCCGCCACTGGGTGCGCATTATCGTCCGCAGCTTCCTTCTCCTGGTCATCTTGCTGGCGACTGCAGGATTTTTGTACGAGAACATCTCCGAAGCCCGCGACCGCCGCTTTCATCCCATGCCCGGTCAACTGGTCGATGTGGGGGGCTACCAGATGCACATCGACTGCACGGGACGCGGATCTCCCACTGTGATCCTCGATTCTGGTCTCGGCGGAGGGTATGCCGACTGGTACAAAGTTCAGCCGAAGATCGCGCAATTTGCTCGCGTGTGTTCCTATGATCGCGCCGGCATCGGCTACAGCGAATCCAGCCCTCACAGCCGTACCAGCAAAGTTATCGCCGAAGAGCTGCACACTCTCCTGCACAACGCCGGCGTTTTGCCGCCTTACATCCTGGCCTGCCACTCCATGGGCGGATTCGACGTTCGCCTTTATGCCAGCCTTTACCGCAGTGAAGTGGCCGGCATGGTTTTGGTGGATTCCTCTCACCCAGAACAGAAAAAGCGCTTTCCCCCGGAATTGAACGATCTCGATAAAACATGGTTGCGGGATCAGGAATTTCTGGAATTCACCATGTCACTCGGAATCCCTCGACTGCTGGGCTTCTGCGGCTCGAACGCCGAGGTCCGCGCCGCCTATTGCAATTTTCACAGCGCGCGCGAAGAGGTCGCGGAATTGAAGGCGTTTCCCGAAAGCGCTGCCCAAGCCGCAACCACAAGCACTCTCGGCGATATGCCTCTGGCGGTACTCACGCACGATCCGGGCCGTCCGGAGCCGGATATGCCTGAGGATGTGGTCCAGCCTACCGAGCAAGCCTGGCAACAGATGCAAGACGAGTTAGCGCAGCTCTCCACTAAGAGCACGCATGTAATCGCCAAGAACAGCGGACATTACATTCAACTCGACCGTCCAGACCTGGTGATCGAAGCCGTCCGCGGTGTTGTGGACCAGGCGCGCCAGATCCAGTCTGCGCCGGAAGTCAAGCCCTGAACAAAAATTCTTAAACATGTGTCAAACTGAATGCGTTCACACCGCTTGGAGTCTTCCCGCTGGAGGTCTGCGGAAATGTGCAGAAATATCAAAACGCTTTTCAACTTCGATCCGCCGGTCAATGCAGAAGAGGTTCGAGCAGCTTCGCTGCAGTTTGTCAGGAAAATCACCGGTTTTAACAAACCGTCGAAGGCCAACGAAGTTTCGTTCCTGGCCGCCGTCGATGAAATAGCCGCGATC
>PKVZ01000184.1 GCA_003131635.1 Acidobacteriaceae bacterium
ACCCGCCCGGTGAACGGCGCCGTGATGTTGCAGTACACAAGCTGCAGCTTGGCGTTATCGATCTGCGCCTGATCCGTGCGCACCTGCCCATCCAGTTGGTCCACCGTGGACTTCTGCGTATCCACTTGCTGCTGCGCAATGCTGCCGGAGGGAATCAGTGTGGTATAGCGATCCAGGTTCAATCTCGCGTCGCGCAGCGTAGCCTGGTCCTTGAACAGCTGCGCCTGCATCTGCTCGAGTTGCACCTGGTAGGGGCGCGGGTCGATGAGGATCAACAAATCGCCTTCTTTTACGATCTGGCCTTCCTGAAAGTTGACGCGCATGATCTGCCCATCCACCCGGCTTTTTATGTTCGCCGTGTAGAACGCACTCACCGAGCCCAGTCCCACCATGTAAACCGGCACATCCTGCTTCCCGACCTTCGCCACCGCAACCGAAGCCGCATGCGAACCCGCAGCGTGAGCCCTTCCCTCCTTCGAGTCGGCGCCGCTGCCGCTACTCGTGCAACTCGACAAGAAAAAGAATGCGCACGCCAGCGCGACGGCTGTAACCAGTCGAAGCCTGGCCCGCGGGGATGTTGCTTGGAGACAACTGCAAGTAGTTGTATTCACCATTTTCGTTGAGTGCGACATTTCACAAGACCGGCAGTGGACCCGCCATTCATTAGACGTATTCATTTCAACTCGGTTGCGGAATCACTGCCCAGAAAACGCAGCCGATCTCTTACGCCAGGGTCCTCCCGCTGGAGAGGCTGAGGTAGGAACCGAAACGCAGCTTTAATAGTAGAACCGTACCAATCAAGCATCAACCGTGGCGTCGTGGCCGGTCAAGCCTAAGTATAAGATTTTACAAATCTTTACTCGCTTTGACGGTTCATTACTAGCGCGGCGTTTGCAGCGCCGAAGGCGCGGGGTGGAGTTGTTCGTAAGTCGAAATTTCTCCTTCGTGTTGCAACGTGAGCCCGATGTCGTCCAGCCCATTGAGCAGGCAATGGCGCACAAATTCGTCGACGGGAAACTTAGCCTTGAAGCCCTGATCGTCGCGCACCTCGCATCGTTCCAGGTCAACGGTCAGCTCATAATCCTTGATCTCGCGGGCACGCCGCATCAGTTCCGCCGCCTCATTCTCGTTCAGGCACACCGTGAGAAACCCGTTCTTCGTGCTGTTGTTGGCGAAGATATCCGCGAACGAAGAAGAAATCACGGCGCGAAATCCGAAATCCGCCAGCGCCCACACCGCATGCTCCCGCGACGATCCGCACCCAAAATTCCTCCCCGCAACCAAAATGCTCGCGCCCGCATAACGCGCCTCATCCAAAACAAAATCCGCGTTCTTCTTTCCCTCTGCGGAAAATCGCCAGTCGTAAAACAAAAACTGTCCAAAGCCCGTGCGCTCAATCCGCTTCAAGAATTGCTTGGGAATAATCTGGTCGGTATCCACATTCACCCGATCCAATGGCGCCACGCGCCCGCGATGTGTACTAAATGGTTTCATCGAGCCTGCCTCTCTCTTTGTCATCCTGAGCGGAGCGAGAACTTCGCGAAGCGAAGTTCTCGCGGAGTCGAAGGATCCCTACTTCTTTGCAGCCGCTCGGCTTCAGGGTGTTCTACACGTGCACGTTCTGCTTCGCACTCGTAAGACTACAGATGTGGAGGACGTAGCCACAGACTTACGAACGCAATTGCGATACTCAAGCTGTTTGCTAAGCCCAGAATTCCAAAGCGCCGCCACCCAAGCGCTATCTTGAATCCCCACCTGACAACCGCCGCTTCCACCCCAGTGGTCGCGAGAGTGGCTATCACGAATGTCGCAGCCCAGGTACCGGGGTTAAATGTGCCAATGTTGAAGAACTTGTACAGCACCTGCCCGGGAAGTACCTCCCAGACAAGTCCCAGCAATGGAATTAGAGGAATTCCAGCAATTGTTGACACCAAGTTCATTACGATGTCGACAATGGCAGCTCGCTTCCACGAAAGACCAAATCCCCCAAGTCGCAATACCAGCCATTCCGTTAGAAGGCCCACGGTTATTGGGATCACACTTATCAGCCGCTGCTCCAAGACGAGAGCTGGCCAAACCATGTCTGCAGCCAGCGTAGGGATCAATGTCACCGATATTTCCATTTCCTTATATCCGTGAAATGTCCCTCAATCGCTGCCGCCGCTGCCATCATCGGACTCACCAGATGCGTTCGCCCGCCCCGTCCCTGCCGCCCTTCAAAATTCCGGTTGCTGGTTGATGCGCAGCGTTCCCCCGGCTGCAAAATATCTGGATTCATTCCCAAACACATCGAGCATCCCGACTCCCGCCACTCAAACCCCGCATCCAGAAAAATCCGGTCCAAGCCTTCCTGCTCCGCCGCGCGCTTCACCGCCTGCGATCCCGGCACCACCATCGCGCGCACCTTCGCATTCACATGATGTCCCTTCGCCACCCGCGCTGCCGACCGCAAATCCTCCAGCCGCGAGTTCGTGCACGACCCAATAAATACCCGGTCGATTCCGATGTCCTCGATCCGCTTTCCTTGCTCCAGCCCCATGTACTGCAAAGCCAACTCAGTCGCGCGCCGGTCGGATTCTTTCAAACTGCTCGCCTCCGGCACCCGCCCCGTCACCGCAGCCACCATCCCCGGATTCGTCCCCCAGGTCACAAACGGAGAAAGCTGCGCCGCATCGATCTCCACCACGCGATCAAACGCCGCACCTTCATCGCTGGCCAGGCTGCGCCAGTATTCGACTGCCTTCTCCCACTCGCCACCCCGCGGAGC
>PKVZ01000080.1 GCA_003131635.1 Acidobacteriaceae bacterium
ACCAGAGAAACGGCCAGCCCTCCCATTTGCTGATCGGTGGCGACATCTTCAAGTTCGGGTAACTGCTGCAGCTTGCCGACAAAGCGATTGGTCCAGTCATTCAGTTCATTCTGGTCTGGGTCTTCGAGCGTGTATTGGTATTGCGTGCGACTTACTCGATCATCCACCGAAATGTTCTGCACCGGCTGCATAAACAACTGGATGCCCTGCACCTGGTTGAGTTTCGAAGTAAGCCGGCGGATTACGTCAGAAGCACTCATCTTGCGCTGATCGAGCGGCTTTAGATTGATCGAGATTCGGCCGCTGTTCGTCGTCGTATTGGTTCCATCCGCGCCAATAAATGACGAGAGGCTCTCGACCGCCGGATCAGCCAGAATGACTTGCGCCATCGCTTGCTGTTTCGCCGCCATTTCTTTTGAACCGATTGTCTGCGGCGCCTGCGAGATGCCCTGAATGACGCCAGTATCCTGCACCGGGAAAAATCCTTTGGGAATGATGATGTAAAGGAAAACCGTGAGTAGCAGAGTGGCCAGCGCGACCAGCAGCGTAATCGTCTGGAACTTGAGAACGAACTTCAGCGTCCGGCCATAGAAGGCGATCATGCTCTCGAAGGCGCGCTCCGAGGCTCTGTAGACGCGACCCTGCTGCTCTTTGGGCTGATGCCGCAAGATGCGCGCGCTCATCATTGGGGTGAGCGTGAGCGAGACCACCGCCGAGACGATGATCGTGACTGCGAGGGTCACCGCAAACTCACGGAACAGTCGCCCCACCACATCGCCCATGAATAACAGCGGGATAAGTACGGCGATGAGGGAGACGGTGAGTGACAGAATGGTGAAACCAATTTGCTCCGCACCCTTAAGCGCCGCTTCCATGGGCGGGTCGCCCATTTCGATGTAGCGCGCGATGTTCTCGATCATTACGATGGCATCGTCCACTACAAAGCCGGTGGAAATGGTCAGTGCCATCAGCGATAAGTTATCCAAACTATAACCAAGGACGTACATCGCTGCGAAGGTTCCCACTAATGACAACGGTACCGCCACGCTCGGGATAATGGTGGCGTAAAGACTGCGCAAAAAAAGAAAGATGACGAGTACGACAAGTCCGATGGTCAAGAGTAATTCGAACTCAACGTCTGAAACCGACGCTTCAATGGCAGTGGTGAGGTCGGTAAGCGTGGTTACCTGAATGCCCGTGGGCAAATTGGCCTCAAGCTGCGGCAGAAGTTGCTTGATGCTTTTGACCACGCTGATGGTATTGGCTCCGGGTTGCCGCTGTACATTCAGAATGACCGCGGGAGTCTGATTCATCCATGCGGCCTGATTATTGTTTTCCACGCCGTTCACAATCTGCGCCACGTCGGTGAGCATTATCGGCGCGCCATTCCGGTAGGCAACGACAACCTTCCGATAATCGTCGCTCGTAACCAGCTGATCGTTGGCGTCGATCTGGTAATCCTGGCGCGGCCCATCGAAGTTGCCTTTGGCGGCGTTCACACTGGCCTCGGTCAGCGCAGTGCGCAGGTCTTCCAGGTTGAGCCCGTAGGATGACAGCGCCGTTGGGTTGGCTTGAATGCGAACCGCGGGCTTTTGTCCGCCGCTGATGGTCACCAGCCCGACGCCGTTGAGCTGCGAAATCTTTGGCGCAAGGCGCGTGTCTACGAGGTCCTCGACCTGAGAAAGCGGCATGGAACTTGAAGTGATTCCCAGCGTAAGCACCGGCGCGTCGGCGGGATTCGTCTTACTGTAGATCGGCGGCGCGGGCAGAATGGATGGTAATAAGCTCTGCGCCGCATTAATGGCGGACTGCACTTCTTCCTCGGCGACATCGATATTGAGAGTGAGGTTGAACTGCAGCACGATCACCGAAGTGCCGCCAGAACTGGTGGAGGTCATCTGGCTTAAGCCCTGCAGTTCCCCGAATTGACGCTCCAGTGGCGCCGTTACGGTCGTTGCCATCACTGTCGGGCTTGCTCCGGGATAAAACGTGAGCACCTGAATGGTCGGATAATCGACTTCCGGCAATGCCGAGACCGGCAGTTGCGTGAAGCCAACAATACCGACCAACAAGATTGCAGCCATCAGCAGAGATGTAGCCACTGGCCGCAAAATGAACGGGCGAGATGGACTCACGGGACGCTGCTCCCGCTCGTGCTGTTTCCGTTCGTGCCGGCCGCGGCAGGTTTGGCCGCACCAGGAGTCGCAACCGTGACCGCGATATTGTCCTGCAACTTGTCGAAGCTGCTGTTAGCCACAACATCTCCCGGATTGATTCCCTCAACCTGAGTTACACCTCCATCTGTAACTCCCGGCTTTACGGTTCGTGTATGAGCGATATTGTTTTGAATCACATACACGAATGATGCCGAGCCATTCTGCTGAACGGCCGAAGCCGGAACCAGAGTGACTCCCTGCAATGTATTGACCAGCAGTCGGACGTTCACAAACTGATTTGGAAAGAGCGCATCATTCTTATTGGCGAAGAGAGATCGGGCTTTTACCGTTCCCGTCGTTGTGTCAATCTGGTTGTCGAGCGTTAACAGCGTCCCGCTGGCAATTTTTGTCTGAGCGGTGCGATCAAAGGCGTCGACCGTAAGCTTGGCTTTTTTCTGTAGTCGAGTTGCAACCGGACCGAGACTGTCTTCCGGGACGGTGAAGATCACAGTGATGGGCTCCAACTGGGTAATCACGGCCAGGGTTACCGTTCCGCTAGATTGCACCAGGTTGCCCGGATCCACCAGCCGTAAACCCACGCGACCGGCGATGGGAGCGGTGATGTGGCAGTATGCCAGCTGAACCTCGTCATACTGAACCGCGCCCTGGTCGTTCTTTACCGTGCCCTCATCCTGCTGCACGATTTTTTCCTGATCGTCCAATAATTGTTTTTGGATCGCATTGCGCGACCAGGCAATGCGGTAGCGCTCAAGATCCATCTGTGCCTGGGCGAGCAGACTCTGGTCTCGCTCCAGTGCTCCCTGCGCCTGCAGAAGGGTTGCCTGAAAGGGGCGCGGATCGATGTCAACCAGCGGATCGCCCTTGCGAACCAGTTGACCCTCTTTGTAGTGCACAGCCACGATCACTCCCGTCACCTGGCTGGTAATCGAATCGGTATAGACCGGGGTGACCGTGCCGATCTCGTCAAGGTAAACCCCGATGTTGCCCTTTTGGGCGGTGGCGGCCGTAATGTTGATCTTGGGCGGCGCGGCCGGCTTTTTCTCGGCATTCTCGTGCCGGCGCCAAAAATATACCGCGGCGAGCACCAGAAGGAGCAACAACACGATTCCGATGATGATCCACAACCATTTATGCTGGCGGGGTTCCGAACCGTGAGCCGGGAGTTGATGGCTAGGGTCGGTGATGGGACGCTCATTCGTGTCAACGTTCAAAAGGGATCTCCTTTTCCGACTCCGAATCGCTCACGCATTATAGCCAACTTGCGGCTTCCGATAGGCTCGGAAAGGCATGTGAGTAGAAGCCGGCGGTAGCCGCGGCTATGATCACCATGTGCCATTCTCATTTGGGATCGATCGAAAAGGCCAACAGCACATTCCCAGCCATGGCATTGGTATAACCGGTATTCACATAAACCATTCCGCTCACAATCGCTGGTCCTGCGCCGTTCATGGAGCCGCCATGCCCCTTGACGCCGTTTGTGGTGCGAAATTCCTGCGCCGTATCGAAATCCCAAAGCACGGAGCCGTCCCGAGTGTCATACGCGCGCAAATGGCCATCGAGCGAGCCCGCAAAAACGGCGCCAGGAATCAATGTTGGGGGCGCCATCTGGGCCGCGCTGCAGCCGAACTGCCCAGCACAAGCCGGCTTTGGCGGTTCGGCATGCCAAACTTGTTTTCCATTTCGAAGATCGAGGGCAAACAATCCACCTCCGGCCAGGGGATTTGAAAAATCGTAATCCGATAGTGTGAAGTAGGCGTAACGCCGGTCGGCGGCGCCGCCCCATTCGATTCCGCCCAGTGGGCCGCCGCGTCCAATGCGGCTTTTCCATAGCAGCTTGCCGCGATGTTTGGGATCTACCGCGTACACCACGCCCGACTTTTGCGCCAGCAGAAGAATATCCGTGCCACTCGTCAGCGATCGCAACACCGGAGGCGCTCCGAAATCGAAATCGTCCCCGTGTGGATCGGGACAATTATCTTTTTTCTCCGCCACGCAGCCGCTATTCCATACATCTGTCGCGGTGAATTGCCTTGACCATAATTTTTTACCTGACCTCATGTCGAAAGCGATCACGGCATCCGAGGAGTCAGTGGACGGACCGGAGTAGTTATTTCCCGTGGCTACGTAAATCGCGTGGCGCCTCATGTCAGCTGTTGGAGACGACCATACAGGAGAGCCGGAGGGGCCCCAATATTGAACTCCGTGAGCATTCTTGTGCGTGGGCTTGGGAACTTCAACCAGAGTATAGGCTTGCCAAATCTGTTTTCCGGAAGTTGTATCCAGCGCCACAACGCTGCCGCGAAATGTGCAGCACGGATAAGCAGGGTCGGCAGCCGCACCTTCCTCTCCCGAAGAGATCGGAACGTACAGCCGTGAGCCGACCAGCAGCGGCGACCCCGTGATGCGCGCGGCGGGATGCGAGTCTGGATGCACCTTCCATAGGACCGAACCATCCGCAACACTGAGCGCATAGACATATCCGTTGGTATCGCCGAACAGCGCGGCGGCGCCCTTGTTGCCGATGGAAATCGCGGTCTTCACCGTGGCTGATGCCTTGAAACTCCACCACATGCATCCCGTGGCCGAATCCAGGGCATAAACGGTGCCGTCTTCACTCCCCACAAGCAATTTTCCCGCGAACGATGTAGGTTGACCGAAGGTTGCTGCCGCTCCCGGAAAACCGAACGTCCATTTTAATTTCAGATTCTTGATCTGGCCCGGTTTCATTCCTGCGGCAAGAGCAGGCTGGAAGCGGCTGTTCTGCGGATCGCTTCCCCAACCCGCCCACCCGGGAGGATTCGGCGGCGGATCCAGATCTCGAGCGCAGACTCCTGTCATCGCCGCCGCAGTGGAAACATTTTGCACACCCAGGTACTCGGCGATTGCAGTTTTTTGCGCGCTGGAAAGAAATTTTGCCTCCCACTTCATTCTGCCGCTTTGAAGGGCCGCGAGGATGGAAGCCGCCGTCATCTGCCGCAGCGAGTTCGGATCCGGCGCTCGCATGTCGTTGTTCGGCTGGTGACAGCTGGCGCATTTCTTCGTGAACAGGGCTTCGCCGTCCGGTGCGGGAGAAGCTGGCTTTCGCGAGCAGCCTTGCATGAGAAACCCCGCTCCCAGCCCCAGTAGTAGAATCGCCCATCGCATCCATGCGCTCGGAATCCTGGCAGTGGAGTGCAGGGCAGCCCCCAGCCCGCGGGATGTTTGGCGCGTCGATTTGGACAAAATCAGTGGCATCCGTCCCGAGCGACTCCTCGGGCGCGTAGTTGGATGACGGTTGGCGTGTCAGCGAACGCAAGCCCGGATATAAAAAAGTAAAGATTCGTCAACTACTGAATGGTCCGGTCTTCTCTTCAATGATTTCGATGTCGTATAAAACTGGTATTCTTCTGAACCATGGCCCAACCGGGCAGTGTTTTCCCTCGGAGAGACGAATGGTTTCCTCCACAGCGGCCACGGCAATTTCAAAGCCAGTCCGCATTAATCGGCGGAAATAAACCGTTTTCCGCAAGGGCCAACCTCGATGGTGGAACCCTAACCGCGAAAGACTTACCGACGGGTAGCACGCTGTCATCCAACGCGGCGTTAGGCGTTTTCTTTAGGCGGAAGAGCGACCTTGCGAATTGTTTCGGGCGGATCGCCCAGAACCGGTTCTCCGGCCGGCAGCGTGATGTTTTGATAGGTTGCTTCCCCAAGGGTGGGTTGAAAAGCGGCCGCGCTTAAGTACACCGGGTTAGCGCTGGGGTTCGCGATCTCCACAAAGAACTGTGACGGACTCTGCGTCTGCGTCGCATTCTGGCCGGAAGGTGGCGCGACGCTTCCCGAATAGCTGATCAGAAAATATCCCGTGCTATCGGTGTAGGCAAAGCCGTAAGTGCTGAGGTAGTTTTTCTGGCTGTCGACCAAAAAGACACTATGGGCAGCAAGAGGCTGCAGGTCCGCGTTATAAACTCGTCCGTGAAGAGCCCAGCCGGTGGCTGGAACCTGCGGGGCGGTAGTTGTGACCTGCTGCTGGACCATTGCCAGGCGCGCGACCGTGGTCTGAGAGGATGTGACAGCGGCTTGCGCGGCCTTCACTTGCGCAGAGGTGGCGCCGTACTGCGCGGTCAGAGTAGTGACGGCGTGTTTCTGCTGGGAGAGGCGAGCCTGATGAACCAGACTTAGCGTCTGCATGCTTTGGGAGATAATGCTGTCGGCGTAGTTGAGCGCGCTGGTGACGGCCGCGGAGATATCTGCGGTAGTGGGCGCTGGACTGGTCGGAGGAACTGTGCTCATGGATGGATCGTCCTTTCAGTGTGTTCGCCTTCAGCTACGGATTCGAGGTTGAGCTTGAGGCAAGCAAAGCCTCGACTTCGACGATGAGTCGTTCCAGTCGATCGTCGCAATTGCCTTTCGGGCTAAACGAAATGTTGTTGATGGACGAGCTCGCGGGCAAAGTGTACAAACAGTAACTCGTGATGTTCTGCGCTGTGATGTTTCTCACGCCGGCGGTGAGCCCCGAAAAAGCTACCGACCCAGCCGACTCCTGCAAGCGGTTGCCGCAGACCTGCAGCGATGCAGCCACGAGGACGGCGTCCATGAGCACGGCCGAAGAAAGGAAAGAATCGGCAGAATATTCCCGTCGCGCGCAGCTGTCTATCCAGCAATGATTGTTGGTGAAGGTGAGATGGTCGAGGGTGAGGATAGCCACCGATGCCAATCCCGTCGCGCCGCTCGCGCGGGTCTCCAGTTGGCAGATATTGTTGGCGAAGAGCACTGCGCCGCTGGAAGAGGTTAAGCCCGTTTTCAGTAGCTTAGAAAGCACCCGGTCGATCACCGAAAGCCCCGGCGAAATCCTCTCAACGTCGATGGCAATGCCAATGTTCAGGATCTCTACGGTGAGCACGTTCGTGGGGAATTGCGTGCTCCGAAAGGGAACCATCCCGCTCTGTGAGGCCAGGCTCGTGCTGGCGGCGGGGACCGTTCCGCCCGAGCTGAGGTGGTTGTTCACAATGGAGAAAGGCCCGGCGCCGGCGACCCCGAGAGCGAGTCCGAGGGGAACGCGGACCACATTTTCCTCCACGCGCAGAGCTGATAGCCCCGGTTGGTTCATGGGAGGAGTGCCATCGCCGGAGCAGGTCCATCCTGCGGCAGTGGCTGTTTGATCGAGAGAAGGCGGAGATACGGCGTTGATCACGATGCCGCCTTGCGCTCCCGAGATCGCAGCTGCGGTGGTAGTGGAAATGCCGGACCAATCGCGGGTCTCGATCACCTGGTTGCGGCTAATCTCGACCTGTTCGCCGCTGCAGAGAAAGATGCCGCACACCTGGGCTCCCGGCACGCTGCCGAAATCCGTGATCGTGTTATCGCGAAGGATAAGATTCTGCACGTCGGGAAGACAAATCGCGCCATAGCCGAGACCGGTGATGCCCTTCGCGAAGGGCGTGATCGCGTTTTGCAACGAAGTGGAGATAGTGTTGCTCGTGATGGTGAGATTCTGGATGTTGACGAGTTCCTGAGTCGTAGCGAGATTGAAAAAGCCGACCGGACCGATGCCGCACAGACCGATAGTGCGAATGCGGTTGCGGGCAATCTGAATATTCTGGAGCGGATTGCCCATGACGACTTGGTTGCCCTTCGAGTCCGTGGCGGGAAGCATTAAGGTCGTGCCCGCGGTCTCGACCGGCGAAGTCAATGGGAAGAGTCCAGTGGGTGGCGTATTTTGATAAATTCCATCGGAGACCAGCGTAAAGTTGCCCAGTGTAATGGCGTTGAAGGCTCCGCCTTCGATCTCATTATCAAGAATGAAGACATCCCCGGAGGACCCAGCGATGTGGATGCCTCCGTTGGCGGCTGGTGTGCTTGGGGTGCTGGTTGGGTAGAAGCCGCTGCTCACGTCGCTGACTACGATGCCAGGAAGCCGGTCTTCTGCGACGGGGTTGGCGTCCTGCAGGCCGATCCAGTTGTGGTCGACGTGGATCTCGATGCCGCTGACGTAGATAGCAGCCCACTGGCTGGCGACATCTTTCATTGCGATACGATTGCCCGTAATCTTCAAAATGTACGTCTTTACTGCGACGATGGCGGGAAGCGTCGAGGCAGTGAGGACGAGATCCTGGATCGTGATATCGATGGGTAACTCGTCGATTTGCTTATTAATAGTGTTCTGCCCTTCACCTTCCGCGTTGTAGGCGACACCGTCCAGCAGAATGCCGGCCTCGCCATCGGCGGCTTCGACCGCGAAGGAGCGGAGTTCGATGTGCGCCGACTCGACGACTGTGATGACCGCGGCGAAGCCGCTTTCGGGCGTGACAATGGGATTAGTGGAGGCAGGCGCACTGGAGATGGTGACGGTCTCTGTGCCAGCGGCAGTCANNATTCCCGCGGCGCTCAAGACAGTATAGGAGTTAAGGCTGGCCGCGAGGTTACTCGCAATCGAATTGAGCGTATCCGACGCAGTAACTGTATAAGTCACACTGACCGGAGAGCCCGCGATAGCGCTGGACGTCATTGTCAACGTTAACTTGTCTCCTATGGTGGTGCTTCCACCGAGGGTTACGGTGGCAAACGTTTGCAGCGACGGAGACGCAATCCGCGTTTGTGCCCCACATCCGTGAATGACAACGTCCCGGAGGTTGTAGATGAAAACGTGTTCGAAATAGCGTCCGGGAAGAATGCAGATCTCCCCGCCAGTAGAGGGCAGATTGCTGATCGCCGCCTGTATCGTGGAGTACTCGCCACCCTGGCCAACGGTATAAGTGCAGCACCCGCTGCATCCGGCGGACGTGGCGGGTGGCCACTCGGTGCGGCAGTCGGGGGCGCTGGGAACGCTGAAGTTGACGGTGGAGAGTTTGGTGTAGTGGTGGTGGATGCCGCGGGGCGGGACGGCGGCTAGCTTCTCGACCGAACCATCGGCTGTGCGTGCAGCAAAGGTCCAGAAATCGCCGACGTTGAATGCGCCGCCCGCAGCACCGCCGGAAGAATTTGTGTTGAAGGTTACGGTGATTCCGTCTTCGAGGATCAGTGTGGTTCCCGGTGGTGGGACAGGAATATCCCCAGTTGAATTGCTGACGCTCAAGTCTACCCAAACAGTTTTACCGTCGCTTTCGTAAACCTTGCCCTTCTGGTCCCAGCGCCGGACGCGCGTGTGGCGATCGGGATAAAGGGCGTTGGGATTGACTGTGTTACTGCTGTCGATGGGAAAGCTTGGAGGATTGGTATTAGCCGCCGTGGAAGTTGTGTTGAGGGTCGAAGTCAGCGTGATGGTGGGGGGAGACACGTTCACCTGGTCGATCTGGCAAAGGACACCGGGGTTACCCCAAAGTTCCGACCAGTCGTCGAGGATTTCGATCCAATCTCCTGCGGAGAAGCCCAGCACCTGATCGCGGCCAAGGCTCATAACCGAGAGCACGCTCACCGTCGCATTGGCCGTATCTTTACCGCTGGTGATAGCCGTGACGCCGGTTTGTACCGAGGCATTTTCGCGCGACCATTTGAAAGTTGCGGTCGCGATTCCTGCGGGAACAGGGTACGTGGTCGGAGCAGACGAACTGGTAACCGACGCCCCATTTTGATGAATCTCCACGCGGTAGAACTGGTTTTCAACGCCGGTGTAGCTGGTGCCGGCGGTAAGGCAGCAGGGACCGGACGAGGCATTGGGAACGACGTCAGTAGTAAGCACGCCGGGAGTTGGAGGTGGCCATATCTGCGAGTCAGGCGTGGAGCAAGTCCATCCGCCGCTGTTGCTCATGTACTTGACCTGCCACACGGTTTGGAGACGCCCGGTGGTATCGACCCCGACGGCCTTGTCGATGAGGTGCGGATCTTCAAGCCAGGTGATGGGGCGGCTCCAGACATCGAGGTAGAAAATATACTGTCCATTATCGGTGGGCAGCGTAGCGCCGGGATAGTAGGGCTGGTTCGCGTAGTCAACGACGTTGGCGGTGCTGGCCGGCGGTGGTGACGGAGGTTGCGGCTGGGGCGATCCGGACATCTCGGCCAGCGCTGGATCCCACTGAGCAGTTGCGTACTGCCCGTGATTTTCGGCGAGGAGACCATCGACGTACATACGTCCNNCGTAAGGCGTGGTCGCGGGATAAACCGCGTGTCCCATGATATCCAGGGTGTTGGCCTGAATGCGGCGCGAGACTTCGGCGAGCCACTCGTTCCAGTCCGCATCCAGCTGGACTCGCCCTTGCTCCATCACAACCCCGGAGAAGTTCTTCCAGGGATCAAAAGTAAAACGGCTGTTGTCGAAGCTCACGGTAGACCCCTCTTCACTCTGATCAAAGATGTCAACAATGTCTGCGAACTAACTCTGATAGACCAATCCGGCATTCAGACCCACGGGCAGATATTCTTGCAGGCGCAGGTTCAAATCGCCCTCCCGTTGCGGTGCCAGCACAAAGTGAAAGGCGCCCATCTCGCCGCCATCGTCTGCTCCGCGGCGGATCCTGCTATCGGTGCAGGCAAGCATCTTGAGATACCCGGGGCGGCCGTAGCGCAGGGAAAAGAAAATCGGCTGAGCGGAAGCCAGCGCCTGCTCCACGCACTTAAAGTGCCGCGGGATAACCGCGTTTAACGGCAGAAAGCTGAAGCGCACGCAGCCCACCTGCTTGCGATCGGCGATCAGACCAGAGGTCCAAATATTTTGTACTGGCGGTGGCGGCGGTGCTCCGAGCGCGGCCCAGACGATGCTGTTTGACATCAGTGTGATTTCCACCGCATGAACCCTGCCGACCACTGTGCAACCTTGCAGGGTGAGCGCGCCTCCGCCGCTCTGGCCGTCGAGAGCCGAATAGGCTACCTGCATGGGATCGGTCGCGTCAACGATGCTGTCCGACAGGCTGACTGTTACCAAATCCGTAGCCTGAATCGCACCCAGGATCGAAAGCTCGCTGACGATTTGCACACCCGCCGGCTCGGCTATCAATGTAGGGGCGGTCCCTTGGGCCGGTTTCCCGGCCGTATTCACCGACCACCCCGGAACTAGCGTGCAGTGCAGCAGATTAAGCTCACCGAGCAAATTCATCCCGCCATTGGGCCGGAGCTTCGGCACGTGTACCAGCGCCGCTGGCGCTGGACTACCCGGCGTCATGCCGGGGCTGGCGCCGATCACCAGGCCATTCATAATCAAAGTGCTGTCGGCATCTCCGCTCACTACGATCTCGGTGTTGAGCAGCAGAGTGGGGCGTGCGCCGTCAGCCGCGCGGAATTCCAGGGTTGTGCCCGATGGCAGGTCGATGCCTAAAGAATCAGCGGCGGGCAGGGTTAGAGTTTCACTGGTGGTGATTTCGAGCGCAACTTTGCCGTTTAGCTCAAGTTGATCGAGAGCATAAGTTAGCGCTTGCTGCAGGTTGCCATAGCGTGGTGTAGCGGCGGTGTCGGGAAAGGGAAAGACCCACTCCTCATTGGTGACAGTGAAGCCGTCCATGCGCGCGTATTCTCCACCGCCCATATCGCCGTTAAAGCCGTATTCGTATGAAGCTGTGAGCGTCGGCCCAGGAGAGCCAAGCGGAACTGACGGCAGGGCGATGCGGCCCAGTTCGGGGTCCACCAGCGCGGCGTACGGACTGTTAGCCGCGGGCACATTTGCCCAGCTGCCATCGTTGCCCCCAAGATCGGCCACTTGAATCTGATAGGGATTGAGAAGCTGGCTATTGAGGTATAGCGCCAGGCTGGCGCCCTCTCCATAGAAACTCGAACCGACGCCTTTCTGCATGTCAGCGCAGAGCGCCACCCGCGGAAGACGATCGGGCACATTTACCGGCGTCGCACTCGCGCTGATCTGCTCACCCTGCGGGACTGCGGCATGAAAGAGTGGCATGTCCATCCCCAGGGAGCTCAAGCGATAGCACACCGCTCCGCCCGCTGAGTTGGGAGCGGGCGTCGGCGTGCCCTGCGTGATGCTGTAAGCGCCGAGTGACCACAGAAAAATGCCGATGTTCGAAATGTTGTAGGGCCCGCGACCATTCGCGATACTGTGCACGTCCACCTTGTGCGAGCTTTTGTCGAAGCCGGTGTTCATGTAGAGCCGGGGCTCCCAATGGCGGAGGTCAGGCGCGTAGAAGTTATGGGGCCGTATGTGTTTCATGTACTGGGTGTCGCCGAGCACACGGAAGAACTCCACCGCATGAGCGCCCCATCCGGTGACATCGCGGGCCAGTTGTTCCAGCACTAGAACAGTGCCTTTGCGGCGCCGCATCGAGATAGTTTCCGCGACCTCGGAGCGCGGGTTGTCGACTGACGCCGTGATGCCCTGGATTGCCTGGTAGCCGATCAGGTCGCCGATGTATGGAATCACCCATGGAGCGCAGGTCTCGATGAATTGATCGTCATAGAGTTGGTCGAGATCCTCGGCCAGCGCCGCCAGTTGCTCCTCCACCAGCATCAGCAAAGACTGGAGTGGCCCGCGGCCGGTTTTGGCTGTGAGGGCATCAAGCTGCGTCTGTTGATCGGTTGAAAGTGGTGGCGGCAGCGCTTGTAGCCCGCTCAATGCGGTTTGCTCGGCGGCGGTCAGCAGCTGCATCGACTGCGCAATCTGCGCATCTTGCAGCCGATAAACTGCGGGCACCAGTTGAAAGAGATTGAAGCTCATGCCATCACCCCTAAAGTCACCGCCAGAGGATTGGGATCAAGCACGAGAATTTCAGCGGGCGGCGGCAGCGCTCCGATGGTGGCTACGGGAACGTATGGGCAGATGCGCGTAGGCGAGCCCGAGTTCGGACGCGTAACGGTCTCCTGTTGCGAGATCCAGTTGTTCCACTCAGAGACCGAATAGCCCACGCTGCCCAAATCGCCTGCCTTGCTGGTGAGACCGACTTTCAGTTGAGTGACGTTGACGGCGACCACTCCTGGCACACCCTGAATCAGCGCGGCGATCTCATCGCCAGAAACTCCCTGACCGAAGGTGCGCGAGCCAAAACTGTAGGTGGAGGTGAGCAGAGCCATTACCGCGGCCTCGACGGCATTTGAGTCGTAGGCGGGGTCGTAGGCGATGTCCGCGCACAAACTGAAAAGCGTTTCATAGAAGCTCTGCGCGTTGATCGTTACGTTGGGATTACCATATTCTTGCAATGCGCTCACCAGGTTAGCGAGCGTCAGGTTGCCGGGTGGAAGGGCCGCTCCGCCTGCGCCAGCGACGGTGAGAAAAACCCCGCGATTTATTCCATTGGGAATCCAGATGGCGTAAGCCTTTGCGATGCCGGCAAAGGTAGCGGCAAAGTTCTGGTAGTCGGTAATGGAAACGGCGCGGCCCAGCGTCAGCACCGTCTGCGGCGCGTTGCTGCGGATGCCGTCGATCGACTGCGCATCCTGCCCGCCAGTTGCGGCCATTGGATTGTTTACGCCACTTACACCCACCGGCCGGTCGACCAATGTAGTGATGGCGCCCGCGGCCACGTTTCCCGCCGCGCCAATACCCACGCGATAGTTCGCAATAATATTGTTCTGTCCGGTCGGCAGCGTCGCGCCCTCCACGCCGTCGCCGAACTGCACTTCCGCGGCGCCGCTCGGCAGGTTTATGGTCTCGAAGACCTGCGCAGCCGGGGCTTGATCGTAAAGGCTTGGCACCTCGGTCCAGGCTGCGCCATTGACCGTGACTTGCAGCGAGCTCTGGCTCCCGCTCGGTGTTACAGCCTGCACGTAAGTCAGGGGAGTCTGCTTAAGAGTGAATTCCTGATTCGTCGTCGTCGCCGACCCGCTGCCCAGCAACTCGGTTACACCCCGCCCCGCCGTGGCTGGACCAACGTTCGCGTTGATCGTGGTTACTGTGCGGTCGTAACAATTCACCAGCGGGTTTTGCAGAACTATGAGCGTCTGCGGGAAGAGGCCTGTCGGCAGTGATCTCACTGCTGTTGAGATCGACGATACTATTGCGAACTCCTGCACCACCGGATCGCTGCTGGCTGCCGGCGCCAGCGTAAATTCCGGGAGCCAGCCTGTTACCGTCCCCGATCTGCCGCTCGCATCCGCCACCGTGAGCGTTACTTTCTTGTCGTAATGAGCCCAGTCGGGAATGGTTCCATCATTACTATTAAGGACGTTCGGTGGGGGCTGAAGCAGGGTCAGCGTGTCACCTTGCTTCAGCGGAATGTGGTTGGTGTTGTCGTCGGGAATGAAGATCAAGTTTGTAACGCCGGTTTTGACGGTTATCTTCTGGGACTTGCCGCTGATCGCAACTGCCGTGACGCCTGCCAGGTCCTGCCGCATCTCTTCGAGATAAATCAAAGTGCCATAGAGAGGATGGTCCAGCGGCTGCTCCGCGACTGGCAGATTTTCACTCTGCGCCAGCACCGAGGTTAAGCGTGTCGCCTCGTAATAAGAAGTCAGTTCGTTGCTGATGGTGGATTCCGTACTCGATGTTGTCGCCACCTGCACGCGCGTAACCTTTGCGCTCATCCCGTAGTCCGAGCGGTTGGTGGAAGTCACCGATTGCATCTGGAAAAGCTGGACGTGTCCCGCGGGGGTCCTATAGTTTTCACCACTTGGTTGAATGAGTGCCAACCAGCCGCCGGGTACGAGTTTGGAATACACGGCATCCAGATCGACGAGCCACTGTGCGCTGAGGGAGTTCCCCGCGTTGTCCAAGCCAAAGACCCAATCGAGGGACGAGCCGCTACCGGCTATTAGCGATAGACATTCAAGATTGGCCTGCACCTGCTGCGCTAGCATCAGCGGATTGATGGCGTTGTAGCCGAACAACGCAGCGCGCTGCCGCAGGGCGTAGAACATCGGATTTTTCTGTGCGGGTTCATCGGGACCGCCGAGCCCTTCCACCCATGTGACGAGGGTTCGTTGATTGACCGTATCAGCCTGCATGGAGCTGACGATGCGCACATCCCATCGTGTACTCAGGAGATTCTCCAGTCGCTCGTCGCCCACGATCAGAAACGCATCCCCCGGCTGTAACTGCGTAGCCGTCCCTTGCAGGTAGACGCTCTTTTGCCCTCGCTTCGGCTGCCACGGAATCCCGGTCTGAACTTGAAGCGCATTCCAATCCGGCTTGCCCAGAATATTCGCGGAAGTTTGAAAATACTGCGGAGTCTGCCCCTGCGCGGGCACGCTCTGCACCGTAGTGCCGGCGTTAATCTTGATCGCAGTGGTACCGGGAGTGGCAGGAAGTCCCGGCGCGGCCGTCAGCGTGAACGCCAGATAAGTCGACGCGGAGACGCCGGGCGAAGGTTGATAACCGATCAACTGGCTCAACTGCGTCAATGAGTACAGCTGCGTCGCGGTGCGCAGATAGCGCTCGTTGGCCAGCCGCTCCTGGTAGAAAGTAAGAATGTCGAGCATCACCGCAGTTGCGTCGAGAAACGCAATACTGAAGTCGTCATCGTCGCGCGTCTTGAGCCGGTTCAAAGCTGGGTAATCCGAACTGGAAAGGCGCGCGAGCATCGACTCCTTGAAGGTCGCCCACGTGCCCGTGCGATAGGCAATAGCAGACTGGCCCGGAGCGTTTGTCTCACCTTGCGGAGTCTGCACGCTGATGCCTGAGCAGCAGCCGCATGTGCAGTTCTCATCGCCTTGGCAGCTCGTTGGGCTCATAAAGATCGGCCTCTCACTTTCCCCCTTTCATCGTTAGCTGTAGCCGTCCGTGGTCGGGCAAGCTGGGATCGTTGTCCATGCGCGCGACCTGAAAGGCGGACATCGGAATAAAACCTTGTTGCAGAAAAATGTTGGTGTTCTGTCCCTGGGGCTCAAAGACGGTCGCTGTTACAGTCTGGACGCCTGCTACCGCTCTGGCCGCCGCATAGATAGGACTGAGGTAGACAGTTTGTCCCAGTTCAAAGTTCTGCGGCGCGAACAGCGCCGGTTGGCCATTGGGCAGCGTGCCGCTGCCGAGCGCCTGCAGTAAAGCCTGCTGTACGTCGCGCTGGAAGTAGTCGGGGTCCACGCAGATGGTGAACGCGAGGTTGAGCGACACATATTGCGGTGGCTCAATAAGAATGTCCTGCCCTGCCAAACGATAGGTATTTACAGAATGCGTCAGACTGCGGCGTAAAGCTTTGCTGAGGTTCGCATTGCCCTGCGGCTCCGCCGTGATGAAGACGGTGTACCAACTGCCAGTCCAGCGCAGGTTGGCTGCGGCATCTTCTATTTGTGGATTCTGTTCGGTGACGTTTACATAATCCTGCATGGTGACCGCGCGCTCCTGGGTTAAAAATGCTTGCGGAGCGCGGCGGCAGATTTGCGCGTTCGTTTCCGGATCGATGCCTCCGCTCGCCGGCAGCGGATTCATGCAGAAATTGATTACTGAGTCGGCAAGCACGCCGGCGGCATAGTTCGTTAGACTGTCGGCTCCCACGTTGCCCGCTGTCCCGTTGCCGATGCGGTAGGTCGCGGTAAAGACGGTCCCAGTCGCCGGCGTCTTGCCGTTGGTGTTGTCGCCGAAGCGGAGATACGCGGTGCCATCCGTATCGATCTCAACCACAAATTGAGTGTCGTCGGGCGAATCGGCCAGCAAGTCAGGCGCCGGGGTCCAGGTAGTGGTTACCTGGTCGACGGTTCCGCTGAGTGTCATCACCGGGACGGCCTGATCGGCGCCAAAATTCATCAAGTCGGAGGCGGACAGGCTGGGATTCGGCGCCTCCTCAAACGTCTTCACGGTGATGAGGTTGGAAACAGCCGCAAATTTTGCCGCGGCGTTTACCAGCGAGACGCCGTTGACCTGTTCCACGATGATTGGCAAACTTACTCCCACTGCGCCCGACAGCGGCGAGTACAACAGCAACAAGTTGAAGACGTCCGGGGTTTGCAATTGCACTTGCGTCATCACGCCAAACAGTGGCGGCCAGTTCAATGGGTTCGTGGGCTGGAGAGTCAAGTAAGCATTTCCGCCGTGATCCAGCAACGAGAAGGTTCCGCTGTTGGGGAGCATCGTCGGGGTTGTGGGAAATACGGTTGGAACGCCTTCCAGCGGAATGAAACTAGCAGGCACGCTGATGAACTGTGAGTTGGCAAGTTGCGTCGCCGCATAGTTCGTCGCACTCGGGGTCAGCGAAAGTCCCACGAACTGCTCGAGCACCACAGGCCCGGTTACACCAGTCGGCCCTCCAGGCGGAGCAAAGACGACTGCCAGATCGAACAGCCCCGGGGTGGCCAAATCTGCAGTGGCTACGACTCCGAAGCACCGCGGCCACGTCAATGGAGCATCGGCCCCGATCATGAGCGACACAAAACCATTGCCGTCAGTCAAACTCACGTACCCGCTGGAGGTCAGCGGCACCGCGCTCGCGGTCGCCGGACTTCCGGCCAGCGGAAGGGGCACCGCTTGCGTGATGGAACTATCCGGCACCTTGGGACGGTAGCGTATCGGAAACGGAGTCTGGGCGCTGGGTTGGCAGCGGTCGCCCGTGTTCGGCGGATAGAGGAGCGTCGGCCCCGGCACAGTCCCTAGCGGAACACTCAGCATGGATAATCCTTGATCCGCGAGAACAATGTTGCCGTAGACCAAACTCACATTGTTGAGCTGCGTTTCCGTGTCGTTATTCAAGTACGTGGACGACACACATACTGGAAACGGCAAAGCATCATCGGTGGACCACTGGATCTCAGTCACCGCCATCGGTTGCTGCGAGGCCGAGGTGATGGCGACGCCGTTGATGTCAAACAGCGGATCGACCAGCGTCTGTCCTGAGGCGCTCTGCGTGGTCACTGCGGTCAGCCGCACCGCGCAGCGATGCCTTATGTCAGCATCTGCGGCGAATCCTGTTTGTGGTCCCAGTACCTCCTGAAAAATCAAAACATCGCCAACCTGCAGATTGGATAAAGTTCCCTGCAACGTCGCCTCAGTCGCTCCCTGCGGCAGGCAGCAGTTGGTATCGCCCCAGGTGTAAAAGTAAAGAGTGTTGAGTTCGGGAAACAGGTTCGCATCCTGCATGGGCTCGAAAACCACCACCCCGGCGATGAGCGCGGCTTCCTCATTATTGGCGCCCACTTCCAGCGATTTCGGCATTCCCGGCGCATAGGTGTAAAAGCGCGTCAGCGTGCGATCGAGAAATGCCGGCGCCGACACATTCACCTGGATCCACACGCGTGCATTGCAGCCTTCATGCACCCGGTAGTCCACGAGCAGGGCATGTCGGCGCAGTGAAATCCGGCTGCGCGCCGTCAACAAGTAAGCCTCGGTGGTAATCGCATCCTGCCGATAACTTAGTTGGTCGCCGGCGTAGGAAATCAGCTCCGCCATCATCACGCCGATGTCGGCTTCGCTGATTGCATTCCATGACGGCAAGAGCTGATTCAGCCGGTCAAGCATCACCTGACGGAACGAGCTGTAATCCTTCGCCAGATAATTGATCGGCGGCGGTGTTGGCAGATCCGGCGGACAATCCGGTGGTACGGGTGCGCAGTCGAACTGCGGTCCGCATTCCACCTTGAGGGAGAACGTCACCTCCGCCAGTTGCGGATCAAATCCGGTCAACGCCTCTGTTAGATCGAGGTTATCCTGCGAAGCTGTCGAAGCGTCATTCACCAGACGGAACGTGTAAGGCGAAAAATCTCCCCATTCGTTGGTGCGCACCACCAGGACATTGTCTTTGTTCGGCAGCGCCGCGAAGTAGAGGGCTTCCTGGGCGGTGGCTTCCGGCGGTGTGGGAACGGCAGGCGCAATCCACTCGGCGGTGATTCCCGTAACACTCTCACCGCCGACGATCAGCACGTTGCTCGCCGTCAGACCTGTCGGTGCGGTCTTGAGGCAGGTCACCAGCAGTGTCCGTTGCCGCAAACTAGCGGAACTCGCCGCATGATCGATCACCTCGAGATAGTCAATCCCGTTGATCGTCGGATTGCCGATGACCGCGGCCTTGCGCTTCTCGTCGCAGCAGGAGAAGATCATCCGTTGCCTCCGTACACGAAGGTCTGGACCTGCGGGACGCCCGTATTCAGCGGAGCATAGGTAACCGTCACCGTGAGTATGGACTCATTGGCGGACGCCACTACCGATTGAACCTTGATGTAGGCGCTCAGCCACTTTTGCAGCGCACCCTGCACCGAAAATTGAGTCGCGGCCGCCATCTCTGCGCTGTTGGGCGCGAAGGTGAGCTGCAATAATCCGCTGCCGAAATCCGGCAGGTTCACGCGTTCCCCGGTCGCGGTAAACAAAACCTGCTCGACCAACTGGCGCACGTAATCGTCCAGCGGATCCTGGGTGCGGCCACGGCCATCGAACTGGTAGGGAAAGTTGACGTTCATCGCTTCGTCCTTGAGTTACGTGGCCAGCACCAACGTCTGCGCGGAGACCGGCATCAATGGCGTACCGGTCGGGATGCAACTGGAAACTCCGCTCATGATCACCACCGGCTGTCCCTGCGACATCACCTGCACCGCTGCTACCGACCACATCGCGGTAACGCACGGGCCATCGCCCGCGGGTGGAACGAATGCGCATCCCGCCACTGAGTAGGGGCCGGACACGGTTGCGATCGGCATTCCCGACACCATCACGCAGGGACTTGGAACGGTTGGCATCGCCTGCCCGCCGTGTGCACAGGTCACCACCGCGCCCACATGAAGAATGGCTCCCGGCATCGTCATCGCTCCTTGTTTCTATCGTTACTTGAAACCGTTACTGAAATCGTCGCGACAGCCCCGCACTACGGTCCATTTATCGTCAACGCCGTGTCGTTGATTGCGACCACGGTTCCGGTGAGCGAGATCGTGGCCATCCCCGGCCCGGCGGAGAGGTAGATCCCTGAATCGTTAACAATCAGCGTCGCGCCCGTGGAACTCTGCAGAATGATTCCACCCGTCGCCGGCGTTGGCGCTGCGTCGCTGATCACCAGCGTGTTCTGGCCGCTGGTTTGTAACACGATGTTCTGTCCCGCCGACGGAACCACCGGCGGCGGCGCCAGTGCCAGCATCGGTATGTCGGTGGCCTGACCCCAAAAACCCCCGCTCCAGATCGGATAATCCGGATTGCCCTGTTCGAACTCCATCCAGACCTGCGATCCGATTGGCGGCACAAAAAAGCATCCCGCCTGAATGCCTGCCGCCGGAACGCATGGCATCGCCCAACTCGAGGGCGTTTCCCCCAGCACGTCGGGTACCTGCGCGACAATCCGCCCCATCTGCATCGGGTCAAGATTGTCGACAACCATCCCGCGAAACTTCCCATAGAAGCGCTGCGGAGTCGAATTCGTCGATGGTGGTGCTGCCGCCGTCATGGGCTCACCGTCTGCACAGTCGATACCAGGCCATTTCTTGTCAAAGTGAAGTCCTGCTTATATTCGCCACGTTTGATTTTGTGGGTCACACTTTTTACGTAGTACAGACCATCGAACGCATAACCTGCACCCCGGACTCCTACCAGCTTGCGAGCGCTGAGCACGCCGCCGTAGCGCGTTACATCGAGCGAGCCCTCGCAGGTCACCGCTTCGGAGCTCGCGGCGCCGGCCGCCAAGGCCATCATGGTGGCTTGCGCAACTGACAGCTTCGAGAAATCGTCGCGGAACGAAGTGAGATCCGGCGGAAGCAAATTCGTGGGAATCGGAGGAATCGCTCCCAGTGGCGGATCCAGCGGGTTCACCGGCGGTATGGGAATAGGAATACTGGTGCCGATCTGCTCGATGTAGGTGTAGACCAGCGGAATCTTACTTTTTTCCTGATCGAAATTGAAGTGCAGCGATTCGACATTGGTGTAGGCATCCATGTCCGTATTCAGAGCAGGCTGCACCGGCCCGACTTTCACCTGTGGCCCCCAGTAGGCGGTGCTGGTGCCGGGGGCGGGTCCGGCTGCAATGTAGAACACGTAACCCACTTCCTCGGCGAGCTGACGGATGTACTGCAGGTCCGTGCCCTGCTGGGCGGGGATCGCTTCGATGGGCAACGAGATGTCAAACAGAATGCTCGGAATGATCGCGGGCAGCACTCCGAAGAACGCGTACTTCGCCAGCATCGCCGCCACGCGCGCTTCACGCGCACACGCCGGAAAAGGAAACCCGCTCCACTTCGACTGGTCCATCAGCGCAGTCAGATCGCGGCCGTAGAGACTCAGCGTGGAATTGGAACCCTTGTCACCGGGAGCAATATCGTTCCGCGTGATGACGCCGTCGATCAGCACATTCGCGACTCCGTTCACGGTCACCACCAGAATGCACCTCATGAACAGCAGCGGCATTCCGCCGGTGAGCAGGAACAGCAGCTGCAGCGGCGACTGCTTGGCGATGCTGAAGGTGAGCTTGAATCCGCTGGGCTCGAGGTCGTAAATGTTGACCTCCACTTCGGCCAGCGACTCCAGCACGGTGGCGGGAACCGGCACCGCAATGATCGGTCCCATCATCAGCGTTAATTGAACGCTATCGAGCAATGACGCCTCCGGGAACCCCTTGCGGCGTGGTGATAGCTAATACTCGCCCCGGCGTCGCCACCAGGTCATAGGGCTTGATTGCGCCATTAGCGTCGTAGATCAGCCACGCCATCAACGGGTCGCCCAGATACTTCGCGGCAATCAGGTCCAACCGGTCGTCCTTCTGTACGGTGTACTGGTTGATGGTGGCAAAGTTGGGCGCGCCCGGCTGCGGCACGATGCGGCGCGCCAGGTAGGGAATCGACAATCCGTTGGGCGCGGCATACTGCAGCACGCTGTAACCGTAGTAGCGGCTGTCGGTGGGAAACGTAACCGGCGGCACCACGCCGAGATTAATCATTGCTGCCAGCGGATAGTTCATGCTAGCTCCCTAATCCCAAGGTAGTCAGCGCCGCCGACTTCGCCTGCGACGCCAGCGACTCCTTGTTGGTCAAATACGACATAAACATTCTTCCTCCCGGATGCTCGAAGCCGAGGTCATCGACGCTCAGCACGCGCATGCCGAGGCTGAGCTTGGCGCGAATCGGGTTCAGGTTCGGGTCGAAGGCTTCCTCGGTGATGCTGAATTCGGTAAGCCGCACGGGAATGACGCGGCTGCTGCTCCACACAAAGAGCGTCAGCGGCTGCTCCAGCGGAATGATTTCGAGCGTGCCGGCGTTGGCCATCGCATCGTCGGCCAGCAGAGTCTCGACCGTTGGGTTGACCAGCATCTCCAGCTGCGCAAGTTGCGGATGCAATCCATACTTCGTCGCCAGCGGATATTTCTTGGGGAACTCGAGTTGGTCGACAGCGTCCATCTCAGCCTCGACCTTGATGGTCTCAATCGCCGGCCCGCGCAGCCGCAGCGCATCCACGCGCACCCC
>PKVZ01000138.1 GCA_003131635.1 Acidobacteriaceae bacterium
ATCGCCCCGATCCCGATAGCCCAGCGTACGCACGGCCGTAGGCGCCGGACCTCGAATCGGATCTCGGAAAATGAAAAGGGCGTGCCGGTTAGCACGCCCGCCTCGCCTCTGCCTCTTCACTGCTCTTACATCAAGTGGTGTTGCTTAAAACGAACCATGTTGCGGCATTGGGTCTAGCGATGTCCGCCGCTGGAATGGCTGGCCCCGCTGGAACTTGGAGCGCTGTGTGTCACGGCGCCGCTATAGCCGCCGCGACTGCCACCGTAACTTCCGGAAGACCGCGGCTGGGCGATCGGCTGCCTCATGTTCAGTTGCGGACGCGAACTTCCCCCACGCTCGAAACCACTGGAGCCGTAGGTGGAACTCGATCCCCGCGAGTAGCTTGAACTCGGCGCCGTGCGGTTCCAGTAACTGCCGCTCGTGCCGCGGCTGGAAGTCTCGGCGCTACTTCCACTCCGACTCGCCGACTCACTGCTGCTTTGCGAAGGCGGCGTAAACGTCTTCCACTCGCCGCGGTTCGGCTCCGCTCGGCTTGCCGAAGACTGCTCCGCCCGGTTTGCGGAAGATGCCCCACTCCCCTGAGTCCCTGCGTTCCGGCTGGCGGAATTGTTCATCTCCCGGCCCGTTGCAGGCGTGCCCGCACTCGACTTTCCTCCCGCCGCAGCCGAGTTTCCTCGAGATTCGGATGCACCGCGAGATTCCATCGCGCTATTGCTGCGTCCCCCAGCCGTCACCGAGCTGACATGGTTCTGCTGCATCGACTGCTGCAGATGTGCCGTCTGCTGCTGGAACGATTCCGGCCGCGACCCACTCTGCGTTCCAAAGAAATGCTGCGACGCGGTGTTGTGAACGGTCGAAGAAGCCGCAGCCCGCCCACTTGCCGACAAACTGGCTCGCGAAGGAACCACCGGCAAATTGCCAGTCATCATGCGAGCACTGCTTAACTGCGCATGAGTCGCCGCCACCGCCGCGGTTCGTCCCGAGCCAAATCTCCCCGCTCCCACCGTCGAAAGCGCACCTCCAACGTGCGGATCGCTGATGTGCGCCAGGTTCGAGAATTGCGTGCCACCATGTAGCGGCTCGAATCCGCCAAACCGGCCAAGCCCACCAAAGCGGTTGAAGCCCACATACCCGAACCGACCGCCATATCCGCCCCACCATGGGAAGAAGCGGTCACACGGCCCGATCGGCAACCAGCCAAAACCGCCCCAGCCGCCCCACCCAAATCCGAAACCAAATCCCAACCCGCCTCCGAATCCAAAGAACGAAACATAAGCTGGCGCCCAGAAGGGACGGTAGAAGCCCGCGCCCCACACCGGTCCCGGCCACCATGCCCACGAATTGCCGTAATACATCCAGCGCCCATAGTGATATGGCGCCCAGCCCCACAGCTCATAGCCCACCCATGTCCAACCGTAGTAAGGCTCCCAAACCCAATTGCCATCGCGATACGGAGCCCAGCCATCCGGCTCATTCGGCACCCATACCTGACCGTAGTCGGGCGCGTTCTCCCAACGTCCGTTGGCGTCCAGATCTTCCGATCCGACGTAGTATTTATTCGTATGATGCCAGGAATCGGCGTTGCGGATCATGCGGTCGCGCTCGCTATTCCACCGGTCCCAATCGTCGCGCTCCGGAGCCGCAGTGATTTTGTAACGTGCGTCGGCGCCAGCCCCGCGCACCGTTGCCATGTCGCCTGCCTTAATGTTGGCAATGCCTTGCGGAGTAGCAAGCTGCGCCTCGCCCTTGCGCACAATGATGATGCTGTCGCCATCCGGTCGCACTTCAATGCGATACACGCCATCCTGGTGCGCTGGATGCAAAGCAACGTTCGGCGTATCGATCTCCGGCTCCGTCTCACTCTCGCCAAAAACTGAGTAGTTAACCAACCCCTGCCCAACCTGCACCTGGATATATTTTTTGGTGAAGGTCGCGAGGTTCACCTGAGCATTCGATCCCAGCCGCAGAATGTTGGCGAAATCCAGTTGCACCTCGGCGCGTCCACCCGGTCCCGTAGAAACTTTGTCGCCATTCACCACCGGCTGATTCAACACCGCCGCTGACGAGGTCCCCGAATCTCCGCGCTGCGTCGACACATCGCCATGAATCATACTCACGCGGCCCACACCCTGATCGACCTTAGCCGGATCTTCCCCCGACGGTCCGCCCGGCTCAGCTTCCGGCATATTCGGCTGACCTTCGGGTTGCATCTGAGGTCTTTGTCCCGGTCCAGCTTGTCCCGGCCCAGAGGGCTGTCCCGGCTGCCCGGGAGGCGGCGGTGGCGCGTGCGGCTGGCCCATCTCCATGGGCGCGCTAGGCTGCTCCGAAGGACCGCTGCCTTCGTCAGTGGTCTGCGCCTGCACGCTCGCCGTGAACGCTCCAGCCAGCGCTAGAGCCAAAATTGCCAGACTTCCTACGAATCTGTTTTTCATGACCAATCTCTCTCGGGGCCAATCCCACTATTATGTAACCCCTATGTAACCCCGAAAATGGATGAAAGATCCGCCGTATACAAAGCATGTACTATGCCAAAACAGGTCTGACCGGATGTCAGATAAACGGTTTCTTTTCATGAAGAAAGGTGGCGTGTTCCACAGGCTGGAAGCATCGCAATTCGGAGCCGGTGGCTGACCTGAGCCAAGGTGGTGGTTTTCGGCCAATGTGGTGGCACTCTATGCTGATAGAACGTTTGCCCCAAAACACGAAAGCCCCGATAGTCAGTCGGGGCTTGATATCAAAAACTTGGCACTAGACGCTGATTCTCAACCATCTATAGGATAGCGCGATCAACAGCGTTGTCAAGCAAATTGTAAATCGTCGAGTGACTGGCGGAGAGCGAGGGAGTCGAACCCTAGTGGCTGACAAAGCCACTCGACGGGTTGAGAATCAGCGTCCAGTACCCACTGGCAACACTCTCCAGACGCAATCATCTCAGCTCCGATTGTATTTGTGGGCGAACCGAGCTCAACGTAAAATTCGCATTCCAACTCAGAACCAATTCCAAAACAGAACTTCACTCAAGGCTCTTTCTCCCCCTCATCCGTAATCCCAATTTTCGACAGCCGATACCGCAGCGCATTCCTCGACAGCCCCAGCAGCCGCGCCGCCTGACTCTTATTCCCATTCGCCCGCCGCAACGATTCCCGAATCATTTCATCTTCCCACTGCTCCAGCGTCATACCGTCAGGAAGAAAATTGGCGGTCCCGTTCACCGCCCTCAACGGACGCACATCCAAATGAATGTCATCTACTTTCAGCACCACGCCCTTCGCCAGAGCGCACGCCCGCTCGATGATGTTTTGCAGCTCGCGCACATTCCCCGGCCAGTGATAGTTCACCAGAATCTGCATCGCCTCCGGCGTAATGCTCTCCACCGGCTTGCCGGAATCCCCCGCAAATCGCGAGATAAAAAGATTCACCAGTTCCGGAATATCCTCCTTGCGCTGGCGCAGCGGCGCAATGTCGATAGGCACAACATTCAAACGATAATAAAGATCCTCGCGGAACGTGCCCTGCTCCAGCGCTTCTCGCAGGTCGCGGTTCGTAGCCGCAATCAGCCGCACATCCACCTTCACGGTTCGCGTCCCGCCCAGGCGCTCAAACTCCCGCTCCTGCAGCACCCGCAGCAGTTTCACCTGCGTCACCGGCGGCACGTCTCCGATCTCATCCAGGAACAGCGTTCCCTTATCCGCCAACTCGAACTTTCCCGGCTTGCTGGCGTTAGCGCCCGTAAACGCGCCCTTTTCATATCCAAACAGTTCGCTCTCCAGAAGATTTTCCGGAATTGCGGTGCTGTTGATTTTGATAAACGGTCCCCCAGCTCGGCGCGACTTCTCGTGAATAGCGCGCGCAATCAAATCCTTGCCCACGCCACTCTCCCCGCCCAGCAGCACAGTTGAGTTTGTCGGCCCCACGCGGTCCACCGTCGCCAGCACTTCCTGCATCTTCGGACTGCGTGCCACCACGTTCGGATGCGCATACCGCTTGCCCAGCGCTTCCCGCAGCGACCGGTTCTCCTCGCGCAGATTATGCACGTCCAGTTCCTTGCGGATCACCATTCTCATCTCGCTCAGCGAGAACGGTTTCAGCACATAATCACTGGCCCCAGCTTTCATGGCCTCCACCGCAGTCTCGACCGTGCCAAAGGCCGTCATTACCACCACTGGAAGCGCTGCGTTCTGCCGCTTGATCGTTTGCAAAAACTCCAGGCCATTCATCCCCGGCAGCTTGAGATCCGTCACCACCAGATCGACGGTGTTCTCGCGCACAATTTTGAGCCCAGACTCCGCGTCCCCGGCGGAAAGCGTGCTAAAGCCGTCTTCCCCGAGATTCAATTCCAGCAGCCGCCGCATCTTGGCTTCGTCTTCGACAATTAAAATTGTTGGCATGTTATAAAGTCGTTCTTCATCCAGCTCTGCGTTTCAACCCTTCTTAAGATGCATGGTTTTCTGCAGCCTCGTTACTAGTCGGAAGAAAAACTACAAATCCAGTTCCCTTCGGACGGCTCCCATCCCCGCCGCCCTCCACTCGAATCGTTCCATGATGCCCATCGATAATTCGCGAGACGATCGACAGCCCTAGCCCAACCCCAGTTTTCTTGGTGGTCACAAATGGATTGAAAATCTGCTCCCGCAGTTCCACCGGAATTCCCGGCCCAGTATCTTCGATCCGCACCTCCACTCCATCCCGGTTCGCATGATTTGCCCTCGCCGCCTTCACCCGCAACGTTCCGCCGCCGCTGCCCATTGCATCATAAGCATTCTGAATCAGATTCACGAACGCCTGCTCGGAAAGACTTTCATCAAGCGGAACCAGCGGCAAGTTAGCCTCATACTGTCTTTCCACCTGCACCGAGTCGCCTTGGTCTTTGCGAGTCACTGCCACATCATGCACCGCGCGATCCAACACCCTTGTAATATTTTGCGGCGTCAACTCGGCATGCAGCGGCCTGGCAAAATCCAAGAACCGCGTCACCAGCGCACTCAAACGATTCGTCTCACTCGATATATAGCCCGCCAATTCGCTGGCCAGAGGATTCGACTCCCCCAACTTCTGATGCAACATCTCCGCCGATCCCTTGATCACTCCCAGCGGATTGCGAATCTCGTGTGCCAGCCCAGCCGACATTTGCCCCAACGCCGCCAGCCGCTCCGATCGTCGCGCCTCCTCCTGCGCCTGCTGCAGCTTCTGATTGGTTTCCGCCAGTGTCTCCGCCAGTTCCTGATAGCGCTTAATCTGCCTCCGATTTTCCACCACAAACCGGTTTACCACCATGGCCGCCAGAAAAAAGAAAAGAATGCGGATGGCCAGCAGCCCGTAACTCTCCGCGTTGATTTCATATTCCTGCAGTGCTGGGTAAAGATACGAGCAGTATGCAGCCGACGCCAGGGTCGTCCACAACAACGTAGCCAGCGGACTGAAATATTCCGCCGCTGTGACCGCAGGCAGAAAATAGATCGGCCAATAGCTGCTGTTGATGCTCAGTTCGCCAGTGTGATCGATCAGCAGCGTGGCAAACGCAATCTTGAGCAACACAATGTAGGCCGCCCCGCGCTCTGGCGCCTTCCTCAGCACCCAGCCTTCACTTAACTGCACAACACCAAATGCCAGCAACACCAGCTGCTTGTGAACTTCGCCCACCGGCGGCAGCACCGCCAGTCCGGCCAGAAATATCAGCCAGAGAACATCCATCCAATTCATTGCCGGACGCTTCTGTTCTTTCATAGCGACGATGCAAAAAACAAGCGCGCCGGGAACGGGTTGCTTGTTCGTTTCCCGGCGCTATTTTTCTTTCGCTGGTTTTCCTGCGGTCCGTGGGAATCGTATTCCATCTGAACCCTATCAAACCGCAGGAAAGCAGTTCGCGTCAATGTCACTTCTTGGGAGAACTCGCTTGACTCTGCGCTGGTGGATGCGAATTCTGCTGCGGATGCGCCTGCGTGGTTGCGGGCTGCTGGTGCCAGTTGCTGTACTTCGGCTCCTGATCCCGCTGCTGCTGCACGTTTCCCTGCTGCACGGGAGCCACCGGCTTGGCTGGATGCGACGAACGTTGCGCCGAGTGCGTACTCCGGTCCCCGGACTGAACCGGCGCGCTCTTCTGCGGCTCGGGAGTCCCTTGCGCCTCCCACACCCGCGGCAGGGGCTTCGCCTGATCAGTTCCGCCACTAGGCTGGCCAAATGAACGGAAACCATCATTCGCCTGTGGCTGCCGCGTCACCGGAGCGGTCGGTACCGGCCGACCCCTCGCTTCCTGCCGCACCAATGACGACGATTGGTTCAGATGCCCGCCGGCCTGCGCCTGCCTTTGATCAAAGGAACGCGGCATCGGGGCCGGGGTCCTCAGCGCCACTACCGGACGGCTTACCACTGCTGCCGGCGGCCTATTCGCGGGTTTTCCCGCACCCAGCACGCTGCTCCGGACCGGATCAACCACAACACTGCGCGACAACGGCGCCGCGGCGAGTTCTCGCACTGGCACAGTCACCACATTCCGCGCGACCGGCCGCGCATTCACAAACGTGTCGCGCGATACTACTGTCACTCCTCCGTTCACATTACGATTGGCATACGTAATGTTGTTCACGGCTGTGCTGCGATTAATAACCACGGTGTTGTAAAGGTTGGTGACCGTCGCGACGTTCACCCGTGTATTGGTGAAGTTCACGTTGTTCACATAAACGCGGCTCGCGCGGTAGCCGGGAATAAATACTTCTCCCGGAGCCAGCGGAAACCACCCCACTCCCGCACCGAACGAGAAGTTGAATCCTGGCCGGCCGCCGACCCAGGCCACCAAGGCCGGCGTATACATCGGCCGCACCATGCTCGGCCCCGGAACCCACATCCAGGCGCCGCCGGCGAAGGCCCAACGGCCATAGTGGAAGGGAGCGAATCCCCAAGGCTCATCTTCCACCCACGTCCAGCCCCACGGCCCTACCCAAGCCCAATGACCGAAGCGGTACGGCGCCCAGCCTGCCGCTACTCCTGTGGGGCTCCACGCCATGCCGTACCCCGCAACGTAACTCCAATTGCCGTTGCCGTCGAGGTCTTCGTATCCTGTCATGTCGCGCGAAACATAATTCGCGGAGGCAGACTGATCCTCGACTCGATCCCGACCAGAAGCCCAGCTATCAAATCCGTCCTGGTCAGGAATCTGGCCATGGTCGTAGTCCAGATGGTCGGCAACGTTGCCGCTGCCGGTGAATGACGCGAATTGGCCCGCGACAACGGTAAACGAAGAGCCGCCACCGGTGACTTCGCCTCGTCCGCGCCAAACCGTTACTTCGGTTCGACTGCCGTCCTCATTCACATCAATGCGATAATCGCCCGGCTGCGCCACCACGAAGGCCACATTCGGCGTGTCGATCTCGTACGAGTCTTCATCATCCACGCGGCGGGCCTTTACGATCAACGATCCCTGCGCCAGACGAATCTGCGCCGCGCGGTCGCTCACTTCGAGCAATGTAATCCCAGTCTTGGGGCCGAGACGCAGCGCGGTCGATCCAATGTGAACTTCGGCGCGCGAATCCGCATCCGCCCAAAGATTGTCGCCCGTCACCAACGGACGATTCAGCACAGCATCAACCCAGTCATTCTCGCCACCGGGCTGAAACGAAACCGATCCCTCCATGTAATTCAGCCGCGCCACGCGGCTCGGAGGATCCTGCGTATTGGCACCCGGCGAATCTGGAGAAGTTTGCGGATTCTGCGCGTCGGGCGCCGCTTGCGAATCCTGCACAACCTGCGCATCCTGCGCCTTTGCTATGAGCGGGGCTTGCAGCATGAATGCCAAGCCCGCAACAGCCACTACCCAACTCCACCACTGCTTATGTGTCTTCATGTCTTTCTCCATGGCGGATTGGAACTCCCGGGGGGGTGGAGAATCGCCATCCTAGAAATCCTATCCCCATCTCTATAAACACCAAAGAGCACTTTAGTTTCTTCTCAAGAGATGGCTGATTTAGGCCAGGGTGGCCGAGATTGGGCGGTTACGATTGATTCATTTTGTGAGGAACTTAGCGGTTCACCGGCTTCGGCGAAATCTCATCCAATGTAAGATTCAACACCAGAACGTTGACTCGCGGCTCGCCTAGAAATCCAAACTGCCGCGCTTCTGTATGCTGGCGTACCGCTTCGCGAACTACGTCTTCACTCACCCCACGTTCTCGCGCGATCCGCGGCACCTGAAATTCGGCCGCCTCGGGCGAAATATGCGGATCAAGCCCCGAGCCGGAACTCGTCAGCATATCCATCGGAATCGCCACGCCAGGATTCTCCGCCTGCAGGCGATCGGCATCTCCCTGCACACGTGCAACCAAAGACTGGTTCGTTGGCCCAAGATTCGATCCGCCGGAATTGGTCGCATCGTAGCCCGTTCCCGCACTAGACGGCCGCGAGTGGAAATACCCCAGAGAAGAAAAAGATTGCCCTATCCATCGCGATCCCACAACCCTGCCATTCTTGGTTAACAGTTCTCCGTTCGCCTGTCTTGGAAACAAAACCTGTGCCAGTCCCGTAATCACAATCGGAAACGCCAAACCAAACAACACCGTCGTCACCAACGTCATCAGCACAGCCGTGATCAGATTCTTCTTCATAGTCGCCCCTACGCCAACCCAGCCCGCACAATCAGCAAGTCTATAATCTTGATTCCGATAAACGGTACGATCACGCCGCCCAAGCCATAAACCAGCAAGTTTCTCCGCAACAGCACGGCCGCTCCCTGCGGAACATATTTCACCCCGCGCAGCGCCAGCGGAATCAGCGCTACAATAATCAGCGCATTAAAGATTACCGCCGATAATATCGCCGACTGCGGCGTCGCTAGCCGCATCACGTTGAGCGCCTGCAGAACCGGGAACGTGCCGGCAAACATCGCCGGGATGATGGCGAAATATTTCGCCACGTCATTCGCGATCGAGAACGTGGTCAGAGCGCCCCGTGTCATCAGCAACTGTTTCCCGATCTCTACGATCTCAATCAGCTTGGTCGGATTCGAATCCAGATCCACCATGTTGCCGGCTTCCTTCGCCGCCTGGGTGCCCGTATTCATGGCGACTCCGACATCGGCCTGCGCCAGCGCCGGTGCGTCATTCGTGCCATCGCCCGTCATCGCAACTAGCTTCCCTTGCCCTTGTTCCTTTCGAATCAGATCGAGTTTGTCCTTCGGCGTAGCTTGTGCCAGAAAATCATCCACTCCAGCTTCGGTTGCGATGGCCGCCGCCGTCAGCGGATTGTCCCCGGTAATCATCACGGTTTTAATTCCCATTGCGCGCAGCTGATCAAAACGCTGCCGCATGCCGCCTTTCACGATGTCTTTGAGGTGGATCACTCCTAACGCGCGGCCATTCTCGGCGACCACCAGCGGCGTTCCACCGGAACGCGAAATTGCCTCTACCTCGGCGCGAACTTCCGCGGGCAACGAACTGCCCTGTTCTTCCAGATATTTCGCAATGGCATCGGTCGCGCCTTTGCGGACCGCACGTCCATCCAGATTCACACCCGACATACGGGTCATCGCGCTGAACGGAATGAATTCCGCGTCATGCGCACTCATCTCGCGCCCACGCAGTCCGTATTTTTCCTTCGCCAACACCACAATCGATCGCCCCTCAGGAGTTTCGTCGGCCAGCGACGAGAGCTGAGCCGAGTCCGCCAGCATAGCCTCGCTCACACCCGGCGCCGTCACGAACTCCGTAGCCTCGCGATTGCCCAGCGTGATGGTCCCCGTCTTATCCAGCAGCAGGGTATTCACATCGCCCGCAGCTTCCACCGCTCGCCCTGACATCGCCAGCACATTGTGCTGCACCAACCGGTCCATGCCCGCAATGCCAATCGCCGAGAGCAGCCCTCCAATTGTGGTCGGAATCAGGCATACCAGCAGAGACACCAACACGAACACCGTCTGCGGCGCACCCGCATAAATCGCGAACGGTTGCAGCGTGACCACAGCCAATAAAAATACGATCGTCAACCCGGCCAGCAAAATGTTCAGTGCAATTTCATTTGGAGTCTTCTGCCGCTCAGCTCCTTCCACCAGCGCGATCATGCGATCGAGAAATGTTTCGCCGGGATTCGAAGTAATCTTCACCTTCACCCAATCCGAAAGCACCCGAGTTCCACCCGTCACTGCCGAACGGTCGCCGCCCGCTTCGCGAATCACCGGCGCCGACTCGCCCGTGATCGCCGACTCGTCCACCGACGCCACGCCTTCNNGTCTCCGCTTTCGCGCGCCGCAGCGCATCGGCCTGCGCCTTGCCGCGGCCTTCCGCCATCGCCTCGGCAAAATTGGCAAACAGCACGGTGAACCACAGCCATAGCGTGATCTGCACATTGAATCCAAACCCGGGCTCTCGGTGCATGCGTTCCACAATGAGCAGTACCGTGGTCACTACGCTCCCCACTTCCACCACGAACATCACCGGATTTCGCATCATGGTCACAGGATGCAGCTTCACCAGCGAATCCCACGCCGCACGGCGAACGATCTTCATGTCCCACAAACTGCGTTTTGCTTTCGCCATATTTGCCTAGAAGGTCTTACCCGCCTGCATCAACAAGTGTTCGAGAATTGGCCCCAGACTCAACGCCGGGAAAAATGTCAGCGCCCCCACAATCACCACCACGCCGATCAGCAGCACCGTAAACAACGGTCCCGTCACCGGAAACGTGCCCAGAGTTGCCGGAGTCTGTTTCTTCCCCGCCAGATTCCCCGCAATCGCCAGCATTGGCAGAATCATCATGAAACGCCCCAGCAGCATGGCTATGCCCAGTGACGTGTTGTACCAGGGCGTATTTCCGCTAAATCCATTGAAAGCCGAGCCGTTGTTAGCCACCGAGGAAGTAAACGCGTACAGAATCTGAGTGAATCCGTGCGGACCGGCATTCGAAATGGCGGAAGTGCCGAAGCTGTACAAAACCGAAATCGCCGTCAACACCAGAATCACCAAGGGAAAGATCAGCACCACCAGCATCGCCATCTTCACGTCATAGGCTTCAATCTTTTTCCCTAAATACTCCGGCGTGCGCCCCACCATCAATCCCGCAATGAAAACGGAGAGAATGACGAAGACCAGCATTCCGTACATTCCAGCACCCACACCGCCGAAGATCACTTCGCTCAGCATGAGGTTGATCAGCGGAACCATTCCGCCGAGCGGTGTGAATGAGTCGTGCATCGAGTTCACCGCGCCGCAGCTCGTGTCGGTGGTCACGGTTGCGAACAGCGCCGAGTTCGCCACCCCAAACCGCACTTCTTTCCCTTCGAGATTGCCGCTGGCTTGCAGAGCAGAAGCCGAATGCTGCGGACTATGCAGCGCCGCAGACGTAATGAGTGGATTGCCTCGCGCCTCCGCCCAATACGCCGTCGTAACTCCCGCCAGAAACAACAACGCCATCGCCGCCCATACCGCCCATCCATGTCGCGGAGAGCCAGTCATCTTTCCCAGAGTGTAAGTAAATGCCGAAGGAATTGCGAGGATGCAGAACATTTCCAGAAAATTCGTGAACGGCGTCGGATTCTCGAACGGATGCGCGCTGTTCGCATTGAAGAACCCGCCACCGTTGGTTCCGAGTTCTTTAATAATCTCCTGCGAGGCGGTTGGCCCTTGTGCGATCACCTGTTGCGTCACCGTCTGCATGAGCGGCTTGCCGTCCGGTCCGTTTACCGGCTTGCCATCCGAACCAAGTTGCGGCGTCAGATACGGATCGACCACCTGCACCGTGTCATAAGGCTTTAGGTTCTGCACCACGCCCTGCGACACCAATAGCAACGCCCCCACCAGGCACAGCGGCGCCAGAATCCACAACGTGCCGCGAACCAGATCCACCCAAAAATTCCCGATCGTCTTTTGTTCACGCCGCGAAATGCCGCGAATAAAGGCGATTGCCAGCGCCATTCCTGCGGCTGCCGAAACCCAGTTGTGATACGCCAGCCCCACCATCTGCGTTAGATAGCTCATGGTGGACTCGGGCGAATAATTCTGCCAATTCGTATTTGTGGTAAACGAAGCCGCAGTATTAAATGCCAGCGCCGGAGGTACACCCGCCAACTTCTGCGGATTCCACGGCAACCACGCCCACTGCTGCACCCGCTGCAGCACATACAGCAGGATCATGGAAACGCCGCTGAACAAAAGCAGCGCCAGCGCGTATTCCTTCCAATCCATGTCGTGACTCTCGTCCACACCAGTAAGCCGGTAGAGAATCCGTTCCATGGGCCGCATCACCGGGTCCAGCCAGGTCCGCTCGCGGCCGAAAACCCGCGCCATGAACCCGCCCAGCGGCTTGGTGATCAGCAACACCACCAGCAACAGAAAAAAGATTTGCAGCCATCCGTTGGCTGTCATCAGAATTTCTCCGGGCGCAACATGGCGTACACCAAATACACCAGCAACCCCGCGCAAATGATCAACATGATAATCGGTCCCATATAGCCCTCAGCGCACCCGCTCGCAGAAATGGATGTAGGCGAGAGCAATCACAAAGAATACAATCGTCACAACAAGAAAGATCGCGTCCTGCATCAGATTTTCCTTTCAGCCTCTCTTGGAATCCACTCCGCTAGAACTTGACCATGATATCGATGTCGAAGAACTGTTCGTCCCGGCGCAGATCTGGAAACCATACGGTGCTACTCTGCTCTGAGCAGGCCGTTTGCGCGCCGCTCAGCGTCAATGACATGGACGAGTTTCCGTCGTTGCATGCGAAGAATTGTGGATATCCGTTGTTGGTATAAGGCACTCCGCCCGACCCCGGCGGCGTGACTCCTCCCGCTCCCGACCAGTACGGCACACTGGCGTGGCGATAGTCGTACTCCCAGCGGAACGTGATGTACTGGCTGGGCATGTAGTCGAATGTTACCGACGAATCCCAGGCCTTGAATGGATCCGACGGATTCCCGGTGAAGTAGGGTGCATTGATCGCCGCCGACTCCGCCGTCTCTCCGTTGATGGGAGGATCCAGAACCAGATAGCGTCCGGGATTATTGATCTGGCCTCCGCCGACTGTCAATGCATACCTGTCTTTCTTGAACCACATGCGGTTGTAGAGCATGTAGCCGATAAAGCTCTGCTTAGGATTGATTCCCGCCTTAAAATAGTCGCCCCCGACCGACTTGGCATCCTTGGTATCGCCGTGGCAGCCCACGCCTTGCAGATAAACTCCTGCCGAGGTGGTCGTGCTGGGGCCAAACTCGCAACCCATATCGCCGGTGAAGGTAAACGCCATCTTGTCGAGGGTCTCTCCCGGCCTGTCGAAATACTTTATCTCGATGCTGTCGTCGGTATGGACGCGGCCGCGATTCGGAATGTACAGGTCATCGTGCCCCAGACCGTAGTTGTTGGAAACGATATTCACCCAAGGTCTCGGTGTCCACTTGATTTGCCCACCTACTCCTTTCCGCGAGTTGGCTGAACCGTACGACTGCCATCCATTGATGAACCAAGGCTCGATCTTCAAATGAGGGTTGGGAAAAATCTGAACCCTCAATCCATTAAAAAACCAGGGCGTGTTGGAAGACACATACGAAGGTTGATAGGCCCAGTTGTCGAAATTGTAGTAGCTGAACAGGCCGATGTAAGACATGAAGATTCCCGCGTCAATGTTGATTCCATTCAACGCATTGATGTGGTAACCGCCGTAGGCCTCGGCCAGGTAGCGATAAGCATCGCTCAAGTCCCATTGCCCCTTCGCCGGACTGGGATCGTTGCGCGGCGTCGTTTGGGAATACATGCCGAACTGGGTCATTAATCGCGCACGAACATTGTCGAAGTGGAAGTCGCCCCCAACGCCCAGCTGTTCCAACTGGATCTCGTTCGAGCGAAATATTTCGCTCGACCCGGCCATCGAATTGTCCACTGGTTTGTTGAAATCGTAGGTGTAAGAAATATCGGCCCGGATTTCCGGGGTAAAGAATTTCGAATCGAATGCCGGCTCTTTGGTGCGCGGGTTACCGTTTAGCCAGCTCCAGTCCCAATCGGAAAACGGATCGATCTTCTGCTTTTTTGTCGGGGCGGAATCAGACGGTGCAGCGCTGGTAGCCGTAGCCACAGCGGGCTGCCCAGAAGCAATAGGCGCTGGCAAGGTGCCAACGTTTGCCGCCGTCACCGATGGAATATTTGGCCCTCCGGTTGTCGCTGGCATCAGCACACCGCGATCATCGGCCGCTGACCCCGGCCTGTGCTGTTCCACTTCCGCGCGCAATCGTTCCACCTCCGCGCGCAGCGCTTTCAACTCATCGCGCATTTCCTGTTGTTCTGTTCGCTCACTGGAGGCGGCGTTCCCGGAGGACGTAGCTCCGTGGGGATTGGATTGCGCGCCAGCCCAGCCCGCCAGAAATGGTACGCACGTCCAGAGTAATAAAACTTGAACCAACCTTGCCCTTCTCATGATTTTCGTTCTCCAATAAGTCCACGCGATACTTGCTGCCGGTGCATGCCGTCCCGCAGCAATCGCCGCCATCATAGCGCACGCGCAACATGTGAAGCGCCTCTCTCTCTTTCCGGCGGACGGGTACAGCCCAGTAGCAGACCGAGGGGGCACCCTCTCGCAGCAAGGCAATTAGAAACCAGAGCATGAACCCTGCCCCGCAGAATCCGACGGCTGCCACTACCGAGGCTGCGCCCATAACCGAGCCTCCAGCATGCGCGCACGGACCACCCGCGCAAACATTCCAGTGAACCATTTCATGTGTAAAGGCCGCTTAAGGAATTCGTAAAGAATTCGTAAAGATGGAATTGCATTTCATGGAATTGCACTTGGTCCCCGCTTCGAGCTACGGCGAGATTCAGCGAAATCAACCGCGGAATCGCGCCTTAGCAGCCCCATTCCGCTTCGCCCGGCTGGGCAAAATACTGCCGCGACTCCGCGCGGTCATTGGTCATCGATTCCAGTTCGAGCAGCGCCAGGCGCGCCGCCGCTACCAGTCGGCTTTTCTCCTGTTGCGGAACTTCCCGCCA
>PKVZ01000299.1 GCA_003131635.1 Acidobacteriaceae bacterium
AAGAGAGCCACAACAATGATCTCCGGATTGTGCAGGGCGCGTGCCTCACCGATGCTCATCATCAACGCGACAACAAAAGTCAGCATCAAGACGTTGGCGCCAATGCAGAACATTTTCAGACCCCGGACCGCGTAGCCGTTGCGAAGGCGCAGCACATTTAACATGGCGGTAAACAGCAGAGCCAGTGCCGTGCCGAGGAGCCAGATTCTGCCAGTGTAAGTTTTCGGCACGAGCAGGCAATCCACGATCGCTAGAACAAAAAGGATGCCTGCGCAAAGCCGGTCGAAGAGCTTCATGGCGTGCGTGCCCCGGTGTTCGGATTACGCTGAACGCGGCGAAGGATGGTTAGGCCTTTGTCCTTTCTCCGAAGATCGCGGTTCCCACGCGCACGCAAGTCGATCCCTCTTCAATCGCGATTTCAAAATCGTGCGACATCCCCATGGAAAGCTCGTCCATCGCGATGGACGGTAGTTTGCGCGCCGCAATTGTATCGCGCAACTGGCGCAGCTTGCGGAAGTGGGGCCGCGCACCCTGCGGATCGTCGGTAAACGGAGGCACGGTCATCAGTCCGCGAAAAGCCAACCCCTCGAACCGGGGCGCGGCAATCAGCAATTCATCGAGTGCGGGCGCGTCTGGCGGCACGCCGCTCTTTGCGGCTTCGCCGCCGATGTTAATTTCGATGAGCACATCCAGCTTTCTGCCAAGAGCGCGTGCCGCCGCGTCCAGCTTCTCCGCCAACTTCAAGGAATCGACCGAATCCACGGCGCGAAACAGCTCCGCGGTCTTCGCGGCTTTGTTGGTCTGCAGGTGGCCGATCATGTGCCATTCGGCGGCCTGCAAATTCCGAAGTGAATCGAATTTACCGGCAAACTCCTGAACGCGATTTTCTCCGAACAGTCTCAGGCCTGCGTCGTAGGCCGCACGAATTAGTTCGGGCGGCTGCGTCTTGCTCACTGCCATCAGAACGATGTCGCCGGACTTGCGTCCAACCTGTCGCGCCGCGGCTTCGATACGCTCACGCACCAAAACAACATTCTCGGAGATCGACATAGAACACTCAACCACGAAGAGCGCGAAGTTGCACGAAAAGTGTCGGCGCCCGTCAATGCAACTTCTGTTTCTTACGTGGTTCACAAAACTACATCATCGCTGTGGGTGGGGCCGGTTCGTTCGGGTCGCCGGCGGCTGAAACCGGCAAGAAAATCATCAATGCCGCCAAACCGGCGAGGACGATCATTCCCCCTACCAGGTAAGAAGGATCGCTGAAGATTTGTGGGGGATGATTCGGCGCGCCCCAGGACGGGACAAACTGCAATCCTGCCCAAACCAGGCCCAGCAAGGCTTCTCCCGCGATCAGCCCGGAAGCGACCAGCACTCCGGCATTTTCCACGCGCGCTTTTTGCGCGCTGTTGAATCCGCGGCGCTCGGCGGCCCAATCGCCGATTGAGCGTATGACTCCGCCGACGAAGATGGCGAATGTGGTGCCGAACGGCAAATACATTCCGACCGCCACCAGCATGGGACTCTTTACCTGCATCATGATCATCGCGATGCCGAATAGAATTCCGACAACCACCAGCGGCCATGCCATATCATGGCCCACAATACCCATCGCTAATGTCGCCATGAGTCCCGCCTGCGGCGCGGGAAGGTCTGCACCGCCAAATCCCACGCCGCCGGCTCTGATGTTGCCTTCGTGCAGCAGCATCAGTGGAAAATACATCACCAGACTGGCCACCACGACGGCAATCAGTTCAGCGGCTTGAATCTTCTGCGGCGTGCCTCCCAGAATGTAACCGACTTTGAAATCCTGCAAAAGTTCACCGGCCACCGCCGACGAAACGCAGACTACAGTCGCAACACCCAGAACCGCGGCAACTCCCGACGTGCCGGAAACCCCCAACGCCACCATCAAGAGAGCTGCAATCAACAGCGTCGAGAGCGTCAGTCCAGAGATCGGATTATTGGAAGAGCCAATGAACCCGACCAGATTGCCGGAAACAGTGGCGAAGAAAAATCCCACCAGAATCATCACCACCGCGGCGAGAATGGCCGGCCAGAACAGGCCCGAGATCCGAACGTAAAGCACACACATCAGCACAAACATTACGGCGATCAAACTGAAAACTGTTTTCGAACTCATGTAGCGTTCGGTGCGTGCCAGCTTAGCTTGCTCGGCGGCCGTCTGGCGCACGTCCGCGAGCGCCTTGCCGATTCCGGCGGTCAAGCTCGCGCGCATTTTGAATAGCGTGTAGGCGGCGCCGACCAGCATTCCTCCGACGGCGATTGGACGCACAATGTATCTCCAGACGGCATCCGCCATGGTTGCCCAGTTGTCCGGAGTGTCGGCGGGAATATATGCCTTCAGTTGGGGGCCGAGAAAGAAGATCATCAACGGAACCAGCAGGCCCCAGGCCAATACGCTGCCCGCAAACTGGATCGAGGCCAGCCGGACGCCGATGATGTAGCCCACGCCAAGATAGGCCGGACTCACGCTGGGCGCGGCGAATACGCTGGTTCCTCCAGTGGGTACGATGTGCGTGCTTCCGGTCGTGCCGAGACGAACCTGACTGTGTCCCAGACTGCCCACGCCCACATGGAGATCGGTGTCGGCGGCGAACAACCCGAACTTTCCCAGGATGTAGACCACGCCGCCAATGCCGATATTCCAGAAGAGATATTTCGCGGCTTGCGCGCCGCGTTGTCCGGCTTTATGAATCTCCGATGCCGCCAGCGATTCCGGGAAGGGTAACTCTGGATCCTCCACCATGGCACGCCGCACCAAAGAAATAAACAGCACTCCCAGAATGCTACCCACCATGATCAGCGCAGTGGATTTCCAATACGCGTCGGCAAAGCGGAACGACGGCCACGCCTTGGCTAGAAGAAACGCGGGCAACGTGAAGATAGCTCCGGCGGCAACGGACTCTCCGATCGATCCCGCGGTACGGGCAATGTTTTCTTCGAGCAGAGATCCCTTCCACGCGCGCATTGCCGCCATTGCGATCACGGCGGCGGGATAGGTTGCCGCGATGGTGATACCGGCGCGCAGTCCAAGATAGGCGTTGGCCGCTCCCAGAACGATGGTCATCAAGAGTCCCAGCAGGACTGCGCGGAGAGTGAATTCCTTCATCTCCATGTGCTCGGGAACGAAGGGAACGTGTTTCTTGGCAACGGGTTCTGAGCCAGGGGGAACCGGACTGCTCATGGGCGGAATCCTCGTAAGTTATAGTATTCAGGCAGCGTTGTTTCGTAAACTTGCCCCAAACACGGGAACGGCGCACGTTAGCACGCGGGCGGGCTGCTTTACAAGTGCGATGCGGGTTCCGACTACGCACTGATTAGAGAGACACTGCTCTTGCCTGCCGGCATTCTTAGGGTAGAATAGCGCTAATCGGCCTGGACGCCCCTTCGTAGTTTCGTCATCGCCCGAGGTGCTGTGTGACAAAGAACTCCCCTGACCAGATTTGGTTCCAGCAGTACGTTGAATTTCACTGCGACGACTGCGGCAGCGACACGGGATTCCGTTCGCGGCGGCGTACGTTTTCCGAGCGCTACCTGTTGCCACTATTCCTTCTCCAGCCAGTGCGCTGCGCAGAGTGTTTCCGGAGGGACTATCGTTTGATTTTTATGCCTGTGAAGGAACGGCTGTCGGAAGCGGTGGCCAAGCCGCCGGGTTCTGCGATTCCGCCCGGCAGAACTCGCAACGTTGCCTAGTGGGAGGGAACGTCGTTATACTGAATGCCAAGCAGGCAACGCGCAAGCGTCCATTCTTGCGGGGATCACGGAGGCCGTCTTCAGCAGTAGTGGAGACCGAATTCGGGCTATCCAGGCCAAGGCCGTAGTCGCAGGGCCTTCTATTGCTTCCGCGGGCGGTCAGTCCTGGGTTAACCGATCCTGGGTTAACCGACCCCGGGTTAACCGAACGTGGGCGAGTCGGATTTCTGTGCGCCTTGCCGAGAGTCTTTTTACCGTTCTGTTTCCCTCCGATTGCCGCATCTGCGGTGAGCCTCTGGTTAAAGTTTCCCGTCTTCCGGTGTGCCAGGAGTGCCTCGACGCCATGCGCCCCATTGCTGGCGGACTCTGCGCCATTTGTGGCGAGCGGCTTTTTTCTTCTTATGCGCTATCCGCCCCTGAGAGCGAACCCCGCTGCGGGTTATGCCGGCGCATTGAGCCGGCGTTCGCGCGCGCAGCCGCCTATGGCAGCTATGAGGGCGGCCTGCGGGAGTTGATTCATCTGCTGAAGTACGGCTCGGTGCGGCCCGCCGCGAATGTTTTGGGACGGATGCTGGCTGAGTCGATTGCAGAGCTTGCCCCCGATTTCCCAACTCGCTCGATTGCCGTGATTCCGGTGCCGCTTTACCGCGCCAAACTTCGCCAGCGCGAGTTCAACCATGCCGAACTGATTGCGCGAACTGCGATAAAACTGACCGCACCCGGTCGCCTGCATTTGTGCGCGGGAGCGCTGGAGAGAAAACGTGAAACGGTCTCGCAAACCGGCCTCACTCGCCACCAGCGACGCGAAAATGTGCGCGGCGCGTTCGGAGTGGCGCAAGCCGAAGCCGTGAAGGGACGCGAAGTGCTGGTGGTGGACGATGTCTACACCACCGGAGCCACGGTTTCAGAGTGCGCGCGGGTTCTGCGCCGCGCGGGAGCAACCAAGGTTTGGGTTGCGACCGTGGCCCGCACACTGAAGGCTTCCGAGCACCATGTTGAGATTCAATTCTCGGGTGACACGGCGGTTGACGAGGGACTTGTCGCCCTGGAAATACCGCTGGCTCGTGCGGCCGGCAGTTGATTTATTAGCGATGCGTATTTCGATTGCGGCATCGAATTATCGAACATAAGCCCCGCGAGGAGTGTGGACCGGGGTTGCAGGGACACTGGGGTTGCAGGGGACGAAGAGAGCAATGTCAGCGAGAATCGAGGGCGATTCGGGACTCACCGGCCGGCACGCCGCCAACCTGTTCGCAGGAACGGCGGTGCATCACGATGGCAACGGGCACGCGCTGCACGCCCCTGTGCTGGTGCTGAATGCCTCCTATGAGCCGATCAATGTGTGCGCCGCGCGCCGTGCTCTGGTTCTGGTGCTGAAGGGCGTGGCCATGACGGAAGAGGAGAACGGGCACTTCCTGCACGCGGCGCGCATCGCCATGCGGGTTCCTTCGGTGATCCGGCTGCTGGAGTATCGCCGCATCCCGCACCAGAGCCGCGCTTTGTCGCGAAAAAATATTCTGCTGCGCGACCGCAACACCTGCCAATATTGCGCAACTGTGTTGCCCTCAGGCGAGTTGACGCTGGACCACGTCGTCCCACGCTCGCGCGGCGGATCGTCCACCTGGGAGAATCTTGTTGCTTGCTGCCATACCTGCAACCGCCGCAAGGGCAATCAATTTCCACTTGAAGCCGGCATGAAGCTGATGCGCGAGCCCCGCGCCTTCAACCTCCACACCAGCCGGCACATCATGCGGCTCATGGGACGCAGCGATGATAAGTGGAGGAAGTATCTGTTTTACTAGGTTTCAAGGTTTCAGAGTTTCAAGGTTTCAAAGTGGGACTGCGGCTGTTCTTTTTTGTCTAATGCATTGAAACTCGCTGGCTTTGAATCCTAG
>PKVZ01000055.1 GCA_003131635.1 Acidobacteriaceae bacterium
ACACCGACTGGCTTGGAGACCGGAAAGTATTGATCTCGCCATTCTCCTTTATCGGCATGGATTGGCCGGCCCGGCGGTTGGATGTGGCGCTGACGAAAAAACAAGTGGAAAACAGCCCCAGCATTGACACACAGCGGCCCGTTTCCCGGCAGTACGAGACCGAATATCTCGGCTATTACGGTTATCCCTTGTATTGGGGCGGACCCTCGATGTGGGGCCCGGGATCATACCCATTGGGCTTGACGAACCGGATCCCTGCTCCCAAGGAAGTGCTGGCAGAAAAAGTGCGACAGGCGTCGATGGACTCGCACCTGCGAAGTACTACGGCTGTGACGGGCTATCACATCGAAGCGGAAGATGGCGAAATCGGCCATGTGGCCGGATTTGTCATGGACGACGAAACCTGGGCCATCCGCTACATCGAAGTGGCCACTCGCAATTGGTGGCCAGGCAAAAAAGTTTTAGTTTCGCCGGCGTGGATTCAAAAAGTAAGTTGGGCGGAGTCCAATGTGTATGTCGGCCTCTACCGGGATGCGATCAAGACTGCGCCGACCTATGTCGATTCCGTGCCAATCTCTCGTGAATACGAACATCGGCTCTATTTGCACTACGGCCGGCCGCCTTATTGGATTCATGAAGACAACGAAAACCGTGTTACTTCCCTGGTCGGCGTTTAGTGGAAGGCATCTGCAAACTGGCAAGAGCTGCTGCCCAATGACCTAGGATTGTGCAGCAGTATTTGAGCGCGACTGTCGATTCTCTCTGTGGAGAGCAGAAGACCATGAACAACACCGAACACTTGCATCCTAATGGCGAAGGTCATCACAGTCATAATGACCAGACTCCTTACTGGAGGCGCGCGCATCATGATTGGCGCTTCTGGTTCGGCCTCGTCGCAATGCTCGTGGCCATTGGGATCTATGTCGGCACCAATGATTTGTCGATGGTGCCCTCGGGCCGTCAGAAACAGATGCCAGCCGGCAGCAGTGTTCCGTAGCGGTTGATCCGCCCCCGATTTCAGAGCTGACGCGCTTGCGGCGGAAGTCCTGTGGCCGGTTGCAGTTGTCGAGGCGTGACCGCCAGCGAAGTAAGTTGGGCCTCGGGAAGTGACGTTCGCCAGAGACGGTCTTCGCCCATTTTGTTATCCAAGCGACCGGTCTCAACCACAAGCTTGGCGTTCCACAACTCTCACAGCCGAAGAGTTGACGCGCGTCCGCAGGGATGGCGTACCCTAAGCTGAGGATCATCTGAAATGGTCGAAATCCGAACATGCTGAGGGTGAAACTCTGGGCGAGCCATTTAGTGTTTGACAAGCTCCTCAGAACCTCGGCAACGGCTTCTCCTCCTACCTTCATCGAGCCATCGGGCATCAGAAGATGGATCGTCGCATAAGCATCCCAGATATCGAGGTCCGGATTGAGTGCCCGCAGTACCTCTGGATCGTCGCCGATTGGCTCCTCGATGATGCTCGTCTCGCCGGAATTGTTTCGCGCCGACTTCTTTACCCAACCTGCAATGCGGCGGCAGACACCGCATTCGTCATTGAACAGCAATATTGGTTTCGTCTGTTTCTGCGTTTGTGGCAATCGGCCTCATTTCATGACTCGAAGGGCTGCGTGATTACTTTCAGGACACTCGATACCGTCGGATGTGGGCCCTCGACTCGTCCGACTTCTCTTCCATGCAGAAACATGATTAAGGTTGGCGTGCCCTGAATTTCGTAACTGTCTGCGAGTTCCTGCTCGATGGCAATATTGACGCGGAAGATCTTTTCTTTGGGCCCGATCATGTCCGCAACTTGTTGGAGGACTTGGCTCGATGGCCCGGCAGTGGGCGCAGCCGTAAGACATGAACTCAACCGCCATTGGCCCCTGGCCCTCCAAAATCATCGCCGAGAACGTATTGCCGGTGACGGTTTGGATCGTGTCGATCAACACACTTTTTCGCTGTGTTGTTGGCGAGCTCTGCAGCGTCTGATCGGTCATCGCGCCTCTGACTACGGTTCTGTTTCACAGCTAACCACTGCACCCAATTGTCGTCGATAGTGGTAATGATCTGGCCATAAAAACTAGGCTCCAGCCCATTCACATCACATTGTCTATGCAGTCGGGTTTACGCTCATTTCAGGCAGCTATGCGGCCACTGGTTCAGGTGCGTGCAGAGTATAAGAGAGCGGATCGGCAGAGCCCTCGACGACTTCGCCATCCGCCGGAACGCGAGTTCCGGGCCGGACGAGGACAACATCGCTCACGTTCAACTCAGAGATCGGAACGGTCTGAGTCTCGGTTCCTCTCACGCGTTCGGCAGTGTCTGGGAGAAGCGCGGCGAGCGCATTGAGTGCCCCTCGGGCCTGGGAAATGGCTCGCATTTCGAGCCAATGGCCTAGCACCATGATCGTGATCAGCGAGGCGAGTTCCCACCAGACTTCTATCTCGAAGAGGCCGAAGGTTGCGGCGAGTGAGGTCCCAAAGGCGACTACGATCGCCAGGCTGATGAGGGTCATCATGCCGGGCTTGTGATCGGCAAGTTCGCCCCATGCCCCGCGAATAAAAACGAGGCCTCCATACCCGAACACGACCGTTCCAAGTATTGCGGGGAGGAATTTCGAACCGGGGAAGGAAGGCGCTGTGTAGCCAAGCCAGCGTTGGACGTCCATCGACCAGAAGACCACGGGAATCGTAAGAGCGAAGCTCAACCAGAACTTGTCACGAAACATGGCGACGGAGTGTCCGACGTGACGGTCGTGGTTTCCTTGGGCCATTGGCATTTTGTGACCGGCATGTGGGTCCGCCGCTTGTCCGGGGACTTCATGTGTCATTTGGTCCATTTGAACTCCCAAACTTGTCGGATTGCAACGCAAGTGAGGAACATCGATGGCCGCTCACGCAATCGCTCCGAACAGCAATCCGACGCCCGCGGTCAGCGCCATGGCGAGCGCACCCCAGAACGTGACGCGTATTGCGCCCATCGTTACTCCTGCGCCACCCGCGCGAGCGGCTAACCCGCCAAGAAGCGCAAGGAACACCAGTGAGGTTCCAGAGACGAGTGGAATCAGTGCCGCCGCTGGAGTTATGGCAGTGACCAACAAAGGCATGGCTGAACCAACCGCGAAGCTGCCAGCCGATGTCAACGCGGCCTGAATCGGACGCGCCCGCAAATTCTCGGAGATGCCGAGTTCGTCGCGGGCATGCGCTCCGATCGCGTCATGGGCCATGAGTTGTTCTGCCACCTGTTTTGCAAGCGATGGATCGAGCCCGCGAGCAACGTAGATGGCCATCAGTTCCTTGTGTTCGCCCTGATCGTCTGCTTTGAGTTCCGCGCGCTCCAGCGCGAGATCGGCGCGTTCGGTGTCTGCCTGGGAGTGGACGGACACGTACTCCCCGGCAGCCATCGACATAGCTCCGGCAACTAAGCCGGCAACTCCAGCCACCAACACGTTACCGTGAGTTGCACGCGCCGCTGCAACGCCAAGCACCAGACTCGCCGTTGAAAGGATGCCGTCGTTCGCGCCCAGTACAGCCGCACGTAGCCAGCCTATGCGTCCTGTGCGATGTCGTTCCCGTTTGCCGACGGGCATTCTTGAGGCCTCCTTGATCTGGGAACCGCTAGACTTCTGCGTCCGGAGCCCAGGACGTAGCGATTCGGTGTGGACTTTGCATTTGCATCGTAAACGTCAGAGGAAACACAGGTTGAAGGGCAAAGTCCGCAGACAGCGTTAAAACGCGGTGGTGCTTAAGGGGACCCACTTTCCAAAAGTTAAGTGCCGACACAAAAATGTTATTGCTGCCCTGCATAGATCCCTTCCCTCAAAGTCAATGCCCACGCGGTTTATTGTGACGCCAAGAAAGCCGCGGCGGCGCGGATTTGCTGTCTGTCGAGTTGCTTCGCGATGGAGGCCATTTCCGAGTCCGATGTGCGATCCCCGGCGCGAAAGCGCATTAACTGGTTGGCCAGGTAACTGCTGTTCTGGCCTGCAATACGAGGAGCTGTACCTCCCGCACCATTGGTGCCGTGACAGCTATCGCATTTGTGCGCTTTGAAGATCGCTTCCCCATTTAACCTCGACGATCCAGTGGTTGCATCGCGTTCCGCTGGCGCAGGGGAGGACGATCCGGAGGCCGGAGGTACGGCTACGGAGGCCACCTTCGACGGTTCGGCTTTTGCGTCTGGTTCCGCTTTAGCTGGCGCGGGTGAGGGCGACCCGGAAGCTGGAGACGCCGCCACAGGGGCGACCGCAGTTCCCCCGAGGCTGGCCAAGTAGGAAACCAGTGCTGTCATGTCGGCAGCACTCAACGTCAGAGGGACCATGCCGGCAGCCTTCATGTTGGCCCTCGGCGCCTTCAGAAGTGCTGTTAACTGAGCAGGCGGATATTGAGTAGTGATATGAGTCAGCGGTGGTCCAACGCCACCCGTTCCGCTCTGCCCATGGCATCCGCTGCAGCGGTTAGAATCAAAAATGGCTTTTCCTGCGGCGACGGTTGCGCCGCCTGACGAACTTCCAGCTTTTGCTTTCGACGGCTCGGCTGTTGCATCTGGTTCCGCTTTAGTTGGCACCGTTGACGACGACCCAGAAGTAGGAGGTATCGTTGCGGAGGCGGCCTTTGACGGGTCTGCTTTTTCGTCTGGTTTCGCTTTAGCCGGCGCCTCTGACGACGATCCGCTAGCGGGAGCTGCCGCGGCAGAGGCAGCCGAAATCCCCCCGAGGCTGGCCAAGTAGGAAACCAGAGCTTTCATATCGGCGGGGTTCAAAGTCAGAGGGACCATGCCTGCAGCTTTCATGTTGGCCCTTGGTGTTTTCAGAAGTGCGGTCAATTGAGCGGGCGGATATTGAGTAGTGATATGAGTCAGCGATGGTCCAACGCCACCCGCTCCGCTCTGCCCATGGCATCCGCTGCAGCGGTTAGAATCAAAAATAGCCTTCCCCGCGGCGACGGTTGCGTCGCCTGATGAACTTCCAGCTTTCGCTTTCGGCTTTCCGGCGGCCACATCTGGTCCAGGCTCAGGCGAGGTCGATCCGGATGCCGGGGGTGCCGCCGCTGATGCGGCGGATGTTCCCCCGAGACTACCCAGGTAGGAAACCAGAGCTGTCATTTGACCTGAATCCAAAGTCAGAGGGACCATTCCAGCCGCCGTCATGTTTGCTCTGGGTGCCTTCAGAAGTGCTGTCAATTGAGCAGGAGGATATTGAGCAGTAATGTGCTTTAGCGATGGCCCAATGGCACCGCCCCCGCTCTCTCCATGGCATCCACTGCAACCGTGAGAATCGAAAATGCCCTTTCCCTGTGCCACGGTTGGATCTTCCGAGGTTGACGCAACAGCCACAGAAGGCGACGGTGTCGAATACGGTTTAAAGGCGGAATAAAAATACGCATGTTCTTGTTGGTCCTGCTCAGCGAGTTGAGCAGCAACCGTGGCATCGCGGGAATCGTCAAGACGACTCGTCATCCCGAGCCATAGCAAACCGACCAATATAATGAGGACGCCACCGACGGGAATAGGTCTCCGCCACGGGCGGCGTTCGAGGCCGCGGTCCATGAACGGAAGCAAGAAGACCAGTCCGATCAGTATTGCAGGGATAATGAAAGCGCCAATGACAGTGCTCCACCCCTTCCAATACTTCAGCCATTGGAACATGGGTAGGAAATACCACTCCGGACGAGGTATAAAGCGGGTATTTGCAGGATCTGCTTCGGATCCCAGCATTACAGGAACAAAGTGTGCCAGCATGCCGAGAACACCCATCACAGCTAGCACAAAGGTCATGTCAATTAGAACTTGTTTGGGATAAAACGCCTCTGTGGGCAACTTTGGCTTGATGGGGTCCTCGCTCACCGGGCCCGCGGCTCCCGCTTTTCGAAACAGGAAAATGTGGATGGCTATACCAGAAAAAATGAGGCCTGGAATGATTAGAACGTGAAGAACGTAAAAACGAGAGAGCGTCAAAGCTCCCAGCATCGCGCCGCCCTGCAATAGCAGCCTAAGGCGGTTGCCAATGAATGGCACCTCCCCAACAATGTCCGTGCCGACGCCGCCGGCGGCATACGCACTCTGATCCCAGGACAAGAAATATCCGGTAAAAGCCATCCCCAAAACAAGAAGCGCGAGAGCACAGCCCGCAATCCACAGGAGCTCGCGTTTCCCTTTATAGGACCCGTAGAGTAGCGTCTGCAAGAAATGCAGAAGTAGAACCACGAGCATGGCTGTGGAACCATAAGAATGCAGACTTCGCAGAAAAGATCCTGCCGCCACCTCCTTTACGATGTAGGCCACGCTCGAATGAGCGTTCAAAGGAGAAGGGACGTAGTACAGAGCTAGGCATAGGCCGGTGATAATCTGTGAAAGGAAAATGAAGAGGAGCCCAGATCCGAAAACATAGGCGAAGCGCGCGCCGCCAGGGACAGGTTCATCCAGGGAGTTGCGAAGTACCTTGTCGGCTCCAGTCCGTCTGTCTATCCATTTCCACAGGCGACCAGGCAGACTTGGCTTGTTTTGACTCTTTTCGGAGTTCGCATCCGGCACCGACGATGTACCCTCGCCATTCAACTGATCACCTCTTTGTAGGGCACGTCGGGACGGAAATATTGGTACTTCACCATCAGGTTGCCGCCGGTCACTTTGGTTTCCAGCGAATCGAGCGAGCGGCGTGGCGGCCCCGAGATATGCGTGCCGTCCGCAGAATAAGTGCCGCCATGACATGGGCACACAAATTCATTTCGGCCTGGATCCCAGGGGACAGTACAGCCGAGATGAGTACAAATAGCGGACAACGCTTTGAGCTGGCCACCCTCCTTGATGATGTAGACAATTGGTTGACTGGCTGTCTCCAGCCAACCATCGCGCTGCTTGAGGTCGAGCGTTCGGCGCAGAGGCGTTTGGACGTCGGAAACACTTGCCAGTGAGCCAACTTCCACCCAGTTTGAATCTTCCGCGCTAGCTGTCACTGGATAGAAAATGTAGCGCAGGACGGGAATTGCCAGTAAAACGCCAACAAACGTCGACGCTAACCCCAGCAGTACACCAAGAAAAGATCGACGGGAGCCATCCAACGGAACTAACTGTTCGTGATCGTGTGATTCCATTAAGGGCCTACCGTCTGGAAGTTCAGCCACAAACCGACAGATATTAGGTTGTTCGACGAAGCATCTTGGTTAAGTCCGTCGTGGTGCGTCCCTTCATTGAACTTCGCATATCCGCTATACCCTGCTGATAGCTGGAGGTTCTGTACTAGCCGAAACCAGCTCGACTGATCAAACGGATCGTCATTTAGGCCGCCCATCGCATTGGCGGTTACAGGAGCAGATTCATGCAGAATGTCCTGCCCGTTTGCTTTTGCCTGGTGTTTTTCGTTTGCAATTTTGGATGTCATACTCCCAGGCGGGAGATTGGCGGAGTGCCCGGCAGAGGGCTTTGGTTTCTGTGCCGAGTACCAAGCGGCCGCCTCCTTAATTTCTTGCGGAGTTAAGGCGTGAGCTATTCCAACCATATTGGCAAGTGCCTCCGGGCTGTTGCTGGCGGCTATCTTCTTGGACTCGGCGTGATTGAAGAGCCAATAAAGCAGTTCGTCAGACGGCGGGGTTGGCGCTGCCCGAAAGGCCGCAATCCTTTGTTCGATATACGACGCGTCGAGCCCAGCAAGGCTCGGAAACTCCGGCGATTGAGCGTTGCCGTGGATTCCATGGCAGCCGGAACAGTTCCCTGTGACAATTCGAGGTGGGATGCTGCGGACTTTTTGCGCGAAAGCTGGCGGAGAGGTCACGAGCAATGCAATGACGCCGCTTGTGAGCGAAACTGCGAACCTATTCACTCTTAGTTCCTTCCCATCAGAACGCCACGAACAAGCTCATCCACAGCGTGTTGTTGTCGCCCGGACTCCGCCCCATCCCGTCGATGTTGCTCGTGAGGCCGTTGAATTTGTAGAAGCCGTTGTACTGCATGGTGAGCTTCAGATTCTGCGTAAGGTTGCGGTCGAGTTCCAGCGTGTAGCCGGTGGTGTTGGGTGAGGCGGTAAGTTGGCTGCCCGACGGTGAAGTGACGGCATAGAGGGCCGCGTTATTACTGCCGTTGTTGACGAAGAAGCCGGCGTTGAACATCCAACGGTCGTGAAGGGTATAGGTGCCGTTCAGGTTTAGTGACTGGATGTTCCCGTTTAGCGTGGATGAAGCGCCTTGCGGGAAGCCTGCATTCCACGACTGGTTTTCATAGATGTAGCTGAAGCGCACCGAAGCCTTATTACTGCCGCCCAGATAGTCATACTGCGTATCGAATCCGTAGTCGTTGAAAACATTAGTGGGACCGCTGGGCGCCGCACTGTTGGGATAGACGGCGGAGTGCATGCCGGAAGTACCCACCATCAGAACGTGAGGACCGTGCTGCTCGGTCCAGTAAAGGCGCCAGTATGGGTTATAACCGTCGAGGTAGTTGGCCCCACCGCCCGTAAGGGATGTCCCTGCGCTCATCCACCGGAAGAAGTTGGTGGCGACGCGGTACATCGAGACTTCCGCATACACCTGGCGATTCAGAAGCGCATAGACGCCGACGCTCGCCGCCTGCCCGCCCAGGCCGCTGATCATGGGGCTTGCTGGTCCGCTCATCGCCTGTGGCGACGTATAGAAGGGATAACCCCAGCTGGGCAGCGTATTCCACACGTCTTGCGACGTGGGGTTATTGTTGCTGTCGATTCCCACCAGAAGTTCCTGGCCACCGGGATGAAAGAAGTGAACGGCTCGGACATCAGCGGGTCCCCCTGATCCCTTCCAGCCGGGGAAATTGTTGCCGAGTTGGTATTCGTAGAAGACGCCGAGAAAGTCAGTCAGCTTGGTCCCGACTTCGCCTGTGAATTCATACGCCGAAACTGATCCGTTCGGCGAAACCACGGGCTGTCCTTGCGAATCGTTAGGCTGGCTCGCCCAGGTTGCGCCGAACTGCCCGAACATCCCGACGGGCACATAATTAAGACCGATGCCCTTGTCGCCAAAGAGCGATTTTCCCGCCGTGTACCCGGAGAGCTTGAAGAATCGTCCCCACGGAGTAAGCTGCGGCCAGTTACCCCCGACATGACAACTCGAACACTGCTGGCCGGTTTGACGGGCATACGACGGAAGAGCGTGTGCGTCGGGATATACGCTCACTATGAACACCAGAAGAGCCAGACCGCTTGTTAACGTGTAGGCCAACCTGGCTCGCTTCATGCGCGTCGTCTCCAGAACCTCGCTGGTCAAGTAGCAGTAGAGGGCCGTAACCGTGTTTTGAATCGTGGCACGTTTCGAAAACAAGAATTTTATTCTCTCCAGAAACTAAATTGAAAACTGAGCAAAAGCGCTCACTCTCGGGGCGAAGCAGTCTCCGTATTTAAAAAGGAGCGCAGCCGTGCACATCGTCGTCAAACCGAAGCCGAAAGACCGAATTCAGTAATTGCGAAAGCTCCATCTCATAGTGAGGATTGTCAGGAGATTGTGTTCAAGTTCCCAGGCGCGTCTTAGCGAGCACATTGAGCGACTGATTCAGAATTAGCTGTTCAAAGGCAAGCAAAAGCTATATTTAGGCTTGCCTGCCGCCAAAGGTGACACGATGTCGTAAACTCTGGGCATGATTCTCGGCGTGATATCGATATCGAATGGAAGGATGAGTCTCGCTGCCGACGAAGGTAGCCGCTGAGCGAAAACGGCCATGAAATTGACTACTCCCGGATCCTTGCCAACGGCAGCTGGCAACATCATTCCTTCGACGCTCCAGTCTCCGGACGCCGTGCGGTTCTGGCTGGCCGTCCTGTTTACGGGGGTTGGTACGGGAATCGGAGCGGCAGCGCTGACTCGGCTCCTGGAAGTCGTACAGCATGTGGCTTGGAGTGGATCAGCCACTAACATCCTCGATGCGGCTCAACGTGCGACTCCGATGCGGCACATCGTAGTGCTTCTTGCTGCGGCCGTGCTCACCGGTATTGGGCAACTTCTGCTCAAGCATCTCTCCAGCGGAAACGGCATCGACACAACTGCAGCAATTTGGTTCCACGCCGGACGAATGCCGGCTTTGCGCACGCTAGGAAGCGCCGTGCTCTCGGTGATAATCGTTGGCCTCGGGGTATCGCTCGGTCGCGAGGGCGCTCCGAAACAAGCAGGCGCAGTATTCGCCAACTTTTTTTCTGACAAAGGGCGTTTGTCGGATGAGCAGCGCCGGTTGCTGGTCGCCTGCGGGGCGGGTGCTGGAATGGGAGCCGCGTACGGAGTTCCCTTGGGCGGTGCACTCTTTGCACTGGAAGTCATGCGCGGAAAGCTGGCGCTCCGTTTTGTCCTCCCTGCCCTTTTTGCGTCGATGATCGCGGCGGGAGTTTCGTGGTTTGCGTTGCCCAACGCGCCTACGTACGTGATCCCGACTTTCGTTGATTCCGCGTCAATCATTTTGTGGGCATTGGTCGTGGGGCCGATCGCAGGTCTGGCATCCGTTGGTTATGTTCGAATGGTGACCTGGGCAGATCGCAACCGGCCGAAGGGTTGGGGACGGATCACGGCACCCATCATCGTCATTGGAGCGCTCGGGATCGTCTCGATCTGGTTTCCGCAAATTCTTGGAAACGGAAAAGACATTTCGCAACTCGCCTTCACGGGCCAAGTCGCGCCTCTTTTGCTGCTCGTGTTACTCGTTCTAAAGCCCGCAGCAACGATCTTGTGCATGCGCAGTGGGGCGCCCGGCGGGATGTTCACGCCATCGCTGACATTCGGAGCCATGCTCGGCGGCGTGTTAGGGCTCCTGTGGTCACACTTCTGGCCCGGCGCTCAACCAGGAATATTTGCGTTACTCGGAGCTGGGGCTGTGCTTGGAGCTACAACTCAGGGCCCGATATCCGCCGTGGTTCTAATGATGGAATTGACGGGAAGAGATCGTTCTTTCATCTTGCCGATGCTACTTGTCGTGGGAATTGCGACACTCATAGCGCGTAGCGTCGATGCGCGATCGATTTACGACGCGCGGTTGACAGACGAAGAAATCGAACAGCGACAGAAGCAGAGGGACCTGCCCACTCAGGAAGCCTCTGCAGTAACGGCGCAAGGTTCCCGTCAAGCCTAACGGCCCCACACCCGCGCTGGCGTGGGTTCCCCTTTAGAGAATGCCAGAATTGCATCGAAAATATATTCGGGAGCACTCTTAGAGTTCCGTGTACTCCGGAACATAGTCCTTAAAGAGACCTGTACCGAGATACATTCNNCTCTGAAGTTGCGAAATAGCGGGTCTCGGCCTGAAGAACGGCGGTTCCAGCAAGAAGCATAGCCACCACTTCTTCCCATTTGTCCGCACCGACTACCGCCATTCGCGCGATATGATCGGTGTATTTCTGGAGGAAACGCATCTCGTTCCAACGTGCTTTCCAATCCGCACCCTCCATCTGCGAAAGATCCGCGAGGATCCCGATCGCTGTCACCGTGGCGAACACTTGCACCCTGATCGTTTTCATATACACGCTCCCTCTGATTGTGGTTGCATTTGCGCTTTCAATTTACAGATCCACTATTATCTGCGATGACGCTCTCGACTTGGAAGCAGATCTTCTCGGCCACTTCTCGGCCACGCCGTGAGCAAGGCTAACGGATGTTTTTAGA
>PKVZ01000161.1:0-11937 GCA_003131635.1 Acidobacteriaceae bacterium
CTTCGGATCGGCATCCTTCACGCCGAATGCCGCCAGCAGATCCTGCTTGCACTTGGCTTTGCCCGCCAAATCCTGCGGCGAATACTTGGCCGCAATAAACTTATCGGCCTGCGGGCTCCACTCATCGTAATCAACACCATTCAAAATGCCAGTCACGGTCGCAGCCCGGTCGCGCAGCACGCCCTCCAGCCCAAAGCCATATTCGGCAGTCTGAATTTCCTGGCTGTATTTCCGGCTCACGGTCGTGACGTAGTCGGAATAAGTGAGCGCACCCTTCAGAAAATTTACCTGTCCAAAAAATTCCATCTTCGACATGGTGAACAGATCCCACGGCAGCATGAGCAACGGCAAAGTTTCCGGCGGAAACAATCCCTGATACCCCATATTGTGGATGGTGAAGACCGTTCCTACGTCGCGGAAGGCTGGATCCTCCGCGTAAAGCGTGCGCAGCAGCACCGGCACCAGCGCCGACTGCCAGTCGTGACAATGAAACACTTGCGGCACACCCAGAATTTTTGAGGCTTCGAGCACGGTGCGCGAAAACAGCGCGAAGCGCTCGGCATTATCCGGATAATCCCCCGCCGGCGTTCCATAAAGCGCATCGCGATCGAAAAAGTCCGGATAATCGACAAAATAAAAACGTACTCCCGACTGGCTTCCTCCCGTCACCACGGCGGAAAAGCGGTACTTGTCGTCAAAGGGAATCGTAATGCTGCGCACCACAGTGGCCGGGTCGACCAATTTGGTCTGCTTGTAACGCGGCAAATACACGCTCACCTGATGCCCCAATGCGGCGAGCGCTCGCGGCAGCGCGCCCACCACGTCGGCCAATCCCCCGGTTTTCGAAAATGGCACGCCTTCCGAAGCCGCGAATGCAATATGCATGAAACCCCTCCCGGGCAAGACCCGCTTTTCACGCGCACACGATATGATGGAATACAGGCTGCGGGCCCAATCCCCCGCAGCCATGCACGCGGGCTAACTTTTCAGTCTATATGCCCGACGAAAAGAGGGTCAACGTGCCGAAGATCGTCTCCACGCGCCGCCCACAACTGAAGCCCAAGTTGGGACAGCATTTTCTCGCCAGCGACAGTTTCGCCTTGCAAATCGTCGACGCCCTCGGCGATGTCTCGCAAAATACCGTGCTCGAAATCGGTCCCGGCCGCGGCGTCCTCACTTCCCTGCTGGCGAAAACCGCGCGCCGCCTGATCGCCGTGGAACTAGACCGCGTCCTGGCCGCGCAGCTTCGCCTGCGCTTCGCAATGTTCCCCAACGTGGAAGTCATCGAAGGCGACATTCTCTCCATCGATTTCGATTCCCTCTTCGGCCCCAAGCCAGGCCTCAGCCGCCCCGGCATTGAGTTCAAGCCCACGCCGGCCAAAGTGATCGGCAATCTCCCTTACTACATCACCTCCGACATTCTGCTGCGTCTGTTCGACTACTCAAAATACTTTGAGACACTCGTCATCCTGGTGCAACGCGAAGTAGCCGATCGCATCGCCGCCAAGCCCGGCACCCGCGACTATGGTCTGCTCTCCGCCACCGCGCAACTTTATGCCGGTGTCGAGAAACTTTTCACCCTCCCGCCCGCGGCTTTTGCTCCGCCGCCTAAAGTGCATTCCACCGCCCTGCGCCTCACCATGGCGCCGCGAGCCCAGGAGCTGGGCTTGAACACGAACGGATTTAAAGACGGTTTCATTGACTTTCTGAAATTATCCTTTGGCCAGAAGCGCAAAACTCTGTGGAACAATTTGAAATCGTCCTACGATGAGAAGCGTCTCCGCGCCGCTATGTCCGCGGCCCGGGTGAAACCCGCCGCCCGCGCCGAAACCCTGAGCCTGGAAGAAAGCGCCGCACTGTACCGCGCCCTGGTAGCGCCATAGCCCGTCGCGGCGCAAACGCAATTCGGCGCGAGGTCACCTGAATTTCCACTGAGAGGTCGCCGTGAAGATTGCATGGGACCGAGTCTTCAACCTGACGCTCTGGATTCTGCAGATCTTCCTGGCAATTCTTTTCGTGTGTTTCGGCGTGAGCAAATTGAATCCGAATGCGGCTTACTGGATAGAATTGTTTGGCAAAGTCGGGATCGGGCAATGGTTCCGCTATTTCACCGGAAGTCTTGAAGTCGTCTGTGCGATTCTGCTGCTGATCCCCAGAACATCGGCGATTGCTGCCACGTTCTTGGCTTTGATTATGGCCGGTGCCGTGGCCACGCATCTGTTCATCCTCCGCGACGGCTACGCCACCTTTTTCCCGGCCTTCACCCTTTTGCTACTGGCGGTCGTGGCCTGGAAGAGAACTCCGCTGCGGCTGCGAAAAAATTAGAGGCTGAACTCGTCTTGCGCTAGCCCCACCGGGGCTCGTAGCATAAACTTGGTCAACGGTTATTTCGCCGCATCCGCATTCGCGAAGACTCCCCATGGCCGCGACTCCAGTTCGTCATCCCGCTGTCGCCGGACGTTTCTATCCCCGCGATCCCGAAGCGCTCCGCCAGGAAGTTCACACTTACCTTTCTCCGACTTCGCCGCACAAAACCATTCGCGCGCCAGGCTGCATCGCTCCCCACGCAGGCTACGTCTACTCCGGACACGTCGCCGGAGCGGTTTTTTCCACCTTGGAAATTCCGCAACTCTGCGTCGTGATGTGTCCCAACCACACCGGCATGGGCCGCCCCCTCGCCATCATGAGCGAAGGGATCTGGGAGACTCCGCTCGGGCCGGTCCCAATCGCCAGCGATTTCGCAGCCGATCTCAAGCAACGCTGCCCGCTTCTCCACGAAGATTCAGCCGCGCACCGCTCCGAACACGCCGCGGAAGTCGAACTGCCCTTTCTACAAATCCGCCAGCCCAAACTTAGCTTCGTTCCCATCGCACTCGGCACCGGACAGTTCGAAGCGCTCGATCAACTCGGGATCGCTTTGGCGGAAGCTGTCACTGCGCACGGCAAGCCCGTCCTCATCATCGCCTCCAGCGACATGAATCACTACGAATCGGACGCCATCACTCGCATCAAGGATCAGAGCGCGATCGAACCAATTCTCCAGCTCGACGCCCGCGCCCTTCACCATGTCGTCACCCAGCAGCACGTCAGCATGTGCGGCTTCGGTCCTGCCATCGCGATGCTGACCGCCGCAAAGAGACTCGGCGCAACTTCTGCCGAGCTGGTAAAGTACGCGACCTCCGGCGACATTTCCGGCGATCGCGATAGGGTCGTGGGTTACGCGGGAATCGTAGTTCGTTGAATCACGATTCCTTGAACCATCATTCGTTGAACCATAATTCGTTGAGCATGCCGCCAAGCGCAAGAAAGCTCGGCGGACTTCCGCCGAGCGATGAAGTATTCACATTCCCACAACACTGGAGCTAGCTTTACAGCATCATGCTGCCTCAGATGCTGCCTGAGTATTTAGTGATGATCATGATCTTCGTGGTTATGCCGCCAGTCCCAGTATTCCCTCTGTCGTTTCGCATCCAGGCGGTTAAAATCGCGATAAGTCTCGTGCTTGGTCTCTAACCAGCCGCGGTACATTCTGTCTTCGTTGGCATCCCAGTTGTGATAATCCTTGTGATCCCGATCGTACACACGATGCTCATCCTTGTCCCGATCATGGTCGTCGTGGTCCTGCAACGCGCCCGCCAACGGTGTGGCCAACGCCGCCGCCAGCAACATGGTTCCAAAATACCTGTATCCTCGATGCATGCGTTCCTCCGTTTTATGGAAATTTCTACTTGGGTTATGTGGGTAAGAGCGCCCGCTAAGAAAGAGCGGCCGGCTCTCGCAGAGGAGCCGCCATGTGGACAGCGACGCCCGAAAAATCCTCCGTCGAGTGCTCGCTCGCCGGCGCTCGGTGGTTAGTTGCTAGACTCTGCTGCTCCGAAATTAGGTACGCTTGCAGCTTCTCGCCTAATTCTCGAACNNAACTCATCTCGCAAACTAAACGGTAGCTGGGGCGCAACGAGGGCCGTATCCAGTACATGCTGTATTTGTCGGCACTGGATACTTCATCTGCCAGAACGCAAATAGGGCGGCCACTTGGTGGCCGCCCCTTTAAACATCCGCCTTCTTGAAACCTTGTTCTCGTAAATACGTTCACGCAACTACGTTAGAAATTACTTACCGATGCCCCCCACCAGCCCCGCCAGAGGCGTGTCCCGCCGGCGCAGCACTCGCATGTCCCGCCCCTGCGGAACTTGTTGCTGGGTTCCCCGGCACGTAGCCAAACCCGCCGGCATGAAAAGAACTCGCCGCGAACTGCGGGGCCGCATGCACTTCCACCGAGCCCGTCTTCGCCACTTGCGTGTTCAAGTGCTGCAGGTTGCCCAACGATCCTCGCGAAATTCCCATCCCCGCCGATCCGCGGTTCACTACCACGCTCGTCGCAGCGCCCGTCATTACCGGTCCACCCCTCCCCACAACCACGGTGGTCACCGTTCCCCTAGGCTCGACCGGACCATGAAAGTCGCCCGACGCTCCAACATAATGAATTCCGCCTCGCCACCCGTTCGATCCCCCCGTTTGCCAGCCCCAGCCCAGGCCCTGGGCGTACACCCAGTTGCCATAGTTGTAAGGCATCCAGCCCCACGGATACGCCGACGCCCACATGTACCCCATCCCCGGATACCACGACCACGCGCCGTCCATAAACGGATTCCAACCTACGCCCGCAAAATACGGCTGCCACAACATGCCGTACCCCGGAAAGTTTGTATATCCGCCGTAATAGCTCAGATCGCTAGATCCGTAACCATACGGCGTGGGATTATTCCGCGCGTACTGGTCGTGATAGTTCACCGATTGCTTGTCCCATTCATCGTAGGGATCAGCCTGAAAACTCTTCGCCACGGTCGACCGATCGTTGTCGCTCACGTCGAAGCTAACCATCTTGTTCTTGTCGATCCGCACCGTCCCCGACGGACCGACCACTTCCACTTGGTTCTTGAAACTCGCCACCTCGACTGCGCTCGATGAAGCTCCCACCCGGAAGTGCGCCGCCTGAGTCAGTTCCACTTTCTCCTGCGAAAAATTCAGCGCGAATTTATCCCCGCTTTTTCCCAGCCAGTCCACATACGCCCGTCCCTCTACAAGGTTCACCGTGGAGAAGCGCTTTCCCACATCGTTCAATCCCAGCGTGCTGAACTCGACTGTAGTGTTGGGAGTAACTCGCAGCGTGCTGCCATCTTCAAACTCAATCTCGGCGCGCCCAGTCCCGCGCGTGCGCAGCTGTGTCCCCTGCACGATCGGAAGATTGAGAAATGCATTCTCAAAACCCAATCCCGAATTCTTATCGATCTGCACTCCGCCTTGCACATCGCTCAAACGAACAATGCGCGCCTGCGACTCAGCCGCGGCGGGCAGCGCAAAAAGCGCGCAGGCCACAGCCGTCAATACCATCCCGTGAAATCGTGGCTTGTACATAGCAGCCTCCAAATGCTGGATCGTACCTGATGCTGGATCGTACCTGCCCATTTAACCACGGTTTTGTGCCAGCGGCACATGGAAATGCAAGCCCCACCGCGACAAACGTCGCCCTTGGTATCGGCCTCGTCTAATGCCCGTTCGCCGCCCCACTTCCCATCTGGATCAATTCCTTGGCCCGCGCCCGCACCACATTCATCACCGAAGTATCCTCGAAAATTTGCTGCAGCACCGGCGCCACGCCCTGGATCTCGCTGAGTTCATTATTCTTCGCCTGCGTCTCCATGCGCTTCAATTCTTCATCCAGCGCCAGCTTTTGGTAGCGATGGTAATAAGCCAGGCGCCGCCCGTAATCCAGCGTGCCCGCCATGTTCTGGAACAGCGCCGTCAGTTGCCGTACCGGCTCCAGATTCGAATAGTTGTAGCGCGCCGTGATGGATCGCTGCCCATCCTGGTAGCTCAGCGTTTTCGTCCCAGTAAACGCCAGCTTCTGATTCCCCGACTCAATCTTCCCCGCAAAATACTTCGCCTGCTTGGCCCACTCGAAAATCCTCCCCCGGCTCACCGCCGACACGCTGAATTCCGCCTGGTACGTCTGCTCCTCGGAATTCTCCTGCAACTTCGCCGTGCACTCATAGCTCGCGTGCCCGGTGCTGTCCACTGCGATCGAGTAGTGCGTAGGATCTGATGCAGGAAAGTCCAAACTAAACGTGACCGTGGGGCTGGAAGCTGAATTCAACGCCTGTTGTGCAACCGCTGAAGAGACCATTGCGGCCACCATCGCCGCGCTGGCTAGCGCTCGCCACCGGCGACGCTGAGAACATCGAATCAAGAAAGCCCGCATGGTCACCGCGCCACGGCCCTCTGCCGCTCCAGCGTTCCCGCGGTATGCAAATGGCAGATCGCAATCGCCAGCGCATCCGACGCATCCATCGGCTCCGGAGCCTCCGCCAAGCTCAATAGCCTCGTCACCATGTGTTGCACCTGCTGCTTCTCCGCCCGCCCATATCCCACCACGGACGACTTGATCGTCAGCGGCGAATACTCCGCCACCTCCAGCCCGGCCGCGGCCGCGGCCAGCATCGCAACTCCACGCACCTGCCCCAGCTTTAACGCGGACTTCACATTCAGCGCGTAGAAAATTCCTTCAATCGCCACTTCATCCGGACGGTGTTCCACAATCAGCGCCCCCAGTTCGTCATAAATCCTCGACAGCCGGCGCGGCAGCGCTTCCTTCGGCGAGAGCTTGATCGCCCCGCACGTCAGGCATACCAACCCCCCACGGGAATCCATCTCCACCACCCCGTACCCGGTGTACGCCCCGCCACAATCGATGCCCAATACGCGCATGTGAATGCAGTCTATCGCGGAAAGGGCGCAGTTCCTAGGGAAAGGGTTTCGTCACCAGCAAACGGAACCTCTAGCAGCACTTCGGCCGACGCATCTTAGCTTCTTCGAACTCCCGCCGAAACGCCGCGTAGGATTCGCTCGACGAAGCCATCCCCGCCCGCGCCAGAAACCGCGCATAAGCTGCTTCATCAAAAACTTCCCGCAAAGTAACCAGCAACGTCGACAACGCTTTCGCGGCGACAACGCGGACCTGTTTTAGAGAACTGTTCATCCCTGCTCCTCCACCAACCTCGTCCTCACAAATGGCGATTCCTTCACCCGCGCTTCTCTCGTTCCACTCAGAATTCCCATCCACTGCCGCGCCGATTCCACCAGCACCAGCGTCACCATCACCACCAATACTCCGGTCACCGCCGCATCCAATCGATTGTTGAAGATCACTCGCGCCGTCGCGCCCGTCATTGGCCCGGGCCCCGCAGACAACACTCGCGCCTGCGCCAGAAATCCCACCCGCGGATTCGCATCGAACATCTTGTGCCATGATGCCGTGAACGTCACCGCGACAAGCCAGCCAAGCGGCGCCAGCGTCACCGCCGCATACTTCGCGCGATGCATCTTGATGATGATCGTCGTCGCCACACACAGTGCGACCGTCGCCAGCAGTTGATTCGAAATCCCAAACAGCGGCCACAAGGAATTGATTCCGCCCAGCGGATCCTTCACGCCTTGCCACAAGAAATATCCCCAGGCCGCCACAATCAGCGCGCTGGTCGCCAATATTGATGGATACCAACTCGTCCGTCCCAAAGGTTTGTACAAGTGCCCCAGCGCATCCTGGACCATGAAGCGCGCCACCCGCGTCCCGGCATCGAGGATCGTCAATATAAACAGCGCTTCGAACATGATGGCGAAGTGGTACCACAGCGCCATCAACGTTTCTCCACCCAGACTGTGCGAGAAGATGTGCGCCATGCCAACCGCAAACGCGGGCGCGCCCCCAGTGCGGTTGTAAAGTGTCTGCTCGCCCACCGCATGCGCCAGAGCCTGCATGTCGGCCGCAGTTACCGGAAACCCCCAACTCGAAATAGTTGCTGCCGCCGCCGCGGGAGCCTGCCCCACAATTCCCGCCGGACTGTTGATCGCGAAATACACTCCCGGCTGCATCACGCATGCCGCAATGATCGCCATCACCGCCACTGCGGACTCCGCCATCATCGCCCCATAGCCCACCATGCGGGTCTCGGTCTCGCGCGCAATCAGCTTCGGCGTCGTTCCGCTCGAAATCAGCGCGTGAAATCCGCTGATCGCTCCGCACGCAATCGTGATGAACGCAAAAGGAAATATCTTTCCCGCAAACACCGGGCCCGTGCCGTCGACAAACCGCGTCAGCGCCGGCATGTGCAGCGTAGGATGCAGCACCACAATTCCGATCCCCAACAGCGCAATCGTTCCCAACTTTACGAACGTACTCAAATAATCGCGCGGCGCCAGCAGCAGCCACACCGGCAATGCCGACGCGGCAAACCCGTAGACCATAATCAGGATCGCCAGCGTGGGAGCGCTGAAGGTGAACAGGTTTGCCAGCGCCGCATTCTGCGACACGTACTGCCCGCCCCAGATCGCCGCCAGTACAAGCACAAATCCCAGCGCCGAAACTTCCAGCACTTTTCCCGGACGAATCCGCCGCAGATAGACGCCCATCAATAAAGCGATCGGCATGGTCATCGCGATAGTGAACGTCCCCCACGGACTCGCCTTCAGCGCGTTCACCACAATCAGCGCCGCCACTCCCAACAAAATAATCAGAATCGCGATCACTGCCACATAAGCGACGAATCCCCCGACGATCCCGATCTCATCCTTGGCCATCTCAGTCAGCGACTTGCCATCGCGCCTTACCGAGAACAGCAGGATCACGAAGTCCTGCACACAACCCGCAAACACCGCGCCCGCCAGCACCCACATCGTCCCCGGAAGATATCCAAATTGCGCCGCCAAAACCGGCCCCACCAGCGGCCCCGGCCCGGCAATCGCGGCGAAGTGATGTCCAAAAACCACCCACTTATTGGTGACGAGAAAGTCGCGGCCGTTCTCCAGTCGCTCGGCCGGAGTAGCGCGCAACCCGTCCAGCGCAAGAATTTTCGCCGCGATAAATCTGCTGTAGAAGCGGTAGCCCAGGGCATAGCAGCAAGTCGCCGCCACCACCAGCCACAACGCGTTGATCGGTTCGCCACGATGCAGTGCGATTGCACCCACTGCCGCGGCCCCCAACAATCCAACCATTCCCCAGCACAGCACGCTTAGTGTTCTATTCATTCCGTTTATTCCAGTGCAGCATTGTGCCCAAACCGAGGCCGTCGCGCAAGGCGTCATGCGGCAGCAACGTCGCAGCTTTCACCCGGCAGCTTTCACCCGGCCATGTTCCTTAGGGTGTTCGCGCCGGCGCAATTATGTTTCGTCCAAACGGAGCTTGCCGCATAATCGAACAATGGAGCATGCTTTCTTGGAAGAGCGTTGGCTGCCGAAGTCTATCCTTTGCCTGCGCGACTACAACGCCAACAAGTTTCTCCGCGATCTGATTGCCGGCATCACCGTGGGCCTGGTCGCTTTGCCTTTGGCCATGGCCTTTGCCATCGCCTCCGGACTCACACCCCAGGCCGGCATTTACTGCGCCATCGTCACCGGCTTTCTCATCTCCGCACTCGGCGGTTCCAAAACCCAAATCGGCGGACCAACCGGCGCCTTCGTCGTGGTCATCTCCGGCATCGTTGCCCTTCACGGCATCGATGGACTTTTCATGTGTACCGTGATGGCCGGCATTTTGCTGATGATTATGGGCATCGCCGGCATGGGCACGGCAGTCAAGTTCATTCCCCGTCCGGTCGTGATCGGCTTCACCAACGGCATCGCCATCCTGATCGCCAGCACTCAGGTGAAAGATTTNNACCGCGACCGCACTGGCTGCGGCCACCGTACTCATCATGATCCTGTGCCGCGCCCTCTCGAACCGCATCCCCGGCGCGATTGTCGCCTTCCTGCTCGGCACCACGGCCGTGGTCTTGTTCAAGCTGCCCGTGGAAACCATCGGCTCACGCTTCGGCGGAATCCCAGCCGGTCTGCCTCACTTTGCGATTCCGCACTTTCGCGCCGACCTCATCCATGGCCTGCTCGGTCCCGCCCTCACCGTCGCCATGCTGGGCGCAATCGAATCTCTCATGTCGGCCGTGGTCTCTGACCGCATGAGCAATGACCATCACAACCCCAACGTCGAACTCATCGGACAGGGTGTGGCCAACGTGATTTCCCCGATGTTTGGCGGGCTTCCCGCCACGGGCGCCATCGCCCGCACCGCAACCAATATTCGCGCCGGCGCTCAATCGCCCGCTGCAGGCATGATTCACGCCCTCACCCTGCTCTGCATTCTGCTCTTCGCGGCTCCGCTGGTCGGCCACGTTCCGCTCGCCGTGCTCGCCGGAATTCTGATGGTTGTCGCCTACAACATGGGCGAGTGGCGCGAGATCCCGCAACTGCTGAAGCTCACCAAGACTGACATCAGTGTGTGGCTCGTCACTCTGGCCCTCACCGTTTTTGCCGACCTCACGGTCGCCGTCGAAGCCGGCATGATCCTCGCCGCCCTGCTTTTCATCAGCCGGGTCGCCGCCACCACCACCGTTTCTCAAGTCACCGATGAATATGTCGAAGACGGCCGCATGCACATCCTGCAAGACAAGGACATCCCTTACTACGTCACCATCTTCCGCATCCACGGCCCGTTCCTGTTCGGCGCCACCGACAAAATCAACGCCGTCATCGAGGACTTGCACACGCTGCCGCCCGTCGTCATCCTGCGCCTGCGCAACATGACCGCACTCGATGCCACCGGATTGTTCGCGATCGAGGAAGTTGCCCGCCAGCTTCACGCCAGCAATCGCACCTTAATTCTCTGTGGCGCGCGTGAGCAACCCGCCAGCCTGATTCATCAAGCCGAGTTCGAAGAAGTGGTGGGCGCGGAGAACATCTGCGACAACGTGCAATCTGCGCTCCGCCGCGCCGAGCAGGTCCACGACGAACTGGAAGCTACGGCGATCGGGCTGAAAAGCTAGAAGCTTCCTGGCACTGAACTCTCAGGAGCCGACTGCCTAGAATCCGTGAATGCTGGTATATTGCCGAGCTATGAGCCGGTTTACTGACTCGCGCAGACGGCGTTGTTCCTGGTTGCTCGGGGCGGCATTATTTCTTGCCGGCTTGATTGGGCCAACCCTGCTGCGCGCGCAAATAATTTCAGGAACAATTCAGGATTCCTCCGGCGCAGTGATTGCCGCGGCACGAATCGAGATTGCCGGAGCGGATCTTGCGCAACCTTTGGTGCTGTCATCCGATGACCTCGGCAAGTTTGCGTCTCCCCAACTGAAGCCGGGAACTTATTCAGTACGGGTTAGCCGGGATGGGTTCGAAGTGCTGGAAAAGACCGTGGAGCTGCACGGGCCGGTGCAGCTGCAGCTAACGCTCACCATAGCCAGGCAACAAGTAAACATCGAAGTTAACGAAAAAAGCCGCGCTTTTGCCAACTCCGACCCCATCTACCGGCAGCTTCGTCAAATCGGCCTGGGTAAGACGTTTCGCTTCGACAATTTCACCTTGACTTGGGATACCGCAACTTTCCAATTTCAGAAAGGAACACTGACTGTACTAACTCCTGTAAACGGCGTGGTAACCGGTGCGATCTTCGTTGGGGAAGGACATTTCAATCTAAAGCCTGCGACAGCCCTCGACGCCCGCGAACTGACCCGGCGCAACGGCGAGCCCGAAGTTAACGAAGATTTTACGGAGGCGGTTTTTCGATTCACCGGCGAAGCACGTTTGAAATTCCTTCCCGGGCTCCGCGATCAGACCGAGCCAGCGTCCGAGGCTGCGATGGTCTTTGCCCGTTGGAAAGAGAAAATGCGTCAGCGCCACGATCCGGCGGTGGGCTTTACGCAATATTTGTTGCAAGGCGAAACCATGGACAACGTAGATGCCGACCTTCTCGCGGCGGTCTACAATCCTTCGCATCCGGAATTTTTCAACGCTTATCTCCGCGGCAAGAAACATAAAGATCTCCGCTTTTTCGTGCGTGCTCGGGTAGGTGCCGTGCCTCAACTCAACTCGCCTGAAGAGGTTGGCTTGATTAAT
>PKVZ01000161.1:11972-13773 GCA_003131635.1 Acidobacteriaceae bacterium
AGAGTGCTTAAGTTTGGTTTGCTCCCGAATCTACGAGTGACACGCGTCAGTGACGAGCAAGGCCAGGATCTATATTTCATCCAGGAAAGCCGCAAAGAAGACGGTTCGTTCTACGCGATACTTCCTCAGGCGCCGCCCCTCGGCAAAGAACGAACAATTAATGTGGAATATGCGGGCGACAAGGTTTTGGAAGAAGCTGGCGAAGGAAGCTTCTATGTCGGCGCCAGAACTTCCTGGTATCCCAATCTGAATGGATTTGGCGAACACGTGCTGTTCGACCTTACTTTCAAGGTTCCGAAGAGATACACGGTCATCAGTGTCGGAAAGCTGCAGGCGGAATCGATTGAGCGAGACCTGGCGGTGAGCCACTGGGTGACACCCACTGCGGTAGCGGTCGCCGGATTCAACTATGGCGAGTACAAGAAGCTCGACATTCCCGATGAGATCACAGGTTACAAAATCTCAGGCTATTACCTTACGGAGTTACCCTCAAACCTGCGTAACAGACCAGCCCTGCGCTCCCTGGCTCCTCACGCTATGACGAAATATGCACTTGAACAAACGCGCGCGCAGTTGCAGCTCTGCAACTTTTATTTTGGCAAACTCCCTTACGACGAAATCCACATTACCGAGCAGCCCGATTTTAATTTCGGGCAGTCCTGGCCAAACCTGATTTACCTGCCTATCTCTGCCTATACGGACTCGACCCAGCGATGGCTACTTTTCGGCTCAATCAATGACAAATTTACCGGCTTCGTGCAAGAGGTGACTCCCCACGAAGTTTCGCATCAATGGTGGGGACACGCAGTCGGCTGGGCGTCTTACCACGATCAATGGCTGTCCGAAGGTTTTGCGGAATTCTCCGCGGGCCTTTTTCTGCAGCAGGGCGTGGCGGGAGATTGGCGCAAAGACTATCTCGATTTCTGGGAGCGCCTGCGCAAACGCATTCTGGAGAAGAATGACTACGGCGTAGCTCCCAACGATGCCGGGCCCCTGTGGATGGGGCGGCGATTGGGCTCTCCGCGCACCGAAAACGCCTATCAGAATGTTACTTATCCTAAAGGAGCATACGTACTGCAAATGCTGCGTTCGATGATGTACGACCCTAACGAGAAGGACAAGCCATTCATCGCCATGATGCATGATTTTGTGGAAAACCACCGCGACCGGCCGGCAAGCACTGAGTCATTTAAAGCAATCGCAGAGAAGCACATGACAAAGCTGATGGACCTGGACAAGAATAGCCGCCTGGATTGGTTCTTTGACGAATGGGTCTACGGCACTCAAGTGCCGAAATATCACTTTGAGTATCAACTCGCTGGTGGAGACAGCGGCAACGTTAAGCTGCACATGACGATCGCACAGAGCCAGGTGGACGACCATTTCTCCATGCTTGTTCCCGTGTATGCAGATTTTGGCAAGGGCATGATCCGCATCGGCCAAATCGGACTCGCCGGTAATACTACTCGCAACGTTGATTTCACCTTACCCAGCCAGCCCAAGAAAGTCGCTCTCAATGCGTATAAAGAAATACTGGAACGGTAAGCGTTAGCGGGCATTTCGCAAACGTGGCAGTGGTTTTAGCGCTTCGACAAAAACTCCTGACAAAACAGCCGCCCCTCGCGGGGCGGCTTTTCAGGATTCGCGATCGAACCGCGATTAAGGCAGCACTTGGAAAGCTGCATTGCTGGTGAGCGTGCCGCTCGGAGTAGCTACCTGAACCGGGCCAGTAGTGGCTCCCGCCGGCACGGTGGCCGTAATGAACGTAGCCGCGACTACCGTAAACGTAGCCGGCACTCCA
>PKVZ01000144.1 GCA_003131635.1 Acidobacteriaceae bacterium
AGGGTGCCGAATCAAATGATATTATGCAGGAATCGCCCCCAATTAAGCGGGCATTCCGCATGGCCATAAATACAGCTGCGTTGGAGGCATCCCCACGTAACAGTGCCGCCACTGCCGGATCGCCAGCCGGATTGCCAAGCCGATCGCCAACGGGATCGCCAAGTAACCACCGGTGGGCGGGATGCGTTTCCGTGATCGTCCCCGTCTACAACGAGGCCGCTCACGTGGACGAGTTGCTGCAGGCCATCCACGCCTCGCCGGTCAAGAAAGAGATCATCATCGTGGATGATGGTTCCACTGACGGCACTCGCGAGAAGCTCCAAGCCATGCCGCTTGCCGATGATGTCACGGTGATCTTCCACGAGAAGAACTGCGGCAAAGGCGCGGCGATTCGCACCGCGCTTGAATACGCTCATGGCGAATACATCCTGATTCAGGATTCAGATCTCGAGTACGATCCGCAGGACTACCCCGCTTTGCTGCGGCCGTTGCAACGGGACGAAGCGAACGTTGTCTACGGCGTGCGTCCGGACCGGCCGGAACGCGGACTGCGATTTTTCCTGGGCGCAAAACTTTTGACTCATATCGCCAATCTTCTGTATGGAGCGGGCATCCACGATGAGGCGACCTGTTACAAAGTTTTCCGGCGATCCTTGATCGCGCAAATTAGTCTGGAGTGCCGCCGTTTCGAGTTCTGTCCCGAGGTGACGGCAAAGCTGAGCCGCATGGGCGAGAAGATCGCAGAGGCTCCCATCAGTTACGCGCCGCGTTCGGCGGGTGAAGGCAAAAAGATTCGCCACTCGGATGGCTGGCTCGCTATCTGGACGCTGCTTCGTTACCGCTTCAGCCCCAGTTCTCGATGGACGAAGGGAAGTGAACATCACCCGCAACCGCCGTTTCCAGTGAGTTTTGCTCGGCTGCCCGAGGAGTAACGCCGCCTGCCTCCGCTGGCCTCGTTCCTCCTGATACACTTCCGCTCGATGGACAAACCGTCGCTGCCTCCGATTCCCCGGTCTGTGTTCTGGCTCGTCCTGTGGTCGTTTGTGCTGCAGGTGGCGATGATCGGCGCGTTCCGCCAATATCGCACGCGGCCAATAGAAGATCACTTTGCGTTTGGCTGGGAAATGGGACGCGTCGCCCGCTCCATCGCTCTGGGACAAGGCTTCAGCAATCCATACGGAGGCAACACCGGCGCGACCGCTTGGGAACCGCCGCTTTATCCGTATCTGATGGCCGGAGTTTTCAAGATCTTTGGCATTTACACTTACGCCTCCGCCTGGGTTCTGCTGACCATCAACAGCCTCTTCGCGGCGCTTACAACCATTCCAATTTTTCTGATCGCCGGCAAAACGTTTGGTAACCTCGTGGCGCGTTGGTCGGCATGGGGATGGGCGCTCAACCCTTACATTTGGTACTGGTCGATTCACTGGATATGGGACACCACCTTCACCCCCCTGGTTTTGAGTCTCATCTTTCTGGTGGCGCTGGAACTGCAGGAGTGGCGCGGCTTTCGGGGCTGGATGATTTTTGCGGGCTTGTGGGGTGTGGGTGCGTTAGCGAATCCATCGATGCTCGCCTTTTTGCCGTTCTGCGGCCTTTGGATATGGCGGCAAAGATTCAAGAATAGGTTGCCTTCGTTAGCTGGCGTCGTGCTTTCGTCAGTGGTTTTCTTTCTTGTGCTCTCGCCCTGGCTGGTGCGGAACTATGAAGTATTCGGGCGATTTGTCTTCCTGCGCGACGATTTTGGCCTTCAGTTCCGCTTAGGCAATTGGAAAGGCTCTGAAGGAATGCTGATGGCTTATCTGCAGCCCAATCTTAACAAACTTGAATTTGAGAAGTTCCAACGCATGGGCGAACTGGCCTACGCGGCGGAGTGCAAGCGTTTGGCATTCGGCTGGGTTCGCGAAAATCCTGGGCGCTTCGCAGTGGTGAGCCTGAAGAGATTTTTTTACTACTGGAATGGCGTACCCAAAGACAGTGACAGCCGCGCTCCCTGGGACTTCCGCAACTCGCTTTTTTTAGCGACGTCGGTGCTGGCGATCTGGGGAGCAGGTCGAGCTTTGCGGCAGAAGGTGCGCGGGGCTTGGCTTTTCGCAGGATTGATCCTGACCTACCCGACAACTTATTATTTTGTTTTTCCGCATGCTCGGTATCGTCACCCCATCGAACCCGAGTTGATCATCCTGGCAATATTCCTGCTGCTGCAGACCGGGAATCAGGCGCAACGTCCAACGGTTTCTTGAACGTGACCCGAGTCCCGCTCATTTGTGACAGGATCAAGGGTAAAAGCGAAGAGTGCGCTACAAGCCAAGAATCTCCGGTAAAATCGTGACTTCGTCGCACGGTTGCCAAAGCGGACAGATGTTCAAGAAAATTCTCATCGCCAATCGGGGAGAGATTGCGGTACGCGGGCTGCGGGCGTGCCACGAAATGGGGATTGCCGCCGTGGTGGTCTACTCTGACGTAGACCGCGCCGCATTGCATGTACGCAAAGCCGACGAAGCTTATCCTATTGGAGCTGCCGCGGCCTCCGAATCGTATCTCAACATAGCCAAAATTCTAGAGGTCGCGCGGCAGTCGGGCGCGGATGCTATCCATCCTGGGTACGGATTCCTTTCCGAGAATGCGAAGTTTGCGCGGGCGTGCGCCGATGCCGGAGTGAAATTCATCGGGCCGACGGCCGCTGCCATGGAAGCGATGGGATCGAAGACGCGCGCGCGGCAAGCCATGGAGAAGGCGGGCGTTCCTTTCGTGCCGGGCACTTCGCGCGGAGTGGAGTCGTTTGAGGAAGCGGAGCAGGTGGCTGCGAGAATCGGTTATCCCGTGATGTTAAAGGCGGCCGCAGGTGGCGGCGGAAAGGGCATGCGGCTGGTACACGCACCCGAGCAACTTAGATCGTCACTGGACGCGGCCCGCAGTGAGGCGGAACGTTCCTTCGGTGACAGCGAAGTGTACATCGAGAAGGCCATCGTTAATCCGAGACACATTGAAATGCAGGTGCTGGCAGACGAACACGGCAATACGGTCTATCTGGGCGAACGCGAATGCTCGTTGCAGCGCCGCCATCAAAAAGTTTTAGAGGAAGCGCCTTCGCCGATCGTCGACCCCGAGATGCGGCGCAGAATGGGCGAAGTGGCGGTACGCGTCGCGGAGGCCGCGGCCTACACGAACGCGGGCACAGTCGAATTCCTGGTCGATCAGCAAAAGAATTTTTACTTCCTCGAGATGAACACTCGTTTGCAAGTGGAGCACCCAGTGACGGAATTAATTACCGGGCTGGATCTGGTTCATTTGCAGATTCGTATCGCGGCCGGGGAGAAGCTGCCGTTCACGCAAGAAGACGTGAGCATCCGCGGTCATGCCATCGAGTGCCGCATTTATGCGGAGGATCCCGACAACAATTATTTTCCCAGCCCCGGCAAGATTACGTTGCTGCTGGCGCCATCGGGACCGGGCATCCGTCGCGATAGTGGAATGTATGAAGGATGGAATGTTCCGATTGATTACGATCCGCTGCTGGCCAAGCTGATTGGATACGGCAGCGACCGCGATCAGGCCATATCGCGGCTCACTCGGGCTCTCAGCGAATATTTTGTGGGCGGGATCAAGACGAACATTTCGTTGTTTCGGCGCATCTTGCGCGATCAGGATTTCAGGGCTGCCAAACTTGATACGGGATTTCTCGACCGGATGTTGAAGCGAACCGAGGACCGGCCGGTTGACTCAGGGGCTGCGGAAGTGGCTGCCATTGCCGCGGGCATGTTCGCTGCACTCGGCTCAACTGCGGCCGCCGCTGGCGAGCGCGCAGTCGATAGCAGTTCGCGTGCAGCCGACTGCGCAGTTTCAAAGTGGAAGAATGCTGGTCGTGGGGAAACTTTGCGTTGAGGCTGCGTGATCTGTAATGACCGGCCACTGATAACTGGCGCTGATTCTCATGCTCTACGACGTAACCATCGACGGCCAGAACTACCGGCTTGAGCTTAACCGCGCCGAGGGGCGCTGGTCCTGCCGCCTGGATGGGCGCGAGGTGCAAGTGGATGCCGTTCTCGCGCGCCCGGATGTGCTATCGCTTCGGATCGGGAACTTGGCTTATGAGATCAAGTCGGAACGGGTAGCGAACGATTTGCATTTGTGGGTGGGGAGTACGAGGTTCTCTGCGGAAGTGCGCGATCCGCGCTCTCTGCGTGGCCGCACGCGAGCCGGAGACGATCGGGGCCCGAAGAAGATAGTCGCCCCGATGCCGGGCAAGGTCGTGCGCTTGCTGGTGAGCGAAGGGCACGAGGTAGAATCTGGCGCTGGCGTTGCTGTGGTGGAAGCGATGAAGATGCAAAACGAAATTAAATCGCCTAAAAAAGGGATGGTTCAGAAGATTCTGGTAAGTGAGGGTACGGCGGTGAATGCGGGCGATGTTTTGGCGATCGTGGAGTGATTGTACTGAATTGCCGTGCCTACTTGATCAGGCCATTACTATCCAGAATTTTCTTAGCGTAGTAGTTGTCGACCTTGGCAGAATCGCGCAATACCTCGTAGTAAGCGGCTTTCAGCAGCTGTTCTCGCCGGTCATGCAGTTGCGAGCGAATGGCTTGCTGGACGCGGGGATCGGATAAATCGCGCTGGCCCGAGGGCTCTTTCGATACCATTTTCACGATGCGGAATCCCGCCTGCCTGGTTACCGGGTCGACCAGCGTGACGATCGTGCTGTACTGCCCGGGCTTGAGCTTCATCACCGCCTCGCGCGTGCCCGGATCGATGTTCCGCAGAGACGACTCGGGAACCGTCCCGAGGTCGCCGCCGTTGCCGGAAGTGTCGGGGTCTTCCGAAAAAGTCATCGCGAGTGTAGCGAAGTCGTCGCCGCTGTCCAATCGATTGGCGAGCATCTGAATCTTCTTGCGGGCGTCGGCTTCGTTTTGCGCCTTGTTGTTCTGGTTGTGCACTTGAGGGTTCGGTGTGGGCGTGACGATGATCTGCGCCAAGTGGTATTGCGGTTCGATGAGATTGAATTCGGACTTGTGCGCTCCGAAGTACTCGTTGATGTCCTGGTCGGTTACGTTGATCTTGGAGGACACTTCCTTATTCATCACCTTGTCGACGGTGATGGAACGGCGGATGTCGCGCTTGAAGTCTTCGAGGGTAATCTTTTTTTCCTGCAACCGCTTGTCGAACTCCTCCTGGGTGTAAGGGGACTTGAACTCGTTAAGCTTGCGGTCTACTTCTTCTTCGGTGGCCAGAAGGCCGAGCTTTTCGGCACGGCGCATCACCATTTCGTCATCAATGAGCTGCCGCAGGATGTTTAAACGAAGAATAGTAGCTTGTTCCCCGGCGGGCGCTTGCTGAGCGCCGGCCACCGAATTCTCGTAGTACTTGTCGACGTCGGAGCGGAAGATTTTGCGGCCATCGACCGTGGCCATCACGTCTCCGCTAACTTGCGACTTGCAGCCCAGCATGGTGGCGAGCAGAAGGGCGGCAGCAAGCGGTGCCGCGAGCCGGGCAAAATTCGAATTTCTTTTCAAAAGAGTTTCTCTCCTAGATTTTTCAGTTCGCAGCGTCCCAACCTCTCTGCTGCCGGCGAATCACCTTGCGGCCGGTGCCGGCGGGGCCGCGTGATTTGGCACGGGCAGGTTGGCATCCTTGAGGGCGCGGTCCAGAGCGGCTCGCAGTTCGCTTGGAGGCACGGCGCCGTCGATTTTTTCGCCATTGACGAACAGCGTAGGCGTCGCATCCACCCCCACAGCATCCGCCACTTTCATGGACGCTTTCACCGCACTCTCATCTTGCGCCTTCACGCAGGCCTGCAACTTCACGGCGTCAAGATTGTGTTTCTGGCCCTGCAGTAAAGTAAGCCGGTCGAGCGCATCCAGCCGCGCCGCAGGTGTTTTCTCGTTGCTCACCTCGTGCTGGTTGGCGTGAATGTAATCCGCAAAATCCCAATAGGCATCGTTGTTCTGCGCGGCCAGACAGTTGGCGTCCACCGCCGCGTGCATCGCCCAGGGATGCATCTCCATCGGGTAATCCTTGTAAATAAAAGTGACCCGGTCGCCGTACTCCTTAAGAATTTCCGGGAACAGTTCCTGATGCATGCGCGCGCAGAATGGGCACTCGAAGTCGTCGAAGCTGACCACTACCACCTTGGATGCTTTCGCTCCCCGCGTGGGCCGCCCGTTGGTATCGATCTTGCTCATTGTGTCGGCATACGGATCCTTGTTCAGATCGAACTTGTTCACGCGAATCAAGGAGGAATGATCTTTGGAAAGCAGGAAGTTGAGATCCTGCTTTCTTACGCCGTTGTCGATGGTGACCACTAATGAGTCGAAATTAGGAAAATCCGGGCTCGGCGAGACGGTCCCCACCAGCACTTTAAGCTCGGGCGGGACTTTGTAGTAGGCACGCACTTGACGCTCGATCTTTTGGGCTAAATCGGGTGAGACGGATTGGGCGGCGCAGCCCAGGCAAACGACCAGCAGGAGAACGCAAGCACGTCGAAATAGAGTCACGAAAAACCGCCTGAACATGAGGGTTAAACGTTGATTATCTCATAGCGGCCGGTGGGGCGCAGGAAGTGGAGGGACGAGGATAATGAGTGGGCGGTCTCAACCCGTTCGCCGAAACAAATCCTCCGCGGGCAGAAGGGTGTTCATGGATCCGGAACGGAAGCCCTCCAGATC
>PKVZ01000304.1:0-5712 GCA_003131635.1 Acidobacteriaceae bacterium
TAGGCGGCTTCGGCGTCCATGTTCCACTCCCAGGTGTCTTCGAAGGCCATGATCTGGGAGCTGGAGCGGGTGCCGTCCCTTCGACTCCGCTCAGGGCAGGCTTTTTTCGGCGAAGAGGACGTTGTAGTCCTGGCGGCTGTTGAAGGGCGGGTCGAGGTAGATGAGGTCGACGGACTCGTCCTTGATGTGCTCGCGGAGGACGGCGAGGTTGTCGCCGTAATAGAGCTGGTTCTTTTGCACTGCGCGCCATTCTAGCTGGAATGGAGTGCGGAAGGAATTTGATAGTTGGTGCCGTCCCTGCCGGGACTCGGTTCCCTTTTATNNGGGGCGGGCTGCGTCTTTCTCTTCGTGCTCGCCGCGGGACAGCCGAGGGCGGCTGTTTCCACATGAGTTCGGCGCTGCCGGGCGGGGGCGGGACGATGGAGTCGGGGTGAGGTAGGGATGCTTCGACTTCGCAGTGAGGATCGCTGCGCTCTCCTCACTGCTGCGCTCAGCATGACAGATTGCGAATGGGGACAGGGGCGGGAGGTTGGGGCTGGGCGCTGGACAGCCGAGGGCGGCTGTTTCCACATTAGTTCGGGCGCTCTGCGCTGAGTCAGTTGCCGGCGGGACGCCGGCGCTACTGCCGGGCGTATTTTTGGAGCCATTGCAACTCTTCGCGGACTTTGATTTTGCCGTGCCAGGGATTTTTCGAGAGTGAGTGGCCTTCGCCGGGGAAGATCAGAAGCTTGTTCGGGACGCCGAGCGAATAGAGGGCGTGCTCGAGCAAATAATCTTCGAGGACGGCGACGCGGATGTCGTTGGCGCCGGCGACGATGTGGGTGGGAGTGCGGACTTTGTCGATTTGGAAGATGGCGGCTTCGTCGTGATAGCGCTGAGGGGCTTCCCAGGGGCGTCCGCCGAGGAAGTAGGCATCGTCGAAGGTGGTATCGTCGTTGCCCCAGTTGCCGACGTGCTCGACCGCGCCCGCGCCGGTGACGGCGGCTTTGAAGCGAGTGGTTTGAGTGATGAGCCAGTTGGTCATGTAGCCGCCGTAGCTGTAGCCTCCGATGGCGAGGTGAGCGGGGTCGGCGATGCCATCTTTGACGAGGGCGTCGACGCCTTCGAGAATGTCTTTGCCGGGGCGGGAGACGATGACGGGAACGATCTGCTGGAGGAATTTGTCGCCGTATCCAGAAGACCCGCGGTAGTTGGGCTCGAAGACGAGCCAGCCGTTGGTGGCGGCGAGGGCGGCCCACTGATACCAGTCGGCCTCGAAGTGGTTGCCGTCGGCGTCGGCGGGGCCGCCGTGGATGAAGGTGAAGAGGGGAAGATTTTTCTGTTCGAAGCGGCCGGGAGGATAGATCAGCATGCCTTCGACGGTGGTGCCATCGTCGGCCTTCCAGCGGTAGGGCTTGCCTTGGGGGAGATCGCGTTCGGCGAAGAGATGGTTGAGGGAAGTTATGGGGCGCGCTTGACTCAGTTTATCGGCGCTGTCCGCCAAGTAGACTTCAGCCGGCTTTTGCAATGACGAATAGACGAACGCAATGCGTTGGGAGTGCGGCGTGGTGGAGAGGATTTCGTACGTGCCGTCCCAGCCGGTGAGTTTGTGGAAGGACTGAGCCGGCTGCGCGACGGAGTAGATTGCCACTTCGGTTCCGAGACGCGCGGAGGCGAGCACGCCATCGGCAGTGACGGAGTAATGGTCGACGGAACCGAGGAAGTCTTTGGCCCATTGCTCGACGGCGGCGGTTTCGGTTTTATTGCTGTCGGGCTTTTCGCTATCGGGCTTTTCGGTATCAACCCAATACAGGTGCGGTTGAAGATCGCGATAGGAGCCGGTCACGTCGCCCACTTCGACGGTGAAGAAAAGGTGGCGACTGTCGTTGGCCCAGCGGGGATGGGTCTCGACGGCCTGGTTGTTGGTTAGGCGGCGGAGTTGCGCAAGGTTCGTTGCACTTCCGGCAACCGCCGGCGAGGACGCCAGCGCTACTTCGTAGAGTTCTACGTCTTCAAACTTTTCCTGGCGTTGGTTGATGGCGTTGGTCACGAGGGCGAGTTTGGTTCCGTCCGGGGAAGTGACGAGATCGTCTACGCGCAGGGGCGAGGTTGCGATGGTGCGAGCGCCGGGGGTGAGATCGGACGCTTTTTCGGCGTCAGTATCTTCTTTTGCGGGAGATGCGGCGTGGCGGGCGAGGGCGGCGGCAACGTCGAGNNCGGTAGTCGTCTTTCTGCGCCTTGGTCCAGGGATTGCGGGTGGCGAAGTAGATGGTGCGGGAGTCTGAAGACCAGGAAAATGTGTGCACTTCCTCCTGGCCCTGGGTCAGGGGAATGGCTTCGCCGCCGGAGGGAGAGATTAGGTAGATCTGGCTGACTTCGCCTTTGTCGTCGTCTTTGTCTTTGTTATCTTTACCACTATCTTTCGCTAATTTTTTAGCGTCGCCGGAATCGGAATCTTTTTCAGAAGAGGGCTTGCGCTCGGAGCGGAAGGCGATCCAGCGGCCGTCGGGGGACCATTTGGGATCGATGTCGTGTCCGGACTGGGTGAGTTGGATGAGCGAGCCGGTTTTGGCATCGTCGCGGTAGAGCCAGAGGTCGGTGCGGAAAATTTGTTGGTCCCAATCGGCGCGTTCGGTTTCAATTACGACGGAGGCGCCGTCGGGGGAGAGCGCAAGGTTAGGGTAGCTCACGGAGTTGAAGAATTCGTCGAGGGTGAGTTTGGGTTTGCTGTCAGCAAAGGCTGGCGATGCGGAAGCGAGAACGAAGATCGACCACAAAAGATGTTGGGAGATTTTCATAGGGGCCCTTGGCGGGAAATTGTTTATACAACGATGCGTCGGCGATTGGCAACATGCGGGCTCGTTTGCTTGGGGGATAAAAACCAATGAACCACTAAGGACACGAAGTACCACGAAGGGCGGCATTCGGAGTTTTTCAGTGCGCAGGCTCGGCGTTCCGGAGTGATTCGTCGAGGGATTCGGCGGGATGGGAGAGGCGATCGACCAGACGCCAGCCGTCGTCATAGCAGCGAAAACTTGCGGTCGACTGGTAGTGGAGGTCTGCGGAATAAAGAGCGGCGCCGACTTCGTTCATGGGAATCCATCGCCAGGTGAATTCGACATCGGCAAGGTTGGCTTGTTTGGCGATGCCGGTGATGGCGACGAGTTCGCGGCGGGCGGCGGGGATGCTGAAGGATGGTTTCTCGGCGTCGCCGGGGGCGATGAGACTTTGAAAAGTATCCACGCCGAAAGGGGTGAGCGTGATATCCCAGCAAGGCGGCGGGGCAAGAGCAGGAGGACAAGGGGCTTTGGTGGCCGATATCCAGCCACGATGCTGGAGCACGATAAGTTCCGGCGAGAGATAGTCCTGGTTGGAAATTATGCCGGTGTGCAGTTGGAATTGTTGCGGGGCGGCGAAAGTGTCGGAGGCGGCGATGAGGTCTGCGGCTAGACGGCGGGTTAGGAAGTCGCGGGGGGAGCAGGAGGGGAGCAGGAGCAGGGCTGCGAGGCAGAGAGCGAGGGTGGATAGGTTCGGCATGTGCGAACGGGAAGCTTCGATCACTGGTTTTGGATTGTAAACAAAAGCGAGCGATTGCGCGGGGCGAAAGGGCGAGGGGGGATCTGATACTCAAGGTGGGAGGAGCAGCGCTGGTGTCGGGCTGCAGGGAAACGCGGACGGGGGTCAACCTCTTTATCGAAGTCCGCTGCCCAGGCCGGGGCGTTTCGCAATCTCACGATACGGGCAGCGTTTCGCTCGATTTGGTCATTTCGAACATCGTGTGGCCGAACTTTTCATGCGGAAATTCACGCTGAACTCTCCAGCCGTGATTTTGATAAAACTCGACGGCCCGAGTATTCGACTTGACCACTCGAAGGCGAAGTGCGTCATGTCCACGGCTGCGTATTTCACGTTCGGCATGTGCCAGTAGCTCACCACCGATGCCAGCCCTGCGGCTGTCGCGGCGAACCCACAAATCGCTGACCCATTCACCCTGCGTCATCGTCACGCCCAAAATCTCTTCGCCCGAGAGTGCCAGCCAAGCGGAGAGCCAATTGGCCTCCCCGAGCGGTACTTGAGAAGGCGCGAATAGGTAGGCAAAGGTCTCATCCGCGATGGCCTGCACCAACGCGTGCACCGAGTCATTCTCAATCGGCTTGACGCGGCGAATGACTATCCCTACCGACATGCTGGTCACTATACAGCACATGGGGTGCTGCATCCGTAGCAACGAAATCTCTGCGACAGGCCACTAGTTATGGCAGCGGTGGACCGCTGCGCCACCCGAAATCAGGTGCGGGCGGCTTCGACGAAAGGCTGTCGAGCTTCGCTCGACTGGGACAGCCCCTTCGACTTCGCTCAGGGCAGGCTCGGGGTAGCTGTCCCCACAGGAGCGTGTCGGCACACCAAGATTCCTCACGGCGCAAAGAACGCGCCGTTTGGAATGACGACCTGAGGGCACAACTAATAAAACCAAGGTCCCTCGCGTTGCTCGGGATGACAATCTGGTTTCGTCTATGCGAACTCTTTTACGGCCTCAGCGATTTTGGATTGCAACGAAAAGAGCGCTCTTACGCGGGGAGAAAGGTCGGGAGGTGATTTGGCCTTCGAAGCTTGGGGACCAGCGGCCGGGGATTGCGGTGGCGCATTTTGGGCAATGGCCATCGGCACTTAGGCGGTAGTGTTTGATCAGGTAGCCGTAGCGTTCGATTAGCGTTTCGTTGCAGTGCGGACAGCGAGTGTCTTCCCAGGGGCCGATCTGGCCGGGGAGATTGCCGGCGTAGATGTAGCGAAGGCCGGACTGGCGGCCGATTTCGACGGCGCGGAGAAGGTCGTCCGCGGTGGTGTCGCGGGCGACATCGTTTTGCATTTTGTAATCGCCGTGAAAGGCGGTGACGTGCCAGGGAATGTCGGGAGAAATTCCGGCGAGGAATTCGGTGAGGCGGCGGAGTTCGTCGGGAGAGTCGTTGAAGCCGGGGATGAGAAGGGTGACGATTTCGAGCCAGAGACCTATTTCATAAATGCGGCGAATGCTGTCGAGGATGGGGCCGATGCGGCCGCCGAGTTCGTGATAGTGGCGGTCATCAAAGCTTTTGAGATCGACTTTGTACAGGTCGATCCAGGGGCGCAGGTATTCCAGGACTTGCGGCGTGGCGTTGCCGTTGGAAACGAAGCCGGTGATGAGTCCGGCGGCTTTCGCCTCTTTGAAAACGGCGACCGCCCACTCGCTGGTGATCAGCGGCTCGTTGTAGGTGCTGACCAGAATCTTTGCGCCTTGGGCGATGGCGTCACGCACCAGATGTTCGGGCGAGGCGGGCAGCGGAGGCGAGACGGCGTTGGAATCGCGCAGAGCTTGCGAAGTAACCCAGTTCTGACAGTAGGCACAGTGCAGATCGCAACCCAGCATTCCGAAGCTGTAGGCGAGGGCTCCGGGATACGCGTGAAAAAACGGCTTCTTCTCGACGGGATCGCATTGCGTTCCGGCGGTGTATCCCCAGGGAACGTAGAGCGTGCCGCCGCCATTGTAGCGGACTTTGCATACGCCGGGCTGGCCTTCCGGGATGGGGCAGCAGTGTCCGCAGGCGAAGCAGCGGACGCGGTTGTTGTCGAGCTTTTCGTAGAGAGTTGAGTCGGCTTCGCGGACTCGCTGGTCGAGGATGGTGCGCAGGGTGGGCACGGGAACCTAGTATCTATTCTAACGCTGGGGAGGGGAATGGGCTTCGGGCTTCGGGCTTC
>PKVZ01000304.1:5732-11348 GCA_003131635.1 Acidobacteriaceae bacterium
AGCGATTGGCGACGGACTTTGGGGCGGATTCGTGGCGCTCGAGCCATTGTTCGGCTTGCTGTTCGATGGCTGCTCGTTGGGCAGGGGTGAGTCGGGTGGCAATAAATGGGGCGAGAGCTTTGCTGGCGTCATCGCCGCTGGCGCGGGCGAGGACGGTCCAAAAATAGGCCTGATTATCATCTTTGTTTACGCCGCGGCCGCCCCAATAGAGCGATCCCAACTTCGATTGGGCGGGAACGTTGCCATGCTCGGCAGCCTTGGTGAACCAGCGAGCCGCGTCGGTTTCGTTGCGCTGGATTCCTTGTTTGTCGTCTCCCGCAGCATAGAGCAGGCCCAGAGCGTTTTCGGCCGCAGGATCGCCGCGGCTCGCCAGCTCCCGAAGCTCTGCGAGGTTGGCAGAATCGGCTGACAGAATTGCAGTCGAATTCGCAACCTCCCTCGGCGCCTGCGAGGAAGCGAGAACGGTATGCTCCGCATTCTGATTGCGGGCCTGAAGCTTTTCCTGTATCCACGGTTCAGCCAGGAAACCTAATACGAGGAAAATGGTGGCTGCGGCTACGAATAAGAGGTAAAGGTGAGCGCGCGGCAGGCGAATGCCGCCGACCTTGTCTTGATCTTTATTTTTGTCTTTATTGTCCGGATTGCCGGCGAGATCTTTTTCTGCAGGGCTCTCGGGGGGGTGAGCGAAGAGAACACTGCCCGGCGCCGGAGAAAAAGGTTTTGGAGAGGCTGGGGGTGGCGCGGAGGAATCGTGGACCCGCGCCGATCGGCTGACTGCAGCCTGAATTGTTTCCGCGAGGCGCTGCAGCACGGCGCTGTCGTTCTCGCTGAAGGCATTGGATTGCAAGGAAAATGCTTCGAGCAGTCCAACTACTTTTGCGCCTACACGCAGCGGGGCGGCAATCATGGAACGAATGCCAAGGGCGCGACAACTCTGGCGATCGACACGCTCGTCGGTCTCGGTATCGTCGCAGCGCAGCAATTTTCCGGTGCGAACGCATTCGCCGGAAAAACCCGAACCGACTTGCAGGGTTACACCCACGGGCGGGGCGCAGGGGCCGGAACTGGCTCGGCAGAGCATGGTGCCGCAGATCATGGTGCCGGAGATCATGGTACCGGCGTTTTGTGTTTCGTTTTTGTCTTCCTTTTTTTCTTCAAGTTTTTGTTCTTCAAGCTTTTTTTCTTCAAGTTTTTTTTCGTCAAGAGCGATGGCAGCGCCGGCAGCCCGCAGCAAGGATCGAGAACGAGAAGCGACCAACGCAAGAACCGCCTCCAGATCCACCCCAAGGGACTCCGCTTCTTTCTGCACGGCGGAGGCGGCGCTGAGGACGTCGGTATAGTTTTGCCGAAGGACGGAATTCCGAGAATTTTCGGAGCGCAGCTCGGGAGGCTCTGCATTGGCAGCCGCCGCGAGAGCATTCAGGAACAGCCACTCAGAGAGATCGTGCCGGGGGACACCACTGAGAACTGGAAGAGCCAGGCCGACGCGTCCATTGGAGTCCGACCAGGCTACGCGGGCGGTGCAGGAAATCTGGCCGGAGGCTTCGGCGAGATCCAAACGGAGTTCCACGGGCTGGTTGATTTCCATTGGTGAGGAGCAGTGGAGCGCGATGCCGCTTTCGCTGATGTCGAGGACTTCGTAGAGGTCCAGCATCTCGCTCTCGGAGCCACTCCTGAAACTGGCGTAGGCGGGGACGTGAACTTTTTGCCGCACGCGAGCGCGGCGGTTCGAGGAATCAGTTCGTGACACTTGAACAATCGCGGCCATGGGGAAGGGTCCGGAGTCTGGTGTGTACATATTAACTCCTGATCGAGAAAAAGTAAGCAAGAAGAAAAAACAGGAAGAAAATTAGAAGGGCAGGTACTCCCAAATGGTTGAAAACACGACTGGGCAAGACCTGAACATGGCTTGCGCTATCGATCAATTCGATCAGGATGGATTGGATTGGGGCAACCACCCGGATGCGGCAGGTATCTAATTTCGATACGGATCGTGTTTCGATACAGATAGTGCCGAAATGTTCACAAAAACTTTAAAGTTGATGCGCCCAGCGGCTTTCATCAAGGCAGGGCCGCTGGTGGTGGGTGCCGTGGCCCTAATCCTGGGGGCTGCATTTCCGGCTTGGGCCGCGCTGGGTGGGGACTTCGCCTCGGTGCAGGCTGATCAGGTTCACATGCAGGGCAAGCTGCGCACGACCGCCATGGCGTCGTATACGGTGCATGAGATTCAAACGGCGTCGGGCACGGTGGTGCGAGAATATGTTTCTTTGCCCGGAACATCGGCGTCAGGAACGTCGGCGGGAAAAGTTTTTGCCATTGGCTGGAAGGGACCATGGCCGCCTGACATGCGGCAGGTGCTGGGCAGTTACTTCGATCAGTATGTGCAGGCGGCTAAGGCGCAGAGGGCGGTTCGGGTGGGGCGAAGGCCGTTGGTGATCGAAGAGCCGGGGCTGGTGATGAACGTGGGGGGACATCCGCGGGGATTTGTGGGGCGGGCTTATGTGCCGGAGATGCTGCCGGCGGGAGTGCGCGCGGAGGACATCCAATGAGGAGTTTGCGGATGTTTTCGTTGGGCGCGATCTTTCTGGCATTCGCATTTTTGGTGGGGTGCGGCGGAGGAAGCAGCAGTAGTAGCAGCAGTAGCGGCGGCACGACGCCGACAGTGCAGACGATCGCGACCTCTGGAACGAACGTGGCGCCGATTTCGGTGAATGGCGGGCCTCCGGGCATCGACTACGAGGATGCGGCCTTTGCCAGCGTGACGGTGTGCGTTCCGGGGACGTCGACTTGCCAGACTGTTGACAACATTTTGGTGGACACGGGAAGTTCAGGGCTGAGGATTTTATCGTCGGCGCTGACGCTGCCGCTGCCGCAGCAAACTTCGGGCGGGAATCCGGTGGTGGAGTGCTTTCCGTTTGTGAGCGGATATACGTGGGGACCGGTGCAGACGGCGGATGTGGAAATGGCCAGCGAGAAGGCCAGTTCAGTACCGATTCAGGTGCTCAGCGATACGGATTATACGGCTCCAACGGCGTGCACTGACACCGGAACGTCTTCCGACACTCTTGCAAACTTGGGCGCAAACGGCATAGTCGGAGTCGGTCTGTTTGCGCAGGACTGTGGGAGTTACTGCCAGCAGGTGCAAACCGCTGCCGGCGATCTCAACCTGTACTATGAATGCTCTTCCTCCACAAACTGCCAACCGATCGGCGAGGGCTTGGCGCAACAAGTGCCCAACCCGGTTTCGTTATTCGCCACTGATAACAATGGTGTGATCCTGGAACTGCCGGCGGTTTCGGGAGGACAAGAGGCGACCTTGAGTGGGTCGCTGGTGTTTGGCATTGGAACGCAATCGAATAATGCGCTGGGCGGGGCGACGATTTATACGGCGGACGAGTACGGAAATTTCACTACCACCTATAGCGGCACGGCGTACCCCGACAGTTTCATCGACAGCGGGTCGAATGGTTACTACTTTTTGGATAGCAGCCTGGCCGGAATCACGGAGTGCGGCGATTACGTAGGATTTTATTGTCCCGCGACCACGCAGAATTTTTCCGCGACCAATCAGGGGCTCAATAACGCCAGCGGCACCGTCAGCTTCAGCATTGCAAATACCGATACTTTGTTTGAGGTGAATGATTTCGCTTACAGCGAGCTGGGTGGAGTTTCCGGGACTGCGGCGCCGTACTACTTCGACTGGGGACTTCCCTTCTTCTTCGGCCGCAACGTTTATACGGGGCTGCAAAGCGCGACTTATCCCAACGGGTATTGGGCGTATTAGTGTCGTGTGTCCTTTTTCGAAGCGCTGAAGCTGGCGGGACATCGGGCAGCGGCTGAAGCCGGCATCTAATTCTGCGGGGTTGCGGCATCGCTGAAGCGATGCCCTGACACGAGTCGTGAGTTTTTCAGGAAACTGTAACGCCGACATTGAGAACATACCAGTTAGCGCGGCGGTGAAGGCTGGGTGGTTTCAAAGGGTTTGGCGGCGTGTCCCTCGGCGGCTGAAGCCGCGGTTGCAAGGCCTGGGAGTTATCGCAGCGATGAAACCGCTGCGCCCCCCAAAAAACCACCACAACAACGACTGCTTCGCTTCGGCCTCGTGCTGGTCGCGGCCCGATACGACTGGGCCGCATGGACAGCCGAGGGCGGCTGTCCCTACAAGAACCTTTTATTTAATCGCCAGGCGGGATTGGTGGAGGCTGGAGATGCGGGAGATGGCTGCGACCATCATGCTGGAGAGGAGTTGCATGGTGGCGACGTCTTTTTCGTCGAAGGCGCTGGGGGATGAGGAGAGCACTTCGAAGACTCCGAGAGTGCGGCGATAGTAGCGCAGCGGGCTGACCAGGATGGAGCGGACTCCGAGGCGGCGGCAACTGGCGAGATCGACACGCGGATTGCGCTCGGCGTCATGACACAGCATTACCTCGCCGGTGCGCACGGCTTCGGCGGAGATGCCGATATCGGTTTGCAGGCGGACGCCGAGGTCGGGAGCGGTGCGGCCGGCGCGGGCGCGGCATACGATTTCATCGCCGGCGCGCAGGGCGATGGCTGCGCCGGTGGCGCCGGTTAGATGCTGGGCGCGTTCGGTGATCGCACTAATGGCGGGCTCAAGATTCAGTTCCGCGGCATGAATGTCGACTTCTTCTCCGGGACGTACGGCGCGAAATCCGGAGACGGGATGGGCGGCGTTGGCAACGCGGAGCTGGCTGCGGAGGGCGGTCGAGGGGATGCGAGTTTGGTAGTCGGCGATATTCGTGATTTCCTTGCTTACAATTTGAGGATCGGGCACGGTGCGGAGCAAATCGCGGACGAGACTGTCGAGTTCGGAATCGGTGATGAGATGAGCGGTCTGCTGGTTACGCAGCGTTCCACCCAGAACTCGCGAGAGACTCAAGAGCGAAGTATTGCCGCAGGCCAGGCAATAAGGGCGGTGGTTGGTGCTGATCAGTTCGCACTGGATGCAGAAGGTGGCGGACTGCAGCGGGACGAAATGAACGTCTTTAAACGTGGCGCCATAAACTGTCTTACTGAACATGCTTGCGAAGTCCTCAAGAATCCCGCAGGAAAATCTGGTGTCCCAAGGTATACGGGGATGGCGGAGGGAAGAAGTGGCGGGGGTGGTTCTGGGGTGTGGAAAAACGGCGGGTTCCGGCTTTCGGATTCTCTCGGCGGCGGGAGGAAGCTTTTAACCGCTAAGTTCGCTAAGGAAGGGCAAGGAAGGGCGCTAAGGAGGGGCGATTCAGGGGCGGTATGCAAGAAGTTGCAACTGGATACAGGATTTCGGGGCGACTTCTAGGGTCTTTTTTCTTGGCTTCGGGTATTGATTTTGGCTGGGAGCGTCGGTTAGACTTGTATCACGTTCGAGGCAGGAAATGCCTTGATACTGGGGGAATTCAATGCAGTGGACAGCACCCGCTTTTGAAGAAGTTTGCTTGAATTGCGAAATCAATTCTTACGCCAGCGCTAAACTGTAACCGTCAGCCCTCCCTGTAATTTTCTCTGCATCGCGCCCTCGTGGGCGTGTGCCTGCCTTTCGTCGTTTCCCTGCTGAACAATTACGCCATTAGGAAAGCTGCGTCTTCGCGGAGCCGATGCCCGATACACCTTGGGGCC
>PKVZ01000095.1 GCA_003131635.1 Acidobacteriaceae bacterium
TACTGGTCGTTCGCAACATCATAGGCGGCGGAAACAGTGACGTCGGCGTGCAGAGGCACATCTTCGGAGGAGCGGCCGACTTCCACGGTATATCTGCCCGCATCCGCGTGCCAGTGTTTTGCGGCCGCGTCATAGAAGGTAAAGGCGCGAGGGTTGAGCGAAACCGAGACGTGCTTGGTTTCGCCGGCCGCGAGGTCCACGCGGGAGAAGCCTTTCAGCTCTTTCGGTGGGCGCGGTATTTTCGGATCGGCCTCGGCTACGTAGACCTGAGCCACGTCTGCGCCCAGGCGCTGGCCAGTATTGGTAACGTCAAATGTCACGTTGTAACGCGCGCCGGTTGAGGATTCGCCGGCAGGCTCCACTTGAATGTGGCTGTACTGGAAAGTGGTGTAGGACAAACCGTAGCCGAAGGGATAAAGCGGCTGGACATGATTGTGCTCGTAGCCGCGGTAGCCGACAAACACACCTTCTTTGTAAACCACGCGATTGGTTCCCAACTCAGGATAGTAGCTGTCGTGAACCGGATTATCAGCCCAGCGCCGTTCGAAGGTGACGGGGAGATGTCCGGAGGGATTGACGGCGCCGAAGAGGATTTCAGCGAGAGCGGTGCCACCACGTTCTCCGGGATACCAGAGTTCGAGGTAGGCGGGAACGCGATCGAGCCAGGCGACGGGATCGACGTTGCCGCCGGAGGTGACGGTGACGATGGTGTTTTTATTGGCTGCGGCGAGTTCGCGGATTAATTCTTCCTGACCAAAGGGGAGACTGAAGGTGCGGTCCGATCCCTCCGACTCACTGTTTGCGTCAAAGCCGGCGGCGACGATCACGGAGTCAACCTTGGCGGCCAGGGCTTTCGCGGCGGCAGAGACGATTTTGTGCTGGTCGATGATGCCGATGCGCAAATGTCCGCCGACGGGGAAATTCTGGTAGGCCTCGGCAACAATCTTGTGCGGTCCCGCAGAGAGATTCAAGGTCGCGTGGTCTTGCAAGGCGGTGGCGTACTTCCAGGTGTCAAAGATAAGTTTGTCATCCACCAGAAGCCGGTAGCCGTTGCCTTCGCCGGAGTATTCCGCGGCCACGATGTAGGAAGAAGCAGCGGGTGCAATGTAGACGCCGGTCCAGCGGCGGGATAAGGCTTTTTTGCCTGCTTCCAGCAATTCCAGGGCTTCGTCCATATCCGCAAAGTCGTCCCAATCTTTCGCCGCAAAATCGAGGTGCTGGACCGTCCGCGTGGAAACCGGTTTGCCGGATAGATCGCCGTTGGCAAAAGATTCGAGTTTCAAACCGGGGGCGCCATTTTGTGCAGCAGTGGAGAATTCGGTGGAGTTAGCGAGGTCGATCATCGGGGGAAGACCGCGCTCATAGTAGATCGTGGCCGACGTGCCGAGGTAGCTGGCGATGCCCTCGAGAATGCTGACCGCTGAAAACGGGACGGCTTTCCCGCTGCCGCCAGCGACCGGCTGCGCAGGCCAAGCGTCCGGACCGACGACCAGAATGCTCTTGATCTTTTGTTTATCGAGAGGCAAAACGGAACCATCGTTCTTGAGCAGGACTATGCTTTCGCGCGCGCCCTCGAGAGCGACGCGGTGATTTTCCTCGTTATATTTCGAGAGCGAGAGATCGGTCTGGTCGCGGTCGAGCCAGCCGAAGCGGGCCGCGGTGGTCAGGATGTGGCGGACTTTTTCATCGATGACAGATTCCTTTACGCGGCCATCGCGAATGGCTGGAAGGAGATTTTCTTTGTTCATGTACTTGCCTTTCGGCATTTCGAGATCGAGGCCGCCATTGGCCGCGCCCACGGCGTCGTAGGTGGCAACCCAATCCGACATCATGACGCCCTGAAATCCCCACTGCTTTCTGGCCACATCGATATTGAAATAGCCGTTCTGGGTAGAATGTTCGCCGTTGATCAGGTTGTAAGAGTCCATGATGGCCCCGACGTGTGCGTTCTTCACGGCGGATTCGAAAGCCGGCAGGTAAATCTCCCGCGCGGTACGCTCGTCGATGATGGAATCGCTATCGTGCCGGAGGAACTCGGAATTATTGCCGAGGAAATGCTTCACGGTGGGACTGACGCCCTGCTGCTGCATGCCGGTGATATAAGCGGCTGCGACTGTGGCTGCGAGAAAGGGATCTTCGCCGAAATATTCGAAGTTGCGGCCGTTCATGGGAGCGCGGTAAATGTTAACGCCGGGTCCGAGCATGAAGTGAATGCCGCGGGCATGGGCATCCGTGCCGATGCCTGCGCCGACTCGTTCCGCCAATCGCGGATCCCAGGAGGCAGCCAGACCAATGCCACCCGCGTATACGGTGGAGGGAAACTTCTGGTTGCTGCGGACGCCGAGCGGTCCATCGGACATTTGAAGCGCAGGAAGGCCGAGACTTGGCATAGCGCGGACGGCGAAGCCAGTGCCGCCGATGTAATCAAGTTTCTGATCGAGCGTCATCTTGCCGAGAAAGGCGTCCACCCGGTGATTAATTTCGGCATTGGACGGTACTGGGGCTTGAGCGAATACCTCAGGGGACGAAAGAAATGTTACGAAGAACGTGCATAACAACAACCAAGCAGATTTCGACATGTTAGACCCTTGCACCAGAAAGAAATGCATCTTCGAAATAAAGACGGCGACGCAGGCAGTGACGGGCTGGGCCGTGCCGCGGGGACAAGTGTACACGTTCGGGTGAATTGAGGTGAAAGGAGTTTGGGCCGCAGGCAAAAAAAGTGGAGCGTATCTATGCCGGTTACGGGCTGCAGATAATATTTTGCAAGTTGGGAGCGAGTTGGAGAAAGTGACGCAAGTTGAAGGTGTAGATTCTTTGGCACCGGCTGCTGTTGGCTGCCGCGAGGTGTAGCGCGTCATAAATCAAGCCACCTGTCCATCCCTTTTCGGCTGCCTGTCGCAATACGGAAGAGTAATCAGCCGCGGTGAGCGCGATAATGTGGAAGTAAGGCAGAATATTTTGCGCCAGGAGCCGCCAAGCTTCGCTTGGATAAATGATCGGAGATAACGGGGCGCGGGTTAGCACAGCGTAAAACTCGGCTGTGCCGTGCGCGCTGATTACGGCCTCAAGCTTACCGGCGCGCACTTTCTTGAGCAATTCCAGAGATTGCGGATGGTGAGGATGAGCGGAAATTGAAGCTGCGACTAATACGGAAGTATCGCAATAGACTTTCATTCCTTGTATTGACCCAGAATATCGTGCAATCTTTCTTGTTCCAGGTCTTCCAAGAAGCGTTGCCAATCACCGGGGGACGTTACCTGGCCGGTATGCACCAGAAACCCGCTGTGTTCCACCATCGAAGGCTGCTGGCTGACAGGGCGCAGCAACAGGCCACCGGCCGCTTCCGCCACTTCCAATGTCGCCCCGGCCCTAAGTCCCAGGCGCTGCCGAAGCGGCTTTGGGAGGACCACCCGGCCCGATTTATCGAGCGTCAATCTCATGCCATTTATTTTACCATATGGCATTTTCAATGGCACAATAGCAAGAGTCCAGCTAAAGGCGCTATATCTTCAGCACCACTTTGCCGTAGTTCTTGCCTTCCTGCAGCAGCTTGTAGGCTTCCGTGGCGCGATCGAGCGGGAAAACGTGGCCGATCACGGGAGTCAGTTTGTGTTGTGCGATCCATTGGGAAAGCTGGATCCAGGCGGGTTGCATGATCTCGGGCTTTTGCGAGAGGTAGGTCAACCACAAGCCCTGGACACTGGCGGATTTCGCATAGAGAGCCCGAACGTCGAGTTGCGGAGGCTTGCCGGTGGCGGTGCCGTACTGGATGACGCGGCCGAAGTCGCGCAGGCAGCGCAGGCTTTTCGCGGTGTGCTCTCCGCCCAGCATTTCGAAGACCGCGTCGACGCCCTCGCCGCGAGTGAGATTCTTGACGGCTTCTTCGTAGTCCTGCTGTTTATAGTTGATGGCGTGTTGCAGACCAAGTTCTTTTACGCGGGCAAGTTTTTCGTCCGACGAAGATGTACCGTACATTTCGATGCCGAGAAGTTTTCCGATTTGTACGGCCGCGGTGCCCACGCCTCCGGCGACGGCATGAATGAGCACGCGATGAGTCCGGCCAGCAGCCGGAGGCTGAGTCATGCCAGCCTGCCAGTAGCCGAGATAGGCGGTGAAGTAATTGACGGGGAAGGCGGCGGCTTCTTCATCGGTCCAGTGATCGGGAACGGTCCAGAGCATGTGGGGATAGGCTGCTACTTTTTCGGCGAAGGCTCCCCACTGGATATAACCCATGACGCGGCGTCCGGTAGTTTCTTCAGTGCCGGCGAATTCGCGACCGGCAGTCAGGGGTGGAGGGGGCGTTCCGGGGTAAGCTCCGTGCGTGGTCATGAAGTCGGCGAAGTTCAAACCGCCGGCGGTGACGTGGATCAGAGTTTGGCCGGGCTTCAATGTGGGTTCGGGGGTGTCCTGGATGGCGAGGGCATCTGGGCCGGAGAGGCTGGTGATCACCAAGGCTTTCATGGAGGAAAGTTTAGCAGCTTAGGGATTACTCCGAGATGCCGACGAGTTGGTACCTCCTGGTTTTCTTGTCCGGGAAGAGAAACTCGTAGGCTGCGTAGACATCGTAGGTGTGGGCGTCTTTTACTTTCAGTGGAATAGTCCTGGCTTTGTAGTCGCCCGGGGTCAAGAGCGAGCTTTCGCCGTCGATGCCTTCCAATTCACATTTCTTGCCGTCGAGGACGACCTTTAACCTTATGAGGCCGCGTCCGTTGACTCGTGCCGAACTGACATGGACGATGATGGTGTAGTCAGCCGGGTTAGGCTCTGCGCCCGCCGCCCAGGCTAACGCGGATAACAGGATCACGACCGGGATCACAGCAACGACCGCGAGATTCTTCATGGCATCCTCTTCCCTTTCCGCATATACCCTATCAAAGCGTCACAGCAGGCGAAAGTTGTGCCCGTGACCAACCAGACGTTGCAAGCAAGGGCTCGGCCGACGGAGCGCGGTCCGTACATGTTTCTTCGCCGACTATTTGCCATCAGGTATATACTCTTGGCGATGGTTTACTGAGCCTTCCCGGCCACGCCTCCAAGGGCCGGGAACGGGGCGTACATTCATCCCCCTAATTCTTGCGCGCCCCGCATACAGATTTGCCTATTCCTGCCGGGGGCGGCGCGGAGAAGGCACCGGTGTATTGCGGCAGATGTGTAGCGGCACTGCGCCGGGGGAGGTCATATTGTGGAACTGATACTCGTACGTCTTCTTTTTGTCATAGTAGTTTCGGTTGCATGCTATTTCATTGAGCCCTTCCGGCTGTCCCGAGTTCAGGATGCGGGAGTGGGCGCCCTGGTTGGGGCGGGCATTGTGCTGTTCGAATGGAAACTTCGAACGGTGAGCCTGAAGCGGCTGATCGGCGCAGCCATCGGGAGCATACTCGGTATCTGCGGGGCATACCTTTTTGCCCTGGTGATCCGCAGCAGTGTGCCTACCGGCAACACCCAAAGTTTCCTGCAAATCCTGGTGATGTTGCTGATGGCTTACGTGGGCCTGATCGTGGGTGCGAGCAAGGGCGACCTGCTGAACCTGGCGGCCCTGGGCGGGATTTTTGGCGGGGAGAAGCAAGGCAAGAAGAGCTACAAGATTCTCGACACCAGTGTCATCATCGACGGCCGCATCGCCGACATTGCCGAAACCGGGTTTCTGGATGGCATCATCGTGACACCGCAATTCGTGTTGCGTGAATTGCAACTGGTAGCCGATTCGGCCGATTCGCTAAAGCGTAACCGGGGGCGCCGCGGGCTGGACGTTCTGCAGCGCCTGCAGAAAATGGCCACGCTGTCGATCCAGATTGTTGAAGATGACTTCCCAGCGGTCCGCGAGGTCGATCTGAAGTTGATCGAACTGGCGAAGGTCTACGAGGGCAAGATCATCACCAACGATTTCAACCTGAATAAAGTGGCGCAGTTGCAGGGGGTCGCGGTCCTGAACATCAACGAGTTGGCGAACTCGCTCAAGCCCATCGTGCTGCCGGGCGAGATCATGAAAGTGTTCATCCTGAAAGAAGGCAAGGAATACAACCAAGGTGTGGCTTATCTCGACGACGGCACGATGGTTGTGGTCGATAACGCGCGGAAGATGATCGGCAAGACGATCGACGTCTCGGTCACTTCGGTGCTGCAGACCACGGCGGGAAAAATGATCTTTGGCAAGTGGGATGAACGTGCCTTCAGCCGGTCGAGCGTGTCAGTCCAGCCCAGCGCGCCCGTAATTCCGGTTGCGGCGGGGGCTGCGACAGTTCTGCCAGCCGCACTGGTGGAAACCAAACCCAGCCAGCCTTAGGACGCAGGAGTGGCAACCGATGACACTAAAATGGTGCCGCCATTCAGATTTCCAACTATTTTGACGCGCTGCCCAGCCATGCGCTTCAGGGCGGCTTCGTCGCCTTCGAGAATATAGGCTTTCTCGCCATCGACCAGAGCGAAGTGTTCTCCACTGTGGACACAAGCCCGGGTGCAGTCGGCCGCACTCATCCCAACGGCGGCAGAGTGCTTCGCGCCGCAATGCGTGTCGGTGAGCATGCCCTCGTAGTTCTGAGGCGGGAGAGCGGAGGATTGCGCCGGTTTCGCGGATTCCGGCTCCGCCCTGGCGTTGACGGTGTCCGCTCCAGGGGTGGCCAGGCAGAATGCCAGAACAGACATGATGATGGCGCCGAAGGCGACCCCAATCCAGACGCGTGTGTTGATCATTTTCATGACGTGTTGGTGCCAGCTCCGGGCTACAGGGTTGCTTTAGCTCGCGACTGTCAGCTGGGGCTTATTGGTGAAGTGCAAGTCTCGTGCCAGCTTTCAGTTTTTTCTGGCAAGCCAGCTAACTCCATAAATGACCGCAGCTTGCCGAGAAGCGGCACAATGAAAAACGGCGGCTTTGCGGAATTTGCCATGCAAGAAGTTCGCGGGCCGGGATTTAAAGCTTTAGCGGCCTACTGTATTTCGTGTAGATAAAAAGGCCCTGTAACTTTGCGACGCAGTCCCTTGGCCAGGGACGGCAACCGGGAGATTGCTCGCACCTCATTTGAACTCTTAATTTGAACTCTGGCAGTCGGCACTCGTATACTTACAGCCCGCGATGAAGGTGGTTGTCATAATTCCGGCTGCCGGTCTGGGTACGCGCATGGCTGCGATGCCAGTCGGCGCCAAAGGTAAGCAAAAAGCGCCATCCAAGCAATTCACTGAACTCGGCGGAACACCGATTCTGATTCACACCCTGCGCAAGTTTGCCTCCGTCGACGCGGTCAGCGAAATCTGGATTGCGTTGCGGGAAAACGAAATTGCGGGATTCCACGCCCGTCTTGCGAATGAAGCCAGCGACATCCTGAAAAAGAAAGTGGAACTCGTGGTGGGTGGGGAGCACCGGCAGCAGTCGGTGGCCAGCGCGCTGGACGCAGTGGCAGCGGCGGTAGACGATATTGTTTTGGTGCACGATGCGGTGCGCCCGTTCGTTACTCCGGAAATCATTCAAGAAGTAATCGAGGCGGCGGAGAAATACGGCGCTGCGATTGCCGCCCTGCCCGCCGTCGACACGGTGAAGCAGGTCGAGCGCACAGCCCAGGGTGCATTGATCAAGGCGACGATTCCGCGCGCTGGCATCGTGATGGCGCAGACTCCACAAGGTTTTCGCTACGGCGTGATCAAGAAAGCGTTTGACGAGGCGGCGGCGGATGGATTCACGGGTACCGACGAGGCGTCTTTAGTCGAGCGGTCGGGGCATGACGTGGCCGTGGTGATGGGTTCGCCACGAAATATAAAGATCACCGCGCCGGCTGATATGGAGTTGGCTGAGTTCTACTTAAGGAGTTCGGATCGGCACTAATGCCAACGACCCGCGACCAACGACCGACGACACGCATTGGTTACGGCTTTGATTCGCATGAATTCCGTCCGGGGATTCCGCTGAAGATTGGCGGAGTCGCTGTGATTCACGACAAGGGTTTGGGCGGGCATTCCGATGGGGACGTGTTGCTGCATGCGATTACCGACGCCCTGCTCGGGGCCGTGGCTGCGCCGGATATTGGAGCGCTGTTTCCGCCGTCTGACCCGCAGTGGAAGGGTGCGGATTCGGTCGTCTTTCTGCGCGAAGCGCTGAAACGTGTGCACGACGCAGGATACGGCGTGGCGAACATGGACGCCAGCCTGATTCTCGCTGCTCCGAAGATTGGACCGCACGCGGCGGCGATTCGGGCGCACGTGGGGCAATTGCTAGGGGTGCAGCCTGATTGCGTAGGGTTGAAGGCCAAGACTCCAGAAGGGCTTAATCTGGAAAATGCCGCGGTTGCGCACGTGGTGGTGCTGCTGGAGAAGCGAGGAAATCCGAAAAAGCCAGGCAAGAAGAAGACGGAATAGCTTTACCTCAGGCGTTCAAATCGCATCTGACTTGTGCTGCAGTGCCGCTTCGATCAGCGCGTGAAAAATGGCTCGCGAGGGTTCGTCTTCATCCACGGAGCGCTCGGGATGCCATTGCACGGCGAGGACGAAGTGATCGGGAGCGGTTCCTTCCAAGGCTTCACTGATGCCGTCTTCGAGACAGCGAGCGGAAATGCGCAGGCCGTTTCCGATGGCGTCAGCCGATTGGTGATGCGACGAGTTCACAGGAATAACGAGTACCTCAGGGGCTAAAGTCTTCTCTCCTTTTGAATTCGCGGCGGCGCGGCTGAAGCCATCCCCTTCCAGGTCGTTCCCGCCGATAATTTCCGCCAGCTTTGAACCTTTCTCAATTTCAATTTCATGCGCAACCGCGATCCTCTTTCCTGCTTCGTGATTGACGCGGGCACGCAAGTCTTCCGGCAGGAAATCCGGAATGTGTTGGATGAGCGACCCGGTGCGGTAAACGTTGAGGCTCTGCAGTCCGTAGCAAATGCCAAGGATCGGCTTGTGAAGGTTGTAGGCGTGCTGCAGTAGAAGTTCGTCGACGGAGTCCCGGCGAGAATCAGCAACGGCGGTATGCGACGAGCGTATCGCGCCAAACTTGGCGGGATCGACGTCGGCCTTGCTGCCGGGCAGCAGGACCCCGTCGCAGCGCTCGACGATTTTCATTACTTCAGCTGGCGTAAGGTCGAGCGGAACGCGCACTGGCTCGCCTCCGGCAAGCTTAACGGCGTATTCGTACTGAGGAATCGACCGCTCCGCATATTCGGGATCGCTGGAATGGGGCATCGGGATGGCAATGCGCGGCGGCGAAACATCGGCCATTAGCTGACCCTCTCGATGTCCGCCAGGGTTTTTGATTGGCGGTAGTGGCGGATTTCCATGGTCAATGCGAGCACGAAAATAATGCTTCCGGCGACTAGGGCGGCGGGCAGAGCGATCTGGCGATAGGCGATGGTCATGTTGGGATGAATTCCGCGTAGAGCTGAGACGGCTACTGTTCCAAGGATTCCGAAAAACAGGATAACGGCGAACGAAATCAGAGTGCCGATGAACGTCACCAGGAAAACGCGCACCGGGATCGCATACCATCTGGGCGAGCGCGCGTGCGATTTCGGCGACATACGTCTAACCTACACCATTCGGGGTAACTTCTTCTCAGAGGTCTTGGTAGGCAGGCGTTCGAATCATTCTCCGTTCGAATCATTCTCCCTTCGAATCATGGCTCCGGAATCGGCTCGATCCGTCCCAGCAGGAAAATATAGCCCGCAATTCCCATCAACAGAATCACGGTCGCGGTCACGAAAGCGGCGGCGAAGGAGTGCGATGCGGAAACGATATATCCCGTGGCGATGGGCGCAGAGATCGCGGCGATTTGGCCACAAAGGTTCACCGCGCCGGCGAGGGTGCCGACGCTCTCCCGCGGCGCAATCAAAGATGGAATGGTCCACGCCACGGGTGCGGCCGCGGCTAACCCGCCTAGCGCAAGGCTGATCCAAACCAGCGCGGCGGCGGCAGTGTGAGCCCGAGCCGCGCCGAAGATCGCGAGACCGAAAGCCATTCCGGCCACCACGGTCGTCTGACGAACCCGGTGCGCGTCGTAACCACGCTTGATCAGGGAGTCCACCAGCCATCCCCCAACCAGAAGATCCGTGGCAGTCGCAAACAACCAGGGCACGCTGGTGTAGAAGATTGAGTGGAACAAGTCCACGTGAAGTGAAACGGAAAGATAGCTGGGCAGCCAGGTCAAAAGTAGAAAAAAAGTATAGTTATAAGCGCCCCATCCCAGGGCAAGTCCGTAGACCTTGCGCTGGGTTAAGAGGTAACCGAGCGAACTGCCGCTTTGTGATCTCGCTCGATCTTCGGGTTGAGCCCCGCCACGCAGGACAAATTCCAACTCCTGCGCGGAAAGTTTCTTGTCTTCGCTGGGATTGCGATACACGAAGGAGAACAAGACAAAATAAAGAAAGCTGATGAAGCCGGTGGCGGCGAAACTCCAGCGCCATCCAAAATACAGGAGCAGCAGGCCGATCAACGGAACTCCGATGGCGGTGGAGAATTTCGCTGCCGCATCGGTGATCGCCGTTGCCAGACCTCTTTCCTCTCGCGTGAACCAGTAGCCCAGGGCCTTGGCATTGGCGGGGAACGTGGGAGATTCGCTGACGCCCAGGAGGAGGCGCGCTCCGAAGAACCAACTGAGAGCGGGGGCCACAGCCGCAGCGAAGGAGGCAACGCTCCACAGAAGCGCGCTCAGACGCCCCACCCGGCGCACTCCCCAGCGGTCGAGCAACACTCCGGCGGGCATTTGCATTAAGGCGTAAGTCCAACTGAAGGCGCTGGAGAGATATCCAAAGGCGACCAACGATAAACCGAACGAGTCATGGAGCGCGTCGCGAGAGACCGACAAGTTGATCCGGTCGAAGAAGTTGACTAAGACGCCGAAAGCGAGCAGGAAGGCGATCCGCCATCGCCGAGTTTCTTTCATGGGTGGTCACCTTTGCCTTCGGTAGGCAGCATTCTAGCTGTTTGAATAAAATGATATCTTCATTCGACGACACAGTATCAGTACCACGCACCACACCCGGATTAGGAGCGCCCCTATGAAACTGTCGCGGCTCGGATTTCTTCGCGGTCTTTCTGTTGTCGCATTTCCTTTTCTCAACTATCTTCTATTCTGCTCTCTCGCCGCAGCACCGCTGCAAGCCTCCGAGCCTAGTGTGCGAAACATAGATTCCGGCTGGCAGTTCCGGGCTGTAGCCAATGTCGACAGGTCTGACGTGAAGGAATGGCATCCCGCGCAGGTTCCGGGAGTGGTTCAAACCGACCTGCTGAACAGCAAGCTCATTCCCGACCCCTTTGATCGGGATAATGAATTCCATCTGCAGTGGATCGGCCTCGCGGACTGGGAGTATCAAACCACATTCCAACTGGATGCGGCCGCACTTGCGCATGACCATCTCGACCTGGTGTTTGACGGGCTGGACACTTTTGCCGATGTTTATCTGAATGATCAGGCGATTCTGCAGGCCGACAACATGTTCCGCCGCTGGCGGGTCCCGGCAAAGACGCTGCTGAAGCCTGGACCGAATACACTGCGGATCGTTTTCCATTCTGCGGTCGAGAAGATGATTCCCTACGTTAAAACGCTGCCCTACATTTTGCCTTCCATCTCAACCCACAATTATGGAAACGAAGAGAACATCGCGACCGCCCCTTACACCCGCAAAGCTCCGTATAACTACGGCTGGGATTGGGGACCACGCTTCATGACCGAAGGCATTTGGCAGCCGGTACGTCTTGAAACCTGGGATGCGCTGCGCATCGATAACTTTCACATTCATCAACACGGCATTACCGCCGACCTTGCCAACGTTACGGAGGAGCTCGATATCGATGCTGGTAAGGCGACGACGGCCACGCTTACATTGGCTCACGATGAAATGTCCGGACCGCAAACTTCCGACGGAACTCAAACCCTGCAACTGAACGCCGGCATCAATCACATTTCGTTTCCGCTGCGCATCGCCGCGCCGAAGCTTTGGTATCCCGTGGGATACGGGGCGCAGAGCCGCTACCGGTTTTCCGCTTCGATCCGTATCGGCCGCGAGGCCGCAGCTCACGCCGAGACGAAAACCGGACTGCGTTCGGTAGAACTTCGCCGTGTTCCCGATCAATGGGGAAAAAGCTTTGAGTTCGTGGTGAATGGAATTTCGGTATTCGGTAAGGGGGCCGACGTCATTCCCTTCGACAGTTTTCCCAACCGCGTAACTCCCGAAATTCACCGAAACATTCTTCAGGCTGCCCGCGATGCGCACATGAATATGGTCCGCGACTGGGGCGGCGGCTACTACGAGTCCGACGATTTTTACGATATTTGCGATGAGCTCGGAATTATGGTGTGGCAGGAATTCATGTTCGGCGGAGACATGATTCCCGGCGACGTTGCCTTTCAAGAAAATGTCCGGCAAGAGGCCATCGACCAGATCAAGCGCCTGCGCGACCATCCCAGCATCGTCATCTGGTGCGGCAATAATGAAGTTGAAACCGGCTGGTGGCACTGGGGCGATCGCCAGGAATTCAAAGCATCGATCTCTCCCGACACCCGCGACCGCGTCTGGCAGGATTACGTGATTATGTTCGCCGACATTCTAAAAAGCGCGGTCACGCAATATGCCGACCCCGTGCCCTACACGCCGAGCTCTCCCAGCGCAGACTTCGAGGAGATTCCGGACAATCAGCATAACGGCGATATGCACTACTGGCAGGTGTGGCACGCACAAGCGCCTGCGTCTGATTACACCCTGCAATTCCCGCGCTTCATGACGGAATACGGATTCCAATCCTTCCCAGAGATGCGCACCATCGAAGCGTTTGCCAAGCCCGAGGACTTCGACATTCGCTCGACCGTCATGCAGGCGCATCAGAAAAACAAAGGCGGCAACGAACGCATCCTAACTTATATGCTGCGCGAGTACCGCCAGCCGAAGAACTTCGCTTCCTATGTCTATTTGAGCCAGGTGCAACAGGCAGAGATCATCAAGATCGGGGCCGAGCACTTACGCCGGCAGCGTCCGCGCACCATGGGTTCTTTGTATTGGCAATTAAATGACTGTTGGCCGGTAGCATCCTGGGCCAGCATCGATTACTACGGGCGCTGGAAGGCACTGCACTACTACGCCCGCCGCTTCTATGACGATGTGCTGATCTCGCCTTTTTTGCACGACGACAAAGTAGATGTTTACGTTGTGTCGGACAAGCTTCAGTCACTTTCCGGGACGATCCACATGCGCCTGCTTGATTTCTCGGGAAACTCTTTGCTTGAGCAAACCAAGGAAGTTCAAGTTTCCGCGCAATCGAGCGCAATTTATTTTACCGTCGATAAAGCCGCACTCTCTGCGAAAGGCGATCCGCACCGCACCTTTCTGGTGTTTGATCTGGAAGTGGCCGGAAAGAAAGTCTCCCGGAATCTAATCTTCTTCGATGTAACTCACGACCTCGACCTGCCAGTTGCTCCCAAGATCGAGACCAGCTTTAATCAGTCCGGAGGAGATTTCACGATTACTTTGCAGTCGCAAAAGCTAGCTCGCAGCGTATATCTATCCTTCGGCGACCTTGATGTGCAAAGCTCGGATAATTATTTTGACCTGCTTCCAGGAGAAGCAGTGACAATTCGTCTGAAGTCCTCTGCGACGCCTGAGCAAGTTCGCGGAGCGATGAGAGTGACATCGCTGACCGAGGCTTTCAATTTGCATTGATGCCTCGCGGGCGGCTTCGTCGGCATTTTTTGGGGTGTGCGGTTCATTTTCACATACCTCGCCATGTCCCGCGATTTCAAGTTGAAAGCACAACTTCGAGCACTGGTTTCAGTTGTGAATCTGAGGCTGTTGGCTGTATCGTTTACGTTTCCGGAGGAACGACAACTTGCGAACGACTACACTCATAATTCTGATTGCATGTCTTATCGGCTCAGCATCAGGTCAGAAACACTCATCGAAGCAAACTCCCGATTCCAGCCAAACGCAGGGGGGCAAACCGAACCAGGTCGAAGCAACGGGTAAACATGCCGGTGACGCTCAGAAAGACAAAGACGACGATGAGGATCTGGGACCATGGAAGGGGCTGCAATATCGATTGGTCGGTCCGTTTCGCGGCGGGCGGGTGGTCGCGGTAGCGGGTGCAGTCGGTCAGGATAACGTCTATTATTTTGGCGCAGTTGCCGGCGGCGTGTGGAAGACGACCGATGGCGGCCTCAACTGGAAACCAATTTTCGACAAGGCGAAGGATGCCTCCCCGGCGATCGGCGCAATCGCGGTTTCAGAATCCGATCCGAATGTCATTTATGTTGGAACCGGAGAAGCTTGCATTCGCGGCAACATCGTCGGCGGCAACGGGGTCTACAAGTCGATCGACGCGGGCAAGACATGGAAATTCGCAGGCCTTGCCGACACGCATGCCATCGGGCGCCTCGCAGTGAATCCCAAAAATCCTGACATCGCCTTTGTCGCCGCGCTCGGACATCCCTTTGGCGATAACGAGGAGCGAGGGATTTTCCGCACGCAGGATGGCGGGAAGACCTGGCAAAAGGTGCTTTATAAGGACGCAAAGTCGGGCGGCATCGACGTCGTCTTCGATCCCAGCAATTCCAACATTCTGTTCGCGGCACTGTGGCAAGCCAGGCGAACTCCGTGGAGTCTTGACAGCGGCGGCGCTGGAAGCGGCCTTTACCGTTCCAGCGACGCCGGAACAACCTGGAAACAACTAAAAGGCCACGGATTACCGGAAGGTATTCTTGGCCGCATCGGGGTCACCGTATCAGGCGCAAATCCGAACCGGGTGTGGGCGGTCATCGAGGCAGAGAAGGGCGGCATCTATCGTTCGGATGACGGGGGCGATTCCTGGCACCTGACCACCGACGACCACCGTTTTCGGCAGCGGGCGTGGTACTACTCGCATATTTTCGCCGATCCCAAATCGGCGGACACGGTGTACATCCTGAACACCGGGGCGTATCGGTCCAATGACGGAGGCAAGACCTTTAGCCGGGTGCGAGCGCCGCATGGAGATAATCACGCGCTGTGGATCGATCCCACAAATTCAAAGCGACTCATCAACGGCAACGATGGGGGCGCCACGATTTCCATCGATGGCGGCGACACATGGAGCAGCGTGTATAACCAGCCCACGGCGCAGTTTTATCATGTCATTACCGATAACCGGTTTCCTTACTACATGTACGGCGCGCAACAAGACAACTCCACTGTGGCGATTGCGAGTGCAAGCGCGGAAGGCTCGATTGATCGCCCCGACTGGTATGACGTAGGCGGTGGCGAAAGTGGCTACATCGCACCCGACCCGACCGACCCAGAGATAGTGTACGCCGGTTCTTACGGCGGTGAGATCACGCGCCAAGATCACCGCACCGGCGAAGAGCAGGCGGTGAATCCCTGGCCGGTGAACCCGATCGGGTGGGCGGCGGGCGACGTCAAACACCGCTTCCAGTGGACAGAGCCCATCGCCTTTTCGCCGCACGACCCCAAGACGATGTACTTTGCGGGCGAAGTGCTGTTCAAGACAACGGATAGCGGCATGAGTTGGACGATCATCAGTCCCGATCTCACGCGCAACGACAAGTCGAAGCAGGTAGCCTCAGGCGGTCCGATTACCAAGGACAATACCGGTGTCGAGGTTTACGACACGATCTTCTCGGTGGTGGAATCGCCGGTACAGAAGAACCTGATTTGGGCAGGGACCGACGACGGATTGGTTCAGTTGACTCGCGATGGTGGCGCGAACTGGGAGAACGTCACCCCTAAAGCCATGCCGGATTGGGGCACGGTCAGCATGATCGAGGCTTCCTCGCGCGACGCCGGGACCGCGTATCTAGCGGTCGAACGCCACAAGTCCGACGATTTCGCGCCGTACGTCTTCAAGACGACAGATTTTGGGAAGACTTGGACCAAACTGATAGCGGGCCTTCCGGCGAACGATTATGTCCATGCGGTAAGAGTCGATCCGCGGCGCCCGAATCTGCTTTTCGCCGGAACCGAACAGGGTGTATACATTTCGTTCGACGACGGCGGGCACTGGCAGCCACTGCAACTGAATCTGCCGGCATCCCCTGTAAACGATCTGGTGATCAAGAACACTGACCTGGTGGTTGCAAGCCACGGACGCAGCTTTTGGGTGCTGGATGACATCACTCCGCTTGAACAATACCAAGATACGATTCCGCAGCAGGAGGCCTACTTGTTTACACCTGCGGTTGCGAGTCATACGGTTTTTCGTGGTTCCTTTTTCGCCCCTAGCGGCAGTGTCGGGAAGAATCCTCCGGCAGGCGCCGTGATTAATTATTGGTTGAAGACTTCGCTGAAGAAGCCTGACCAGCCAAAAAACGAGGCTGCAAGTGCAGGGGTGGCTGCGGCGAAAAGTGAAGGCACTCCCGCACCCTCCTCCGAAACCAAGAAGCCCGATGCCGACGAACCTCCGAAGATCACGATCGAGATACTTGATTCCTCCGGCAAGGTCATCCGGAAGTATCCCAAGAAAGAAGAGCCCGCCAGCGACGACGAAGAAGATTTCTTCAGCCGCGATCGTAATGCGGGCAGCCTGCCAGCGGACGCGGGCCTGAACCGCTTCGTGTGGGACCTTCGCTACGAGGGAGCGACGAAAGTGCCAAAAGCGCCGCTCTGGGGGGGCAACACTGACGGTCCGGAAGGACTGCCCGGCACCTATCAGGTACGGTTGACGGTATTAGGGAAGAGCTATACCGCGCCGCTTGAGATCAAGGCCGATCCGCGTCTGAAGATCAGTCAGGAAGACATGGCCAAACAGTTCGATCTGCTTTTGAAGATTCGGGACAAAGTCACGGAAACGGACGATACCATCATTCAGATTCGCGATGTTCGCGAGCAGATCAATGCGATTAACGCGCGCCTGAAGAGCGACCCTCGCGCAAAGGTTATTGCCGACGCCGGTAAGAACCTCGATACGAAGATGACGGTGGTGGAAGAAGCGCTCATTCAGACCAAGGCGAAGAGCGGCCAGGATGTCCTCAATTTCCCAGTTCGGTTGAACAACCACATGGTTGCGCTGAGCGGCGTGGTGGGCAGCGCTGACTCGGCTCCCACGAAGCAATCCTACGAAGTATTCGATATGCTGAGCAAGGATATCGATGAACAGTTGACCAAATGGAAGGACATCGTCGCTAGCGATCTGGCGGCGTACAACACGCTGGTGAAGCAGCAGGATGTTCCCGCGCTCATGTTGAAGCAAACGGAAGCGGGAAAATGAAAGAGAGCGCTCCAACCGAAGATCCGTAGCGCTCTTTCAACAATCAGAGCTTCGACCATTTCCGGATCGCCCGTGATCTACTCGGAATGGAAGTTGCGCCATGCCGAGAAAACTTGTAACGGGCTCAGTCCTCGCTTTCACGTAAACTGAATTTCCTTTGAAAACTTTGGGGCACATTCTGGTGCGGTATACAGCGTGGATTTTGCATCTGCTCGCACCGCTTGGGGCTTGGGGAGTATTCGCGATTGCGTTCGCGGATTCCGCGCTGCTGGGCATGCCGGTGGATGCGATCGTGGCGTTCTATGTTTACCAGGATCATAGGGGGTTGCTGTTTTATGTGTTGATGGCGTCGCTGGGGTCAGCGCTGGGGAGTATCCCGCTGTATGTGATTGGGTACCAGGGCGGCGAAAAAGTCTTGCGCAAGAGGATTTCTGAGGAGCGCTTTCTGCGGATACACCGGTCGTTTGAGCGGCATGAATTTTGGGCGCTGATGTTCCCGGGAATGTTGCCGCCGCCGATGCCGTTCAAAATTTTTGTGCTGGCAGCGGCGGTGTTCGAGATGAGGTTCCGCGATTTTATGGCGGCGATTTTTGCGGGAAGGTTTGTCAGGTTTATGGCACTGGGTTTGTTGACGTTATGGTTTGGACCGCAGGTGGTGGGATTGGCGGCCACGTTGTTCCGGCGGCATATTTTTTGGGTGCTGGGCGCGGTTGCGGTGGGATTAGTGGTGTGGCTGGTGTTGCGGGGTCGAGGACACAGAGAGTCATCGCTCGGAGGATCAAGCGCGAGTCGCTAATGAGCAAATCGGTGCGCAGAAAGCCCTACGCCACCTTAAGGTCACATCTCACAAAAACATGGGTCATCTAGCTGCGCTCGACGGACAGCCGAGGGCGGCTGTCCCCACATAAAAGTTTCTAAGCGGCGGCGATATGATCGTTTGGTTTTTGGAAACGACCGGCGAGCGAGTGCAGGATCACGGGCGTCGCGAACATGGCGGCGGTGAAGAATAAGTCGCCTTCGATGGCGCGGCGGAAGAAAGGCAGGCCGGCGGCATAGCAGGTTATCAGTCCGGCGAACGTCATCGGATAAAGGTCGCGCCAGGCGGCCCAGACGGCGAAGTTGCTCACCAGGAAAAATACAATCGAGCCGGCGAGGGCCGAACCCATGATTCTGAAGGCTCCGGCGTTTTGGCGCAGGGTGGTGCCGAGCCATAACATGGCAGCGTACCACGCGAAGGTGACGAAGTGATCCCAGGTGAAGGGATAGCGGTAGACGAACAGGGTAAGGATGACGTCAGAGGCAGCTAGCAGAGCCAGGGGCAGCCATAAGTGGCGGCGCGGACCGCGGGCGCCGAAGAATAAAAGCGAGGCTCCTACGGGAGTGAACGCGAAGGGATGAGGCAGAAATCTCACGGCGACGGCGATGACGACGAATAGATAAGCGAGCATGGGAACCTCGGGAGACGCTGAACTTATTGTCGGCGCTGGAGTGCAGCGGCGTCAAGGGTTTGTATGCTTTCGAGAAAGTGGCTAGGGTTCGGGAACGGTTACGCGCTTTGAGGCGGGACCATAGACGTCGCCGAGGACGCGTAGATTGCGGTCGAGCTGGACGCCGGCGCCGAGGGCTTTGCGGGATCCACCGCGGCTGAGCAGGCTGGGCAATTGCGTGAAGCGGAGGTCTTGGAAGTCGACGATATAGCCTTGCTGGGGTGGGTCGAGTGTTTCAGTTTGGGTGATGGGGTATTGAGCCCAGTCGAGGTAGACGCGTCCAAGATAGGAACGCTTGGCGGCCAGGGTAATCGGCGTTTCTTCCGGCTTGTAAAGTACTTGAAGTTTGTCTTCGGGATCGACTTCGGGGAGGAGCGAATCGACCGGGGCGAGGACGAAGAAATTCGTGGTTTCGATTACTCCAAACCAGCGGAAAGGATTCGCCAGTCCGGGATAGGCGGAGGCTCTGACCGGGTCGGCGCCGTTGTAGGTGCGGGCTTCGAGGGCACGGACGGCGAGGCGGTGTTCGTAGTCGCGCACCATCCAGAGGAGCACGACGGCGGCGAGGGCGAGCGTTGCGGCGAGGCGACCGCGCGGGCCGCGCGCGCGGACGCCGATTTCTTTATCGATCAGCGAGAAGAGAGACGGGGTTATCAATCCGAGCAAGAGGCAAGTGAACATGATGGGCTCGAAGATGAAGACGATGTCCCAGGAGTACCACTTTTCGGAAAATGGCCAGAACGGACGGACGCCGTAATTGTTGGTGAAATCGAGCAGGATGTGGCTGAGGCCGGCAATGCAGGCATAGACGAAAAGCAATCCCCAGCGCGGGGGAAGGTTTGGATTCTTCAGTTTGCGGCGGCGGATGCGCCAGATGAGATAAACGAAGCCGACGACCACAGCCGCGTCGAGTGGAACGCCGAGGAATGAGTGGGTAAAGCCGCGATGATGGGCGAAGCCAAAAGCGGGGCCGCCGATTCGGCTGAGCACATCGAGGTCTGGGGCTTCGGCGGCGAGCGTGAGCGTGAGCGTGGCCAGCGCGGTCTTGCGGTTGAGTCCGGCGCGTCCGAGGCAGGCGCCGGTCAGGAAGTGGGTGACGGGTTCCAAGCGGTCAAAAAGGATTCTATGGGCAGGGAGGCAGAAATGCCAATGGCGGGAAATTACGAGAGTGCGAGTTTCCGCGGTGGAACATTCTGATTCAGCCGAAAAAAGTTATTTGGATCATAGTGTGTCTTAACGGCGACCATACGTTCCCATCGTTCCTGATAAGCCTCGGGCACTCGATCCTGCTCATCGCCGCTCATGAAATTTATGTAGACACCCGGTTTCATAGCCGGCCGAAGCTGGTTGAAGAGTTCGCGAATCCAGGAAATGTTGCCGGCATCAGCGGACGCCTCCGACCAGTTCGCCAGCAAATTCATGATGAAAGGAGCGCTGCGATCGCCGAAGGCGGTCTCGTTCGCCGCGATCCGCGCTGCCGCACCACCAAGATAGGCAAGCTCAATCTGGGTTTCCGGTGAGAGCATGGTGGCAACTGCCTCCACCATGCGATCGATGGTGCTGTCGTCGAGAGAAGTGAAATAACCCGATTTGGTGTAATAGCGCCGACCATGGGGGAAATCGGAATCCGCCATGGTTTGTAAATTTAGGAACGACACAGTCTTGCTGCTCACGGAATCCGGACTGCACATAGAAAGCGCGCGTTGCAGATAGGAACGCCCAGCTTCGGGATCGCCCGTCCAAATCAACGAACTGCTGGCCACCGGCCGTCCGCGAAGCGCTGTCGNNGCGAATATCAGCCTCGGGAGACAGTCCTTCAGCTAGCACTACAGAAGTGAGCGGATGGAGTTTCAATTCGAATTCTGTTACTACTCCGAAGTTACCGCCGCCTCCACGCAACGCCCAGAATAAATCCGGATTCTCTTTTGCGTTGCAGCGTACGACGGAACTATCCGCCGTTACGAGAGTGAACCCCTCGACGTTATCGCATGACAATCCGAAACGCCGGGTAAGCCATCCGGTGCCTCCGCCCAGGATCAGTCCGGAAGCGCCGGTATGGGAGACGACGCCGGAGGGAAAAACCAATCCTGCCTTTTGCGTCGCGGTATCAATCGATCCCAACAGACAGCCGCCTGCGATCCGCGCCCGGCAGGCTTCGGGATCAACCGTAACCTGACGCATTCTCGAGAGGTCAATCACCATGCCGCCATCGCACGTGCTAAACCCTGCAAGGCTGTGCCCTCCGCAACGAACTGCGGTAAGAATTCCAGTCTCGGAGGCCGCTTGGATTGCGTTTTGCACGTCGCTGACATCTGAGCAGCGCGCGATGAGGCCTGGCGTGCGAGCGACCATGCCATTCCAAATGGCACGCGCGCCTTCGAAGCCGCTTGCACCTGGGCGCAGCAGATCACCTTTGAATCGCCGGTGGAGCGAAGAGTAAACCTCTTCGCTGGCTTCGGACATCTTGCGCTCTCCTTGGTTAGGTTATGAAATCCTTAACCACAGAGGGCACGAAGGTACACGAAGCGAAACTCTTGAAACAAGAAACCTTCGTGATACTTTGTGGCCTTAGTGGTCCATCATTAGTTCGTCTTGTTATTGCGGAGCTGACCTAGCATGGCGCCGCCGTTCTCGCAGGTACACGAGCGAGATCAAACCTAAGAAAAGAGAAAACGCTGGAACCGACCACTGCAATCCGTCGACAAAGAAGGTTGTAATTGAAATCGCAAGCAGCAACAGAATACCGATCACGGTGAAAAACGGGTGACACCGCAGACGCATGGGCAAACTGATTAGCCGCTGGCTCGTGATGGCCTGGCGAAAACGAAGGTGCGTGTTGAGAATCACCAGCCACACGAAGAGCATTCCGGCGACCGCGGTGCCGTAAAGCATGAGGAAAGCATTCTTAGGGGCAACGATGGCGAGCAGGATGGCTGCGATAATCCCTGCGGTCGAAGCCAGCAGCGCGCGATGCGGAACTCCGTTACGGCTCACCATCCCCATCCATTCAGGGGCATAGCCTCCCCGGCCCAGGGAGAAAAGCATGCGAGTTGAAAGATAGAGGTTGGTATTCACGCTCGAGAGTGCGGCCGTGAGCACGACGAAGTTCATAATCGCAGCCGCGAAAGGTATGTGCGCCGCAGCGAACGCGGTTACAAAAGGACTGCCTGAAAGCGTGGACGAACTGCTGGTCTGGTTCCACGGAACCATCGTCACCATGATCGCAATCGCCAGCACGTAGAACAAAATGAGCCGCCAGACAATGCTCCGCATGGCTTGCGGAATGGTAACTTCCGGATGCTGGGCTTCTCCGGCAGTGACGGCGATAATTTCCACTCCCATGTAACTGGTTACAGTTATCGTGAGCGAAAGCCATACGCCTTTCCATCCCGCTGGAAGAAATCCTCCGTGCTGCGTTAAATTGGCCAAGCCAATTGCGCTCGGGGAACCAACGCCAAGAATCAAAGAGAGTCCAACAATGATGAAGGCAACGATGGCAGCCACTTTGATCATCGCGAACCAATACTCAAATTCACCCAGGCGGTTAACCTGCATGGAATTGAGCGCCACCAGAGCGGCTGAAATCAACACCACCCAAATCCATTGCGGAACATTCGGAAGCCAAAAGGAAATGTAGATGCCGGCGGCGGTCACTTCGGCGCCGATGGCAATGATCTGCGCGGCTCCGTAGGTGGCTCGAACCGAAAACCCCGCCCAGGGGTTAAGATATTTCTCCGCGTAAACTCCGAATGCGCCGGCGACAGGATGGACGACCGCCATCTCGGCCAGCGCATAGGACATAATCAGAGCAATGGCTGCTCCCAGAAGGTAGGAGACGATGACGGCAGGTCCAGCGAGGCGAATGGTTACACTGCTGCCCAGGAACAAACCGACACCGATGGCGCCGCCAATGGCCATCATGGTGAGCTGCCTTTGGCCCAAGCGGCGATGGAGACCGTCCACTTCCGGCGTCGGAGACGGCTTCTCAGCGGCACGCGTGGCCTCGACCGCTGAACCTTGTTGGGCTGAACGTTGTCGATCAGTCATAGCTGCCAACACTGGCCGGGTCAGGGTCCAGGACCATCAGTTCGATATTCTTCTGGAGAACTTCTACGACTGCCTCCACATCGTCCATCGTGTTGTACACATGGAACGATATCCGCAAGCCGTCGTGACGGTTCGATGCGACGATGCCGCTTTCAGCGAGCTTCTGGACCAATGAGGTCGAATCTTTGCACTGCAATACCACCAGTGGCCCCACGCTATCAGCGGGTGTTTTGGCGCGAATGCTCAGATCGCTGGCGCGGCTCAACAGCGCTTGCGTGAGTCTTTCGATGTGCGCGGCCACATTCTCCATGCCGATTTCTTGCAGCAATCGGAATCCGGGCACGGCCGCATATACATTGGGCACGGAAGGGGAGCCTGACTCGAATCTTCGCGCGGTGGGAGACAGATCGATATGTTGAGGATCGAAGGCGAACGGATTTGCTTGCGCAAACCATCCGGTGACCGTGGGAACCAGCGACGAAATGAGTTCTTTACGCACATACATGAAAGCGAGGCCGGGAGGGCCGAGCAGATATTTGAGAGTTCCAGTCACAAGAAAATCCAGGTCCAGGGCTTTCACGTCGACTGGGCGGGTTCCGCAGTCCTGGTAATCGTCGAGCATTACGAAAGCACCGGAGCGGCGGGCGATTTGCGTGATGGCGTTGACCTCGGAACGAAATCCGTTCTTGAAACAGACGCGGGTGAGCGGCACGATGAGCGTATTGCGGTCTACCATCTTTTCGTAATTCATTGCTGGAATGCAATTGCCTTCTGCCTGTACAAAGTTCACCTCGGCGCCACGCACACGCTGCGCGAGCCAGACATGACCCATGGTGGGAAACTCGAACTCACCCATTACGACTTTCTTCCGTTCCCGAAAATTCAGCGCGCTGGCAACGCTGTTGATGCCCGCCGAGGCGCTGGTCACGATGGCGACCTCATCCGGGCTGGCGTGGATGAATTGAGCAAAGGCGGTTCGTGCCTCCTCATAGCGGTTTACCCATGTCTCCCACGGCGAGCCTTGCTCGTGCCAACTCGCGATGTAGTCCTCCAGACCGGCCTGCACGGCATCTGACAGCGCTCCCTGGGAGCAGGTGTTGAGATAGATTTTGCGCTGGAAAATTCTAAAGCGAGAACGAATCTCCTGGATTTGCTTTTCGGTCAGCATAAGGTTTTTTCATTGAACCGCGTGAATGTCGAATGAGCAGCGCCCAAGCTATACCCCGCCGCAGTACGCGTCAAGAGCGCGCTTTCCGTCTTTGAGGATAGAATATGTTCGCTTCGTTTGCAGGGATAAACATGAGTATTACGATGTCCACAGGCGCGAGTGACGGGGTGTGGCAGGGGCCGACCTCGATGGCAGGAATATGCCCGTATCTTTAACCAACTCCAAGCTGATCTTTGACGCGTTGAAGGAATGCGACATCCGCATGGTCTCAGCTCTGCCGGAAACCTGGTTGGTGCATCTCATCCGATTGGCGGATGACGATCCGGAGATGACTCTGGTACGACTGGCGAAAGAGGAGGAAGCTGTCGGCGTCTCGGCTGGAGCATACTTTGCCGGAGTGAAGTCTGCCATGCTGATGCAGAACCACGGTTTTTTGGCATCCATAAACGGCATCGTCTCCCTCGCACATCTGTACAAAATTCCCCTGCTGATGCTCATCAGCTACCGCGGCTCCTTTGGCGAACGCGACCCGTGGCAAACGCAAGGCGGCAACGTCACCGAACCGCTTTTGCGGGCGTTGGGTATCCCTTACTCTTTTCTTGATGCTGTGGAGACCGTCAAAAAACGCATCCGGCAGGCGCAGACCCTCGCCGAAAGCAGTTTGCAGCCGGTTGCCCTGCTTCTGACGCGTGACCTGATGTGGGAGGAATGATGCTGCGGCTTGAATGTCTCCGGTCGATTTATTCGGAACTGCAGAATTGTCTGGTCGTCACCATCATGGGGGCAGTCGCGGCTGAGTTGCAGTCCCTGGGTCACCGTCCTAATTTCTTCTACCTGCAACATGCGATGGGACTGGCCTCGTCCATGGGATTGGGACTGGCTCTGTGCCTGCCGGAGCAACAAGTGATTGTCATCGATGGCGATGGCTCACTGTTGATGAACCTTGGCAGTCTTAGTACGATGGCGCGGTATCGTCCTAAGAAACTGGTTCACGTTGTTTTCGACAATGAAAGTTTGCTCTCAGTCGGAGGTTTCCCGACGGCGACCAGCACGGGTACGGATCTGGAGGGAATCGCCCGCGCCTCCGGCATTCCGCGAGTGGCCACCGTTCGTAGTGTGGAGAGTTTCAAAGCCGCTGTGAGCGACGCTGTGCGGAGCAGCGAACTGACAACCATCATCGCCAAGGTCGAAGCCACGGGTCCGACAGCTTATGTCACCGACCTGTCGCTGCTGGAAAATCGGTTTCAATTCCGCCGGTATATTCAGGCGCTCGGGAAGCACTAAAGATCGGCAGCGTCGAGCGGATTCCGATCGGGCTGAGGTAGAGCGTGGAACACGAACATTATGAGGAGCGCCAATGTCTCTCGTCCTGGCTAAACTGCTCGAAGAGCTGGCGGCTGGCCGGCTGCGAGTCGTGGACTTGACGCAGCCTTTGAGTCCGCAGACGCCCTTGCTACCGCTGCCGCCGCAGTTCAACAACACGCCTGCATTCAAGATCTGGGAGCTCTCGCGCTACGATGAGCGCGGTCCCGCTTGGTATTGGAATGCGTTTGAGACCGGCGAGCACACCGGCACACATTTTGACGCTCCAGTCCACTGGGTCTCTGGAAAAGACCTTCCGGACAACACGGTGGACCGCATTCCGCCGAAGAAATTTGTCGGTCCCGCCTGCGTGATCGACGTGAGTGCGGAGGTGGCAGAAGACCCAAACTATCTGCTGACGGTGGAGCGCATCCGACAATGGGAAGAACAGTACGGCCGTATCCCGGCGGGCGCATGGGTTCTGTTGCGTACAGACTGGTCGAAGCGGACGGACCCTACCGAATACATCAACCTAAAAGAGAATGGACCCCATACTCCGGGATTGGCGAAGGAAAGCTCTGCCCTGCTTGCCCAGGAGCGGGACGTGCTAGGCGTCGGCGTGGAGACGGTCGGGACCGATGCCGGTCAGGCCGCCACCTTTGAGCCGCCCTTCCCCAACCACTATCTCATGCACGGCAGCGGCAAGTTTGGACTGGCCGGTCTCTCCAACCTTGATCAGCTTCCACCGACCGGTGCAATCGTTATTGCTGCGCCGCTGAAAATCGTCGGCGGCTCTGGCAGTCCTCTGCGCGTCATCGCCATCACTCCCTGAAGCTCACCCTGAGGAGACCTTTCGAAGCGATCAGCCGGGAGTCGACTCTGAATCCTTCCGGGCCTGAAGCTCGCGCAATTTGAATCGCTGCAATTTGCCCGTGGTAGTTTTGGGAAGTTCGGAGACAAACTCGATCCACCGTGGGTGCTTGTACGCGCCGATCCTTTGCACAACCCAGTCCTGCAACTCGCGGACGAGTTCGTTGCTGGGGGGAAAATCTGGATTGAGTACCACGTAGGCTGCCGGCTTCGTCAGTTTGCTTTCATCATCGCGCGCGATCACGGCCGCTTCACGAATTGCGGGGTGCGCGATCAGAGCGCTCTCGACCTCGGGGGGACTGAGCCAGCGGCCATTCACCTTGAACAAGTCATCAGCGCGTCCGACGTACCAGAAGTACCCATCCTCATCCTGGTAGTACTTGTCTCCGGTTCGGAACCAATGACCCTCAAAAGTATCTTGGGACTTCTCATGCTGGTTCCAGTAAGCGGCACAGGTAGAGTCTCCTTTGATCAAAAGCGTGCCGATTTCCCCGGGAGCCACCGGGAGGCCCTCGAGGTCGACAAGCTTTGCCTCGTAGCCTGGGATTATTTTCCCGCTGGATCCGGGACGCACCTCTCCCGGCCGATTGGAGATTACCATTTGCAGGGTTTCGGTAGAGCCCAGGCCGTCCAGGATTTCGATACCGAAGCGCTGTTTGAA
>PKVZ01000108.1:0-22681 GCA_003131635.1 Acidobacteriaceae bacterium
TACCTGGAAGATGGGAACCTGGAGTTTTTGGGGCGGGTGGATGATCAGGTGAAGGTGCGGGGGTACCGCGTCGAGTTAGGAGAAATCGAAGTAAGGCTGCGGGAACACGCGGGAGTAAGGGAAGTGGTGGTGGTGGCGCGGGAAGCCACGCCCGGAGACAATCGCCTCTTGGCCTATTTCACGGTGAAGGCGGGCGAGGAAGAAGTGGGAGCGGAAGAGTTGCGTGGATATTTAGCGGGAAAGTTGCCGGATTACATGGTACCGGCAGTCTATGTGCGGCTGGAGAGTTTGCCGCTAACGCCCAATGGGAAGGTGGACCGGAAGGTATTGCCGGCGCCGGAGGGGGATGCATACGCGGTTGGGCGTTATGAGGCGCCGCAGGGAGAGATCGAAACGATCGTAGCGGAGATCTGGGCCGAGTTGTTGAAGGTAGAGCGTGTGGGGCGGCAAGACAACTTCTTTGCATTGGGCGGTCACTCGCTGTTGGTGGTGCAGACCACCGCACGGCTACGGAAAAGCCTGGGAGTGGAGGTAAGAGTGGATGCGCTGTTTGCTCGGCCGGTGCTGAGTGATTTTGCACGCGGAGTGGAAAGCTCCCGGAACGGCGGCGTGTTAGCTACCATGCGTGCGGATGGGACCGAATACCTTCCCACCGTCATTCGCGATCTCGGCGCCGAGGCCATTCTGGATGCGAGCATTGTGCCGCGTTCCCAAACGCCGGCGGCTACGCCTGCGGAGAACATATTCTTGACCGGGGCTTCCGGATTTCTGGGTTGTTTCCTGCTGGCGGAGTTATTGAACCGCACACAGGCTACCGTATACTGTCTGGTCCGCTCGTCCACGAACGAAGATGGAATGGCCAGGATACGAGCGAAGCTGAAATCGTATGACCTGTGGGACGCGGCAACGTCGGCCCGTATCGTGGCTGTTCCAGGAGATCTGTCGAAGCCACTGCTTGGCCTCTCGGTCAAGCAGTTTGAAATGATGGCCGACGTCGTCGATGCCGTCTATCATTCCGCGGCAATCGTGCACGCCGTCTATTCGTACGACCTTATCAAGGCTGCAAATGTGCTTGGAACTCAAGAGATTATAAGAATGGCGTGTCGCGGGCGACGTAAGGTACTGCATCACATTTCCACCATCTCGGTGTTCCCGCCTCTCCTCGATGCCGACGAGGTCGGGCCTGTCACAGAGGACGCATTGTTCGAAAGGTGGCAAAACCTTTCCACTGGTTATGCTCAAAGCAAATGGGTTGCGGAAAAACTGGTGCGGATGGCGGGTTCTCGCGGGGTCCCCATAGCCATTTATCGGCCGTCCTTCATTTCCGGATCTCCCCTAAGCGGGGCCGGTAATCCAAGCGATTTTCTTTCGCGGTTCATCTTCGCATGCCTGCAGCTTGGCTTTGCTCCCGATTTGGACGACATCGACATCGGAATCAATATGTTGCCTGTTGATTACACCAGCCGTGGGATTGTGGCACTTTCTTTGCGCGAGGACGTGCTGGGACGTTGCTTCAACTTTGTGAACGATAAACCGATGCGTCTCAGTAAGGTGTCCGAGTTTATCCTGTCCTGGGGGCGGAAGTCCGGGTTTCCCATGCAGAGAGTTTCTTTCGAAAGCTGGTTAGCCGGATGCAATGCCAGTGAGGACTTGAAGATGTTGCAGGTCTTCTTTCCGGAACAAGCCCTTCCAACAAACGCGGTCGCTCAGGTGGAACGCGAGCCGACAATCGAATCCCAGCAGCGCGGAAATAAATATGAAGTAATTGACTTGGCGAGCGCCAATCGTTTGCTGGAAGAGGAAGGAATACATCGCCCTCCAATCACACAGGAATTGCTGGAAACCTACATAGCCTACCTCGCGAAAAGCGTGAGTAAGAGCCAACAGGCCGCCATAGCCTGATGACGGCCACGTTCCGCTGCTGCTGCCATGCTGTTCCTGCCGCTGATTGCTTTTGAATCGAGATGGCGCTAGCTCGAGCCGGTCATCTCTTTGATGGTCACAGAGTATCGTGGAAAGAAAGCCCGGCATCATCGTCGCGCGGACGCGCTCTTCGGGCCGCAGGCCGGGATATTCCTCAATCGAATTGGTACTGCGTGCGAAGCACGTCAAGCCTTCCTGTCGGCATTGGCATGCTCCGTGAATGGCGGGCAAACTGCCAAATTGCCGTTCAGGCGGCGATCACCTCCGACAAGGGCGGCGGGTTGTGCGGGATCAGCACGGTGGGACGGAACAACTCAGTCAATTGGCTTTCGAGGTCGGAAAAGTTTCCGGGCACATCGTCCAGGCTGCTGAATAGCATCGGTTTTACCAGATAGCTGAATTTCTTGACTTGATCCATGGAGAATCCGCGGGAAAGGAGGTAAGCCACGCCCCAGAGGCTGAACCCGTACAAAGAAAGATATCCCGAATTCTTTACGCTCCTGAACATGTGTTTACTCCATTCCATTGCCTCCCGCCAATCCATGGAACGATGTCGCCAATTGTATCCAGCGCCTTGGAGTTTGAATTCCTGGGCTTTTGCATGAACTGGAGATCGAGTGTCGTGATAATAAAGCTGCACGTTGAAGAACGTGGGCGCCGATTCTTCAACGAATCTTATGGTATTTGCAACCGATGCCTCGGTTTCACCTGGGAAGCCGCAAATCAGGGAAGCGAACGTAGCAATGCCGCGCTTGTGGAGACGATCCATACCCCACTTGTAACCGTCAAGCGTCGCTTGCTTGTTCATATATTTCAGTATCTGCGGGTCACCCGACTCAATCCCGAGGAGGACTCCTGCGCATCCCGCCTCCTGCATGAGTTGGATAGCCTCCTCATCGGCATTGGAGCAGCGGAAAAATGAAATCCAGCGAAAAGTCAATTTCTCCCGCAACATCATTCGCAACAGATTCTTGAAACGAGGCAGAGGTACGTTAAAAGTGTCGTCTATGAACACCAGATCCGTCGTTCGAATCGAGTGCAGATATTTGAGCTGAGACTCTATGTTTTCCAGTTTCGTCACCACGTGCTCTCCCGCCATTGTTGGGTAATTGCAGAAAGTGCACGCGAACGGGCAACTTCGGGCCGTGCGGAGATAACAAATAGGACTTATCTGCGAAGGGTCAACCTGACTCCAGTCTATGGTGCTCTCATCGAGTGAGTTATTCTCCGGTAGACGAGGTGTCTTAGTGAAGGTCGTGCCATCTAATGTGAATGCAAGATTAGGAATCGCATGGAGTTGGCTCATGCCCCTGTTGTGCAGGCAATCGATTACTCGCGCCAGCGTCTCTTCGCCTTGCGAGTCCATGATGTAAATATCCGCGGCAATCTGCTGAAACATGAACTCCAAAGTCCCGGTGTCCAGATCGGCGGAAAGATTGAAGACATAAGGCCCCCCCACTATGATCTTGGTCTCAGTGGAGCGCTCACGGACAAAGTTGATGATTTCAGCGACGGGTGCGTATTCAATATAGAACGTTGTTGTAATGGCAACTGTTGCAGGGTGTGAGGCGAGCAATTCCGCAAACTTGTCCTTGTCGTAAGTGAAAAAATTGATAACCCTGGCGCTGAAACCTCTTCGCTGCAGATAGTTCCTGAGATAAAAGGCTCCGAGCGCCGGCGCTTCAAAGACATTTAGTTGTGGGTTCTTGCCCTGTGACCGCTCCATGGCCTGATTGATTAATTCCATGTAAGTGTGCCGGCGCCCATGGAGTAACACGGAATTTGTTTTTAGTTCGTGATAGGCGCCTGAAGTGTTCTCAAGTTTTTTCTGGCGGGCCGCATAGTCCCCGAAATTGATGTCGTTATAACCTACGATGATGCAATCGAGTCCGGCGTTGGGCATGATAGTTCTCCTGTGTTACTTAGTCGAATCGCGGCGGCCATTATCGAGGGACCGACCTGGTGCTCTACCCCTCGCGTAGTGCCTGTAGTGGATCGATTCTGGCTGCCGTGCGCGCTGGTACATAACAGGCAACCAGCGCCAGTCCCGCCAGTAGTAGTGGTGCGCCGACGAGCAAGTGCAGATCGTCGGTACCGACCTTAAGCGCGTCGACGAGAACGTTGGTCAGCGCCGAAAGCAGTTTCGCCAGTGCGAATGCGCCTAAAAGCCCGAGAACTGTTCCGATGCTTACCAATGCCGTGCCTTCGCGCAGCACCAGCAGCAGCACCTGCCCTTTTCGCGCGCCCAGCGCCATGCGAATTCCGATCTCCTTGCGCCTTTGCGCGACCGCGTAAGCCGTGACTCCGGCGAGTCCGATTGCGGCCAGCACCAGGCCGAACACTCCAATTCCGCCATAGGTATTGATATCGTTACGCTGGTAGGACCGGCTGAGATCCAGATAGTCGCTGAGGGTTCGCACATTGAAAATGTTCAGGTTCGGATCAATGTCAGCAATCTCGCGCCGAATGCCGCTCAACGCATCTTTTCCAGCGTCCGAGCGCACCATAATGGTCATGCCATCGGCTGGCGGCCGCGCAAAATTGCGCTGCGTCAGGGGTAAATAAATTACGGACGGGCTGGTCCCGATGCCATTCTTCAAGTCGGGGACCACGCCAACTACTTCATAGGAGTGCTGGTCGTCCTTAACGCGCTTCCCGATCGCGTTTCCCTTTCCGAAGAATCCGCGTGCGGCACTCTCGTTGAGCACTGCAGGCAAAGTCTTCGATCCGTCGGCCTCGCTTCGCTGATCCAGTTCCACAAACTCTCGGCCGGCCAGCATCGGCTCGCTCAGAGCGGCAAAATAGCCTGCGCCCACGGTTTCCTTGACCACCGACTCCTGCACCCGCGAGGCCCCGGGCGAATCTTCCGCAGTTAGCGGGCTGGTTCCATTTGCGATCGAAAAGGGTGCTTGCGCCGCCAGGGTGACACTGCGGATTGGGCCGGCGGCCTTAAGCTCTTCGGGAAGTTTCTCGAATAAGGCCTGAGCTTTTTCGGGCGTGTAACCTTCACGCACCGGATCGAGGGACAGGAGATACATGGTGCGCGAATCGAATTTGGTCTGGATGACGCTGGCCTTGGTAATTCCCATCACCAGAAACCCAGTGATTAACAGAAGCATGAGCGATCCCGCAACCTGGGACACCATAAGCATGTTGCGCAGACCGAAGCGTAAGTAACCGGGTACCTGCAGCGCCGAGCCTTCCTTGAGTGCCGGGGTCAAATCGCCTTTGGTTGCTCGCAAGGCCGGGACCAGGCTGAATCCAATACCGCAGACGACCGCGAGGGCGAACACAAAAACGGCCGCGTGCCAATCCGGAGTGAAGTCGGATTCCATCGGAACCGCCGTGGGCAGCTGAAATTGGGAGCTCAAAATTGAAAGGAAGTACGCCAGCGTGAATCCTACAATGCCTCCCAGCAGCGAGAGCAACATGCATTCGCTCATCATCTGCCGGACAAGCCGAAAACGGCCGGCCCCGATTGCCAGGCGAATCGCCAACTCCTTCCGGCGATTGGCGCCGCGCGCGAGCAGCATATTTCCCAGGTTCATGCAGGCGATGATCATAATCAGCCCCATCAGCACGACATAAAATCCGATCACCACAGGTTTCAAATTCCGGGGAATCGGTACCATGGTGCCCGCCCAAAGTAAGGTCACGCGTCGGCCTTTGTCGGCGCGTGCTGGAGCTGACGGATCCTGCTCGTCAAGCTGACGTGTGATCGTGTCCAGAGCAGCTTCTGCGGAGTCAATGGTGACGCCGGGCGCCAGGCAAATGAGGGCTAGGAATTCCCTGGCATTGCGTTGATGCAGCACGTCGTTCGCCAGCTCCGGAGCCAGCGCAGCCGGCGCTGTAATCGGGACGAATAGCTCCGCGGGGTTCATGGAGAGGGCGCCATTGAAATTTTTCGGAGTGATACCCACGATGGTTGCGGGCTGTCCATTCAGGCGAAGCGTCTGTCCCACCGCGTCGGGCGAGGAGTTGAGGCGATTGCGCCAGAAGCGATTACTGATCACCACAACGGGCGTGTCGCCCGGCTTGTCAAGTTCGGCGTTGAACACTCTTCCGCGCTGGGGTGAAACGCCGAGCACTGAAAAATAGTCGGCTGATACCAGTTGTCCGAAGACGCGCTCCGGTTTCGCGTGTACATCACCCGGGAAAGTTACATTGAACGGGACTCCGTTCTCAAATGCGGCGACTCCCGCAAAGAGGCTCTTTTGATCCCGAAATTGCTCGATGTAGTAATACGACACAGGTTTTTCGGGCATCACCAACTTCTTCGCATTTGCCGCCGCAGGCAGAGCGCGCGATAGCAACTTAAATTCCGAGCTGTACACAACGGTCGTCAGCGCCATTCCGAGCCCCATGGAAACGATGCCGACCAGGGCGAACCCGGGCGACTTGAGCATCGCGCGCAGCGAATACCGCATATCGCGGCGCACTTCATCCAGGTATTCGAGCGGTACGCGAATCGCATTATCTGTGATCAGCCGCATCAGGCTGGCGGCCTCGTACCTCTTGGCAATCTCTCCCACGACATCCCCCGAGTTGCATCATCGCTGTGCGATAAGCCCGTTTGAATTCCTGCGAAAAGCCTGGCGTCAACCAGCGGTGATACTGCGTACGAAATTCATTCCATCGCCATGGTTTGCTTTACCTGAGTTGTGCGACCTATCTCCTGTTAGGAAACGTTCACATTCCGCGTCGAGCACAGTTCACCGAGGACTTGCTCCGGCGAGAGGTGCGTCCACGTCGACTTCCGGCCGCGTGTCACTCGTCACATTCCCCGGTCAGCCGCTTGATCGCGATCGATACATCGCCGCCAGTTATCAACCGCACTTTCGCGGTAGCGTCGCTCTAGAAGTTCCATCTCCGGTCTGGAGTTCCGACGCAACGATTAACGCATTTTCGTCGGCGGCGTGTCTGTCTACAATTGCTCAAGTTGGATACTTTGAGGAGCTAGAGCATCTAGGTTAGGTCGTCGAAGCATTTGTTGCGCAGGTTATAAAGCTTACTGTGCTTAAGTGTAGTTTGGAAACGGTGGATGATAGTGCCCTATCCTGGCTGGTAATTGTGGAGCGCAAACGCGCGCTATCGCGTGTATGTTTGCTGTTAAGTTAAGCTGTATCTTAAATTCTTATGGCACGGACAAGGTGTGAAGTAAGTCCTGGCGAAGAATCCTGACAAACTCTGTCTTCTGACTTTGAATGAAGAAGTGGTCCCCAGAAAACAGTCGAGTGTCGTATCCTGCCGATGTCTGTAGCTCCCAGGGAGCTAAACTCTTCACTGTGGCAAGTTCGTCCTGCTCTCCTCCGTATACGGTAATGGGACAGGCAAGGGGTGATTCGGCAAGATATTCGTAGGTGTCGGTGATCTCGAAGTCCGCTCGCAGCAAAGGCAAAAGCGCATTTTGCAGTTCTGGAAACTCAAAGAATTCTTTCGGCGTTCCTTTGAGCTTCTCGATCTTAGCCATGAATTCCTGGACGGGAAGGTTGAAAGTCGACGGCACAGATCTCACCACATTCGGGGCCCGGCAAGCGGAAAGAAACAGACGAACGGGCGTGGTGTAGTTTCTACGACGGAGTTCGCGCGCCAGTTCAAAGCTGAGGAGCGCTCCCATGCTATGGCCATAAAAGGCAAACCGGCCGCGAAACTCTGTGCGGATCGCATCTGCCATCTCTTGCACCAGTGGCCGCAGCCGTGTATGAGGTCGCTCACCGATGCGCCGTGCCCGACCCGGCAAGTGAACCAGACACACATCTATCTCCGGAGCAAAATGCCGCTGCCATTCGCGAAACACGTACGCATTTCCCCCGCCGTACGGAAAGCAGAAGAGACGGAGCCGTGGGGCGCGAGCGGTTGAAAGACTTTCGAACCAGCTGTTACTCGAATTGTGGCACGATGCCGCCAATTTGGATCCCCCGAGAACCTATGCTATCTGCGTACAGCCACAAGACTCCGAAACCGATGATAGGGGCGCTTGTAAGCCCGTTCGAAGCCTTAATTAGCTCTTTCATCCGCCAACACGCGAAGACAAAACGCTGCGGCATTGATTGTCTTCGCGATCCAGGACGAATCTCTGTTGCCGCTTCACCCCATGGAGTGACTCGCGAATTGTGCGGCCGCCGCGGCCAGTGGCGCCTGCTCGATCAGGATCTCTCTTTCCCCAAATAGTCTTTCAGCTGTGATTCCCTGTTCATGTCCCCACTTTAGCAGCTTGTCTGATTCCACAATAGGAAGGGAGTCAGACGTGTATTTGATGCTCGTGATGTAGTTGAGCCACGGCTCTTGTCCCATGGCATACACGTATACCTCTTTGCATCGGAACAACTCGGCGATGCTTCTGCCTTGCTCGAAGTTGGAGCCCGAGAGGCGCCGCGACTCGTCCATCGTCCTCTCCATAGGCGTCGTGAGCAGGGGGCCGTAGAGCCAGGTAAGTGGGGCGCCGGCGCACTCCATACCCAGAAACAACGCATCCACATCCCCCACTTCCTGGTGGATATGCTCATACAGGCGCGGCTCGATATTGCAGGAATCGGCAGCGAATATCATGGAGTGCGGGCCAATGTTCACCAACCATGCCATCTTGCTCCGTATATCCAAGTCGGCATGTTCGCCAAAGAAAGGCAAGGCGGTAATTCGGACATTTCCGATGTTGACTTCCTCCATCTCCGTTGCTTCGATCACATTCCTGAAACCGCAATGCTCCAGCAGCAGCTTGATCGATGGATCTTGCAGCTGTCCGCCCCCACTGCGTGGCACGACGATGTTCTTGATCTTATGGCGAATCTGCAGAAGCGTCTCGAAAAGCACATGATCCTGGTGAGCGTGGGTGATCAGCACGTAGTCAATGGAGTCCGGCAGGTCAAGATAGGTATAACGTGAGATGCCGCTCTCGTAGGTGTAACTGAGCACCGGATCGAATAACATGCTCACGCCTTGTGATTCAATCAGAATGCAGGCGTGGCCGAAATAACGCCAGCGCACTCCTGGCCCTTGATACGGCACATAGCGGGGCGGAGGCTCAGGCGTAAGGAATGAGTCGAGCAACTCCGAATGACTGCCGCTTACACCGAGCATCTCCTCGATCTCTTCTCCGCGCCTTGGCGACGACTTGAGCCGGAAGAGTTCGTCGATGACCGGGCTGGCAAATGGGATTTGCAAAAGCAGACTGGCATCGTCCTCCAGGCGCGGTGTGCTCAGCAAAAATGGCCGGTCGTCGCTCCGGATGGCCGAAAGCATCAAGCTTTGCATGGATTGGTCATAATAGCGGCTCTTATACAGCAGAGGCTCGATCATCCGGAAGGATGGCTGATGGTTCAAGTCGTAGACCAGTTCCACATATCCACGCAAGATGTCCGGCACCTGAGAATAGAGTGGGTGCAAGCTGTAGCCTTTTGCGCTGGTGCGCATCATATTATCCAGTTCGCCAATTGCCGCAGAAAGTTCAAACAGATCCTTTCGCTCCGTCTTGATACGGTCGCGCAACGCCCGAACCTCATCCACCCGCCCTCCACCCAGAGCAATAAATGGTCCACCCATCATCTTGGGATTGTTGACCGCGCTCAGGTGGATCTGTGAATTACTCACGTACGAGTTCATGATTTTCATGTGACGTTCGGTGATGTTGCGGGCAGCGGTTGCGGGAGGAATGAGATGAGGCCAAGCATACCAATGATCAACCAACGGTTCTGCCTGAATGTTCTGCTTTAAGTAAAGTGGCTCACCATTCATCATGATTGGCTTTCCTTTGCTGACTTTGGTTTGCCGGAAGAATGCGAGGTATACATCACATTTATAAGGCACCTATACGGTATACAGAAATATGCCATTGGCGGCGCCATGTCTGTCCACAATTGCTCATGTTTGATACATTGGTGAACCAAAGCGTTCTTGACACGACTCGGGGCGGAACTAATTGCACAAAGTAGGACACTTGTGCACCCGCCCTGCTCTCAGCGCCGCCATCTGGTCATTATTAACGACGCGCCGAGTTGGTTAGACAACATGGTAAATGCCGAAGCCGTTTGACAAACTCTTGATTCGACTTAGCCATCGATCAGGTCGCGCTCGAATAGTGTTCAGCGCACTTGACGTTTGCCTAACCTATGAGTAGACGCATAGGGTCTGAGTGAAGGTGTCGAAGCGGAGCATCTACCCAAAACTCCCACCTACAGCCGGAGGAAACTCAGACCGGCGCGGAAGTAAAGCTATTCGGCGCGCCATTGTAACTGAAGAAACGTATAACTCCTGTCAGCGGGCCGCAGACGCCCTGTCCTAAGGTGAGCGGCGCGGTGTTACAAAATATTCGGCACTTGAATAATCAAAACATGAGCAGTTGTGACCAGACATGCCGCCGCGGATGGCTTATCTCTTTTGTTGGGTGCCTTATGAATGTCACGTTCAATCGCATGGCTGCCGGGGTTGAAGATACAGCGGAAACAGGCCTTCCTGAACTCGATGAACAGAAGCGTCATCGACTTCTCGTCGAGTGGAACAGCACCGCATCTGACTTTCCTGAAGCTCGTTGTATTCATGAATTGTTTGAAGAGCAGGCCTTGCGGACACCCGCGGCTGAAGCTGTCGTCATGGGTGACCAGCACCTCACTTATGAGGAGCTTGATCGGCGCGCTAATCAACTAGCGCACTATCTGCGGACCATAGGAGTTGGCCCTGAAGTTGCGGTTGGTCTGTGTGTCGAGCGCTCGCTTGAAATGATTGTCGGAATACTTGGCATTCTCAAATCCGGCGGAGCCTATCTGCCTTTGGACAAGAACTATCCCCCGGAGCATATCGCCTATGTTCTAAAAGACGCCAGTGTATCAGCGGTTATAACATCGACCCAGACCGATGCTCTGTTGGCGCTACATGGCGTGCCGACAATTAAGTTGGATGTCGATTCAAAGATAATTGCAAGTCAGCCGCAGAGTACGCCTGTGAGTGGCGCCACATCCGGGAATTTGGTTTACGTCATGTATACTTCGGGTTCTTCCGGCAAGCCAAAGGGAGTCGGTGTTGTGCATTACAACATCAGCCGGCTGGTACTTAATACAAACTACGTCCATATCTCCTCGAGTGATGTGTTCTTACAGCTGGCGCCTGTAACGTTTGATGCTGCTACATTCGAAATATGGGGAGCGCTTCTGAATGGAGCTAAACTGGTTTTGTATCCTTCAGATCCGCTGCTCGATGTCCTGAAGCTAAGAGATTTAATCCAGAAGGCTGGCGTGAGCATCCTGTGGCTGACTGCGGGCTTGTTCCACAGAATTGCGGATGGAGATTTGCCTCTATTTACCCCGATCAAGCAGCTCTTGGTTGGTGGGGACGTGATCTCGGCGACGCATGCGAGGAAAGTTGTGGAACGGATAAGTGGCTGCCGGGTGATCAACGGCTACGGTCCCACAGAAGGGACGACGTTCAGCGTTTGCTTTCCGGTCCCTGATTCATCCTCGATCGAAAGGATGGTGCCGATCGGTCGCCCGGTATCGAATAGCACTGTCTACGTCCTTGATTCTGATTGTGAGCCGGTGCCAGTCGGCGCAACGGGTGAACTATATATCGGTGGCGCAGGGCTGGCTCGATGCTATTTCCATCGTCCCGAGTTGACCGCAGAGTCGTTTGTTCCCAACCCATTTGGTAATCGCGGTAGCCGGCTTTATCGAACCGGGGATATGGTGCGCTATTCCGAGGAAGGTCTGTTGGAATTCCTCGGCCGGATGGATTTTCAGGTGAAGGTGCGTGGTTACCGCATCGAACTGCAGGAGATCGAAGCCGCTCTTCTGCTAGATCCCAGTTTAGGTCAGGCAGTAGCTGTTGCTTTGCCCGACGCCATGGGCGACAAGCGGTTGGTAGCCTACGTGGTCGGCGCGGGCGATGTTGTGCCAGATCGAAAGAGATTGCGCGAGCATTTGAGCCGGCGTTTGCCTGAATACATGATTCCCTCAGCGTTCGTCACCTTGCTGGCGCTGCCCCTGACTGCGAACGGAAAGGTCGACCGTAAAGCATTGCCTTCGCCGGAATGGGATGCCAACCGTGCAGTTTTGCAAACTCCGGTCGAAGACGCCGTGGCGGAGATTTGGGCTTCGACGTTGGGCGTTAGCGAGATAGGGGTCGATGATGACTTCTTTGACTTGGGCGGAACCTCGCTGGCTCTGGTCAACATCGTAATGAAGATGAGCAAGCGCTTCGCCATTCCGCTGGACACCAGCATTGTGTTGGGGGGCGCGACGGTGAGCGCTCTGGCCCGCGCCGTTAAGGGAAGGATGGCCGGCGCGAACCGGCACGGTCCACCGGTGGAGCAGGCAGTGGCGGAAACTTGCGCTTCGGCTTTGGGGTTGAGCGAGGTAGGAATCGACGACGACTTCTTCGATCTGGGCGGGACGTCGCTGGCGCTTATCAACGTCTTAATGGAACTGAGCAAGCGCTTTAATCTTCGCCTGGATACCAGCATTGTGATGGGGGGCACGACAGTGAGCGCCCTGGCCCACTCGGTTAAGAAAAGAATTGCAAGTGCGAACCAGCAAGGGGGATCGATGGAGCAGGCAGTGGCGGAGATCTGGGAATCGGCTTTGGGGCTGAGCAAGATTGGAATCGACGACGATTTCTTTGATCTGGGGGGAACGTCGCTGGCCTTAATCACCATCGTGATGGAGATGAGCAGGCGCTTCGCGATTCCGCTGGACACGAGCATTGTGACGGGGGGCGCGACGGTGAGCGCCCTGGCGCGCGCCGTTCAGGAAAAGATGGCTGGTCCGAACCCACAGGTCCTGCCACCGGTGGAGCAGGCAGTAGCGGAGATCTGGGAGTCGACTTTGGGTGTGAGCAAGGTAGGAATCGACGACGATTTCTTTGATCTGGGTGGGACGTCCCTGGCCCTGATCAACACCGTGATGGAAATGAGCAAGCGTTTTGATCTTCCGCTGGACACGAGCATTGTGGCGGGGGGGGCGACGGTAAGCGCCCTGGCCCGCGCCGTTAAGGAAAAAATGCCCAGCGCGAATCCGCAAGGCGCGTCGGTTGAGCGGGCAGTGGCGGAGATCTGGGAATCGACTTTGGGCCTGAGCGCGGTCGGAATCGACGATGATTTCTTTGATCTGGGAGGGACATCGCTGGCCCTGATCACCATCGTCATGGAAATGAGCAAGCGCTTTAATCTTTCGCTGGATACCAGCATCGTAACGGGGGGCGCGACGGTGAGCGCGCTTGCCCAGGCTGTTAGGCAACGGGCCGATACCTGCGTGCTCTCTTCCGCAGAGTCTTTCGCCGCTCAATAACGATAATCGAAAGAGAACTGGCAGTCTTAAATTGGAGGCATTATGGCAGCACAATCTGAAGTCAACTTTGAAACACAGCTTCAACCAGAGCAAACATTCCCACTTACACAGAACGAATTGGAACAGTTCCACACCAGAGGATTTATCGGGCCTTTCACCTTGATGGAACCCGAGGAAATGAAGGCGAATTGGAAGCGGTTGCGTCTCGAGCTTTTTGATCGCACCAGGACGGTTTATCGTGACGCTCAGCCGGGGACTGGAGTTTATAACTATGACCGTCATCTGGATATTTCGTTACTGGCCGATATCATTTCCCGCCCCGAGATAACGCACAGGATGGCCAGCATTCTCGGTCCGGACGTGCTCTGCTGGCGCTCGGAGTTTTTTCCAAAATATCCCGGCGACGAAGGGACTGACTGGCATCAAGTGGACACATTCGGCGGCGCCGATGGCATTCCCCATATCACTTGGCCAAACGGATCGGACTTCGGTGGCGCAATGACGGCGTGGATCGCCTTTACTGATGCCAGCCCGGAGATGTCTTGTATGCAGTTCATGCCGGGCACACAGCGGACAATGTACTTTGACGAAAGCAAGGGCATGCACTATGACCCCAAGAAAGAAAACAGGAAAGAGATCAATGGGGTTCTCCGCGGATTTTTTGGATACGATTGGCGGGAGCTCCAAAAAGACCCGAATTGGACGCCCGATGAATCACAAGCGGTATCGATGCCTTGCCGCGCTGGACAGTTCCTTATTTTCCCGACGACCCTCATGCATGCTTCGACTCCGCATAGCGCAAGAACGAAGGACATTCGGCTGGCGCTCGCAGCCAGATATGTTCCGACGTCGGTTAAGCTCTATGACAACATGAAAGAGTCGAATACTGTCAAGGAGTTAGGCGGAACTTATTCCCTGGACCAGTATGGTGCCGTCCTGGTTTCAGGACGCAACGAATACACGCATAACCGCATGCGCTCCCACACCACCAGAGGGAAAGAGTTTGTGAATTCCAACTCCAGGTAAGGGGGTTCTAAGTCTCCCATGAACTCGACTTTCTATAGTTTGGTGGACAATACGATAGCGGAGGTCAGCCGCCGTGAACCGACTTATACGTCCGTTTTCCCGATCACGGTTTCTCACGAGGGAATGGCGTCGGCTTACGAGCGACATTCGCTATGTAATGAACTTCCTCCTGGGGTGGTGGAACAAGCGCTCATTGAAGGTCTCGCCTATATTTCCAAGGGATGGACAAAGGCAAAGCAAGCGAGTACCGGGGCGGACCCCATTGCCCAGTTTTTATGCGACTGCATCATTGATGCGCTTTGTGCCGACCGGGGGCTGCTCGCATTAAAACCGCACAACGGCTGCAGTCGGTCAGCTGTCGAGGTGCTTGCGGAGGAATACAGTGAGCGGAGAACTCCGGAAGGTGTTGGCTACTACGTTCGAAATCGGGGCGCGCATCCACTGCTACTAATCAATGCAACCGGTACCCCGATAGCAATCTGGAAGCAATTCCTCGCCGACCCGGCTCACGATTTCAGGGTTATCTTGCCCCAGCGCAGGGGCAGCGACCTGCTTACGGGTGGATTGCAGCGGCACGTTGATATAAAGACAGATTCGACCGACTTAGCTTCGATTCTCGACGCTGAGGGGCTCGAGCAAGTCGACATTCTGGCATGGTGCAATGGCGCCAGAGTCGCAATCGATCTTGCGAATGCCCGGGCCGACCAGATATCTTCGATGGTTCTGCTCGGACCGATGCTCAAAGGCATACAGGGTGTCACTCCCAGCCCGAGCAACTTTGAGCGCGACTTGCAACCTTTGCTTGATGCGGTGAGCAAAGACCCATCGCTGGCCTCATTTTTCTCCAAGGAAATTGTAAGGCGGCCCTTGACTGACTGGGGCCGGTGGATCAATGCTCCCATCGGCCGCGCCCAGGCTCTGTTTGCTTTGGCTGCCAAGGATCATGCCGACGCTACGGTGGCGATGCTTACGGACCCCCAGTCATTCATTAACATAGCTCGTCGCGTGGCATCGGACGAAAGTTATCCAATGGGTCAGGCTCTTGGAAAGCTCCAGACTCGAACCATGGTGATCCAGGGCTCTGATGACAACATTGTGAGCAACGAACTTGTTTCGTCGGCCATGAAACAGATGTGCCACAACTCTATAACGAAGGTCGTTCTCAAGGGCAGTGGTCATTATATCCATGATCTGCAATACCATTATTTCCGTTGGCTGTTGGCTGAGTTCTTGGAGAAGCGTCAATCACCCCAGGGAACAGCGCGCATCTCGGTTGAGGACTTGGCCTCTCCCAATGGATGGAAAAACGTGAGTTCAAGAATGGACGAGAAGCTCAGGATACCTGCCGGTGAGGCGGCGATATCCCGAATGGTCAAGCCTTTAGCCTGAGCAGGGATCCTGTCCAGAAGTTAGATTAGGGAGGACGGATGTTCGCAGAGAGTGTAGACCTATTAGCTGCGGCGGAGGATTTGGAGGAGTATTGGTCCCCGAAAGTGGTAGCGCGAGTGAACGACCAATATGTCAAGGTGGCAAAACTTCGCGGACATTTGGTCTGGCACAACCACGAACAGGAAGATGAGCTTTTTTATGTGTTACGTGGCAATCTCACAATTGAGTATGAGGGCGGACGCGCGATCCACCTAAAGACCGGGTCGATTCACGTGGTTCCCAAAGGAATCCTTCACAACCCGATCGCGCAGGAGGATTGCTGGATCGCCTTGATTGAGACTGCAACAACAAAGCACACCGGAGACGTCAATACTCCGCTCACAAAAACGGTCGAGCAGCAACTGACAGCAAGATAGGGACAGGTACCAAGGGTGGGTGACCTCAGATGAAGAGGCGTTTAGGGGTCTTAGATTGCGAAGCAAGTTGTACAAATTCGATCCAATGGAGGGATGAAGATGAGTTCGAATGGCTCTGACAAGGAAGATACTACGATTTACAAAGTCGTGATGAATCACGAAGAGCAATATTCGATATGGCCGGACTATAAAGAGATTCCGCGGGGCTGGAAACATGTTGGTAAGCCGGGCCCTAAGGCAGAATGTCTGGCCTATATCAAGCAAGTTTGGACCGACATGAGGCCGCTCAGCCTAAGAACGAAAATGGAGGAATTCGCTAAGAACCCTCCGGCCCCTCCCTTGCCTCCCGATCCGAATGCGCCAGTCAGGAAGAGTTTGGTCGACCGCTTATGCGAAGGGGATCACGCAGTTGAGGTGGGATTGCGGCCCGAGAGGAGTGTGAAGCTGTTCAAAGAGGCCATTGATCGCGACTATGTCCACATCAAATTTACCGAAACCAAAGGCGGAACGGAACTGGGATTCCGCTTGAACCGGGACACCTCAGATTTCAGCGCGGCGGATTTCGAAAACGGAAAAGGGACGGTTCACGTCGAAGGCAATCTGACACTTGACTATGTAAAAGTCAAGAGTGTCGCCGATATCGACCTGAGCACTTTAGCGGGAAGCGGGCACTTGGTAAAAGTGGAAGACAAAGAAATGGCCGTTGCTTAAGTGAGACCGAGGGCGTCGCTCGGTGCTACGCCGTGCGGCGCCAAAGCTTAATCACTCCCACCGCCCATCGCTTCAGCTGTTGTCGCTTCTTAATGATAGAAGCTCACCCCTAGCCTACCTCACGCCAAAATATCTGTGAGGCCGAACCTATTTGTGAACACGGTCTAGTGTATGGACATCGCGCGGCCAGAGTTCAAGCTTCAGAAGCGACGTAGGCAGATAGCGTGGCTTGCAGGCGGCACCGTGCTCCTCATCGCTGTCACCATAGGCGTGTCGCGGCTGAAGCCGGCGGCGCCCGAGGTTGAACGCAGTACGGTGTGGACCGACACTGTGAAGCGCGGATCGATGCTCCGCCAGGTTCGAGGGCTCGGTTCTCTCATGCCCAGCCAGGATTTTACCCGTCAAATACCTGCGGAGACAGAGGCTACCGTAGTTCGTATTCATATGCTGGCTGGCTCGCAAGTGAAGGCGGACACCATTCTGTTGGAGATGAGTAATCCGCAAGTGGAGCAGGCCGCGGTCGATGCCGAACTGCAATTGAAGGCCGCTCAAGCCGGATATCAGAGTCTCAGCGTCAAGCTGCGCAGCGACATGATGACCCAAAAAGCCGGGGCCGCGACGGTGACCGCGGATTACAGCCAGGCAAAGTTGCAGTCGGAAACGGATAAAGCTCTTTTCGATCTCGGCGTGATTTCTGGACTCGCGTACAAAACTTCCAAGAGCAAAGCTGACGAGTTCACCACGCGCAACAATATTGAGGACCAGCGACTGAATATCAACCAGAAAGCGATTCAGTCGCAGATGGCCGAACAACAGGCCAAAGTGGATGAGATTCGAGCGCTAGCCGAACTCAAGCAGAATCAGTTGGACGCACTGAAGGTTCGTGCCGGGATCGAAGGCGTTCTCGTCGATTTACCGTTGCAAGTGGGGCAGCACGTTTTGCCGGGCACGATGCTGGCGAAAATTGTGCAGCCGGATCACCTGATCGCAGAGTTGAAAGTCGCAGAGACGCAGGCACGTGACGTGCAGATCGGCCAACCCGCAATAGTCGACACGCACAATGGAACGATTGCCGGCTCTGTGATGCGAGTCGATCCTGCGGTTCAGAACGGCACCGTCACCGTGGATGTGAAACTCACGGGTGAACTCCCGAAGGGGGCTCGGCCCGATTTGAGCGTCGATGGAACCATCGACTTGGAGCATCTGGATGATGTTCTTTACGTTGGCCGTCCCGCCTTCGGTCAGGAGAGCAGCACCATCAGCCTGTTCAAACTTAATACTAACGGCAAAGGCGCGGTGCGTGTTCCTGTAAGAGTTGGCCGCGCCTCCGTGAATTCAATACAGATTCTTGAAGGATTGCATGCGGGCGACACTGTCATTCTGTCTGACATGTCGCGCTCCGACAACGCCGACCGTATCCGGCTTGATTAATCGTAAACAATCGAGGCAGACGTTATGACCCAAGCAGGCCAGCCGCTAATCGAGATTGAGAACTTGACGAAAATTTTCTACGCCGATGAAGTCGAGACGCATGCGCTCTCCGGGATTCATCTGACCATTCGCCAAGGAGAGTACGTCGCCATGTCCGGGCCTTCGGGCTGCGGGAAGTCCACGTTGCTCTCGATTATTGGTCTGCTCGACACTCCAACCGGCGGCAGCTATCGCTTGAATAATCAGCCGGTCGAGAGCCTGGATTTTGCCCAGCGCTCGCGCATTCGCAACCAGGAAATCGGGTTCATCTTTCAGAGTTTCAATCTGATTGGCGATCTCACAATCTACGACAATGTCGAGCTTCCGCTGACCTATCGCAAGAAGCTTTCCTCCACGGATCGTGAGAATCGCGTCATGGAGTCACTGGAACGCGTTGGCATGGCGCATCGCCTGCGTCACTATCCTTCGCAGCTCTCCGGCGGACAACAACAACGTGTTGCCGTGGCCCGTGCGCTAGCCGGGCATCCTTCCATCCTGCTGGCGGACGAGCCCACCGGAAATCTGGATTCGCGCAACGGCGAAGCTGTGATGGAGTTACTGCAGAACCTCTATGGCGCGGGAGCCACGATTTGCATGGTCACCCACGACTCGCGTTTCGCGAAGCACGCCCAAAGAGAAGTGCACCTGTTTGACGGCAAGGTTGTGGCGGAAGATGAACTGAAAAGCGACCTGAAAACGCTGACAGCGAATGTGCACGCATGAGCCGATGCCGTTGGTAACAGGCACTCAGATCCGCTTACGTTCCTGTGCGTCCCCTCTTGTTATCTGCTGTCACATGGCTGGCGTCGCTATCTGCCCGGATGGATCCCAAGAAAAGCCGATCCCACGGTGACACTGCGCTAGGGGTGAGTCGGGAAAAAATTTCAGGCGACGCATGATTCGACCTTTGCACAAGCAACTCTTCCTGAAATCGACGAGAATGGGCAGGTGGAAAACTTCCACATAAATGACAAAGGTGCCGCGGTGGAGAGGAGATCATGTCATTTTCCAATGTTTACGACGATGACAGGAGAGCGGAAGCGTATGCGGCTCTGGAATTTCCCGGTACCTACTACCTGGCGTACCGCGATTTGCCCGCAATCCTCGCCAAGTATGTGACCGGCCACAAAGCACTAGATTTCGGCTGCGGCGCCGGCCGTTCCACGAGATTCCTGAAGAACCTTGGTTTCGATGCGATTGGCATCGACATATCGAGCAGCATGATCCAGTCGGCTCGAAACGTTGACCCTGGCGGAACATATGAACTGGTCGAAGATGGTGACTTCAGCACACTGGAGCCTGCAGGCTTCGACCTAATCCTGTCGGCATTCGCTTTTGACAATATTCCCGATGCCGCTAAGCGGCGTGAGTTGCTATACGGCCTACGGCGCTTGCTGAATAAAGAAGGCCGCATCGTCCTGCTGGGCTCCACGCCCGAAATTTACGTCAATGAGTGGGCGTCGTTCACGACGAAAGACTATCCGGAAAACTGCCACGCCAGAGGCGGGGACATGGTGCGGATCGTGATGAAGGATGTTAAGGATGCGCGCCCCGTGGTGGACCTTGTATGGTTCCAGGAAGATTACGTGAATCTCTTTGCCGCATCCGATCTTGAGCTGGAAGCTCACTACACGCCGCTCGGACGCGAAGATGAGCCGTACCCGTGGGTAATGGAGACTTCAATTGCACCGTGGGTCATCTACGTGGTGAAAAAAAGATCTAGAGCTTGATTTGGAGGATGGACATTTATGACAAGTGAAAAACAACTCCGCGCTTCCATCCCCGACAATTGTCAGCCGCTCAAAGGGATGGGGTTTAGGTTGGTGCCGGGAGGGGGAGTCGAACCCCCAAGGTACTAAGTACCGGCGGATTTTGAGTCCGCTGCGTCTGCCAGTTCCGCCATCCCGGCTGGGGGCATCGACGTGAAGAGAAGACTAGCTTAATTCACGCTTTGCGGCTTTGCAACCGCCGCCTGGCGGCTCCTTCGTTTCGGGCGATGTTCCCCTCCGACAGGAATTGTACAAACTAATGACAATCCTTTGACAAACCCCCCGCAACTGCGACTTAGGATTGCGAAGTTTGACGGGCCATGCACATTCGCACAAGAGCCCGCAAAAAATACAGAATATTGATCCACCCCTCACTCCCACTACACTAAGGAGAAATCGCATGCATTGTTTGCTCCGTCGCACTCACGTTATTTCTGCCGCTCTTGGACTTCTGCTGGTGCTCAGTTCCAGCGCAGCCCTGGCGCAATACCAGCTCACCTATCTCACTTCCGACTTAACCGGCAAGGCGAAATATACGGATCCGCTGCTGAAGAATGCCTGGGGACTCGCCTACAGTCCGAATGCCCCGTTCTGGATCAGCGATGAGGCCAGCGGATGGTCGACGCTCTACAGCGCCACGGGAGATCCGCAGAGTTTGCAGGTAATCATTCCCTCCGCTAGCGGCAGCGGGCCGGGAACGCCTACGGGGCTTGTTTACAACGGTTCCACAGAGTTTAAAATCGACACCTGGACTTCGGTTTTTCTGTTTGCCACTCTGGATGGCACCATCAGCGGATGGTCGGACTTTAACCCAAGCGCCGCTCTGATCGGCGCAACCAGCAAGGGCTCAAGCTATACCGGGCTGGCCATTACCAACCATACCTCGGGAAACTCTTTGTTCGCCGCCGACGCCGCTAACAACAAGGTTGATATTTACGACGGAAACTTCAATCTGACCGGCTCCTTCACCGATCCGGAAATCCCAGCGGGCTTCGCGCCTTTCGGAATCCAGGACATCGATGGCCAAGTCTATGTTTCGTTCGCCGCCACTTCCGGAGGTTCGGGCGGCTACATTGATATTTTCAGCGAGACCGGAACGCTCATAAAACACTTTACCCACGGCAAGCCACTGAACCAAGCTTGGGGTTTCGCCGTCGCACCAACGAATTTCGGGACATTCAGCAAGGCGCTGCTGGTTACGAACAACACAACCACTGGCACTATCAACGCCTACAGTCTGACTACCGGAAAGCTGCTGGGCACGCTCGCCAACGCTTCCGGCAAAGCGCTCAGCATCAACGGTCTTTGGGGAATTGAATTTGGCGGCGGCGGTGGTTCGTCCTCCAACGGTGAGAAGAATCAGCTTTTCTTCACCGCCGGTCCCAACGACACGGATGGCTACTTTGGAGTGATCGCTTACAAGTAAGCGGGACTCCGCGTGGTTAGCTTTGTCCAAGGCCGCCCGCACACGGGCGGCCTTTCGCGTCATGCAAAGACGAACGCACGAACGAATTCCGACTTCGTTATGCACCGCACCTGATAGCTTTAGTCAGCAACCCCACCCGGCGGTTCGGACTCCAATCATCATGCCTGTTGCCACAGCTACGCCTCCTCAATCATCTGAGTCGCGGCATCTACGCCGTGGAGGACGTTTAGGGAAGTACCTGGTTGTGGTCGGGGTTTTGGTTTGCGTGGCAATCGGTGCGATCGCATTTACGGTCAGCCGCAAGTGGCCCTTCGCACAAGCTCAAGTCCTGCAGGACTTGCAAGAAGCCAGCGATAGCCACGTCCAGGTGCGATCATTTCATCAGACCTACTTCCCGTCTCCGGGCTGCATTATTGAAGGATTAGTCTTTCATCACGAACCCGGCGAAGCCAAGCCTCTCATCACGATCGACAAATTGACCATTCAAGGCAGCTACCTTGGCCTTCTCGCACTGCGGGTTAGCCGCGTTACCGCTGAAGGTATGTTGGTTTCTATTCCACCGTTCGACACCCATTCGAAGTTCCACACCACGCAGTCAAAAATCACGATTGCGGAGATTGTCGCCAATGGCTCAGCCGTGGAGTTCGCCGCGGATAGTCCGAACAAGAAAGCGTTGCGCTTCGACATTCACCAGGCATTGTTCCAGAATGTGGGATGGGCAGGTCCCATGACTTACCGTTTGCGAGTCCACAATCCCGAGCCGCCAGGAGAAGTCGCAGCCGAAGGAAAGTTCGGAGTCTGGAACCAGACGAATGCGGGCGAAACTCCTATTTCCGGCACGTATAAATTCGATCAAGCCGATCTAAGCGTATACCAAGGTATTGCGGGCAAGCTTTCTTCGACCGGAAAATTCGCGGGCAAGCTGGCTCACATCGACATCTCAGGCGACACCGATACTCCTGATTTCCAGGTGAAATCGAGTGGGCACTCGGTTCGCCTCACCACGCAATTCAGCGCCTACGTCGATGCCACGCAAGGCAACACATTCCTCAAACAAATTGATGTCGACTTCGGCAAAACCCATGTGGTAGCGCAGGGCAGCATTGCCACGTCCCCGGATGGCAAAGGAAAAACTGCGCTGATCAATCTGCGGGCAAAAAATGCGCGCATTCAAGATATCTTGCTGCTCTTTGTTCAAGCAAACCGCGCACCCATGTCGGGCAGTGTGACCTTGCAGGCCCAGGCCGAGATCCCGCCCGGTGACCAGGGGTTCTTGAAAAA
>PKVZ01000108.1:22759-26111 GCA_003131635.1 Acidobacteriaceae bacterium
GGAACTTACAACCTCATCAATTACAAAATTGATTTTCACGGCCGGATTCGAGTGGATACCAAAATCTCAGACACCAGCACCGGGACCAAATCATTCTTATTGAAAATGATGGATCCGATTTTCAAAAAGAAGCCCAAGGGAGAAGTTGTTCCGGTGCACGTCTCCGGCGACTACGATCATCCCACGTTTGGCCTGGACCTCGACGACAAGAATGCGCAGAAGAAATCATCGCAATCAAAATCGTCGAAATAAAGATGTCTTAGCGCAGCGAAACTGGACAATTTTCCTGCCTCATCATGAAGCCGAAGCAAAACGGGGTTAGCCTGCTGCCACTTTCCTTTTCACCAGTGAAGACGATCGGCGGCGCCCTTTGCCATGCCGGAAGCATCCCGCGACGTGGTCATCCACCATTCCCACGGCCTGCATGAAGGCATAGCAGATAGTCGAACCCACGAAGTTGAAGCCGCGTTTCTTTAGATCCTTACTCATCGCGTCCGATTCCGCGGTGCGCGCTGGGACTGGATTCCGCGCATTGCGCAAATTCACTTGCGGCTTGCCCTTCACAAATTGCCAGACGTAGCGGTCGAAGCTGCCATACTCTTTCTGTACCTGGAGCAACGCACCGGCATTCCGTACCGCGGACCGAATCTTCAACCGGTTGCGTACGATCCCCGGATTCCGCATGAGTTGCGCGACTTTACGGCTATCATACCGGGCCACCCGCCGGGCATCGAAGCCGTCAAACGCGGCGCGATAATTTTCCCGCTTGTTGAGAATCGTCTCCCAACTCAGCCCGGCCTGCGCCCCCTCCAGAACCAGAAACTCAAAAAGCTTGCCGTCCTCGTGTACCGGCACGCCCCATTCTTCGTCGTGATAGCGCATCATCAATTCGCCGCGCGCCCACGCACAGCGGACCGGCTCCCGTTTTTCTTCGCTCGCCCACCTCATAAATCACTAGACCGGACTGCTAGACAAACTACTCCAATGACTTCGGATCCGACTTGTTTTTTGGCGACTTCGCATCCAGCAAAGAGACCAGTTGCCGCGCGCACCCCGGAACTCCCGCCTTCCGGTCCACAATAATATCTTTCGCGTTTAGCTTCTTGCCGTAGAGTTTTTCATTGGCGTTCCCGTCGGAGCGCAAAGTCGATCCTTCCAGCGATATTCCGGCGAACAACCCTTTGTTGCGCGAGTAGGAAAGTATCTCCGCATTCATCACAATGTCGGTCGCGCCCTCGGCCGTGCGTCCTTTCGGACCCGCAGCCGCCGAAGCGTCCGCTCCCAGCTTCACTTTGCTCGACAGCAGCGAGCGCGCGCCCTTGGGATTCATCACCAGCAGAACGAAATCTGTTTCTTGCGCACCCAACTGGAAGCCGATGCTCACGCCCTCCAGGGCATACAGAGCCGGCGCTCCCCACGGTCCGGTGTAATGCTGGCCGCTGCGGCATACCATCACACCGCGCCCGTAGCTGCCTCCTACTCCGAACGCGCCTTTCTTTACCGAAGGCAGAATCACCACGCACTCCGCCTTGTCCAGCAAGTCCTGCGGAATGTCGTCAGGAATATTCAGGATTTCCTTCATCACTTCGCCGGCATCTTTCACCCGCTCCTCTTCCCGCGCATCCGAAGCGAACGCTGTCGAGGCGAACAGGCATAGCGTGGCTAAGAAACCGATTAGCAATGCTCCCAGTTTCCCTCTCTTTATCTTTATCTCTAATCCCCGGTTCATCTCTGTCGCTTCCTCCCGAAACTCGCTTCTGTCGAATCCCACTCGATGCATATTAACCTTTTCTCAGCCAGACATCTCCGCACTACGGTGCTAGGACCCGGCGATTGCATTGTTCCCTGTAGGGTTCGAGTGACAACAGCAGGATTCTCGGCCATAGCCAACCCAACATGACCAAACGAGTGCTCCTTTTGTAACTTGGCACTTCCGCCGTCCTCCCTCTACAGTCATTTGAATAGACTGGCGGGAAACCGCACGCCATTCGGCACTTGGCGTGCATCTAATGAATCAGGAGTACATTTTGGGCCGAGCCGGAGTGAAAATTTTGGACTTTTCTGGCACGAACTACACGCGCCGCGCCGCTCGCGTTCTGGCACTGCTCGCCGCGTTGGCTCTGGCCTCACCGGCTTTCGCCCAGTCCGAACCCTACGCCAATACCTATGCGAGCGGCAGTCCCTCCTCCAGTCCCTACGACGGCGCTTCCACCTCGGATGACCCCCAGTCTGGCGCGATGCTCACCATTCACAAACGCGTGGATGAAGTGAACGTCCTGTTCATCGCCACCGATAAACACGGCAAATTTGTTCGCGATCTCAATCAAAACGACTTCTCGATTCTGGACGATCACAAGCCTCCGCAATCCATTCTCAACTTTCGCCGCGAAACCGATCTTCCCCTGCACCTCGGCTTGCTCATCGACGTCAGCGGTTCGGTCCACAGCCGTTTTGAGTTCGAACAGAACGCGTCCATCAGCTTCCTGCAACACTCGGTTCGTGCCGGCTTCGACAAAGCGTTCGTAGTCGGCTTCAATAAACAAAGTCAGCTCACGCAGGATTTCACCGACAACGTGCAACTGCTCTCCGATGGCATTCACCGCCTGCAGGATGGTGGCGGCACCGCTCTCTACGACGCCATCTATCGCGCCTGCAAAGATAAGTTTCTGAAAGACCGTCCCGATCACCCCACGCGCAAAGCGATCGTAGTCGTGAGCGACGGAGAAGATAACCAGAGCGAATACTCTCGCGCCCAAGCCATCGAAATGGCGCAGCGCGCCGAAGTCATCATCTACGCTATCTCCACCGACGATAGCGGCCTCATCCTGCGCGGCGACAAGGTTCTCGAGCAACTTGCCGCAGCCACCGGCGGCCGCGCCTTCTTCCCCTTCAAGATGAAGGACATCACCCATTCCTTCGCCGCCATCGAAGACGAACTTCGCAGCCAGTACGTCGTCTCCTATAAGCCCGCCGATTTTGACGCCGACGGCCGCTACCGCTCCATCGAAATCTCCGCCCTCAAAAAAGACCTCCAAGTCCGCGCCCGCAAAGGCTACTTTGCACCCCAGCAGTAGCAATCCCGCCCCAAGAATCTTCACCACAGAGACGCAGAGAAGGCAAAAGAAAAAAATAGAAACGATTGGAGATTCTCTCTGTGTCTCTGTGATGAAACTGGGTTGCCCTTCGGTAAGAGCTTGCGAGAAGTGGGGATTTCGCAACCGTCTTACGCGTGATCCGTCTTCCCATCCAGCAAATTCAGCGCGTGCGGCACCAACTCCATCACCGCTTGCAGCGATTCCACCGCCCCGCTGGGACTGCCCGGCAAATTCAGAATCAGAGTTTTGCCGCGCAC
>PKVZ01000108.1:26156-28345 GCA_003131635.1 Acidobacteriaceae bacterium
TGCATCGAATCGTCCTGCACGATTTGCTTGGCCACCACGCGAAAGCCGGATTTTTCCAGCAGCGCGGCGACCGCCGGACCGGAAGCGTCCACGCGCTGCCCGCGCGCGCAGGAATCGCTCACCGTAATCACCGCCGCGGAAAAGTTCACAGGCCCATTAATTGTCGAGCAGAACATCGTCCTCCTCTTCTGTTTTTGCCGCGGGTCGTGAGGCGCTGCTACTTGTGTCAGAGACTGCGGCAGTGCTAGTAACGCTTTCGTTACTACCAGCTTCCATGGCAGGCTCCGCGCCGCTTTCGCGCTGCGATTCGTCGAGCAGCCGCAAGCCTTCCATCAGCAGTCCTTGCGTGTTGAGCTGCGTGGTTTCCTGATCGGTCTTGCCCTCGAAGTTCAGTTCGAAATTACCACCCGTCCAGCGCAGAACCTTGAAAACCGCCTGATCTCCGAGCAAAGACCCGTAGGTGGCGTGCTTCACCTGTCCCTCAACAAAAAATACTTCGCATTTCTCGCCTTCGTTATTCAGTTTGAGCTGGCAGCTCTTGCGCCCCATTTCCAGCGACTGCATCAGATCGATCACATTCATCTGCGAAAGGTTTCCGCGAACCACGCCGTCGGAGGGCGCTGTCTTCGCCATCTTTTCCAGGGCGATGCGGTCCACCGTGCGCTTGATGCGCCGTGTAGCTTCTTTCAGAAAAAAAGGCTTCGCCAGATAATCATCGGCCGCATCCTGCGGAGATAGACGCTCATCAATGTCCGCCCGGCTCGCCATCAGGATCGCGGAAAAATTCGCCGTTGCCGGACGGCTTTTCAGCTTCTCCACCAACTGACGCCCATCCATCCCCGGCATCCGATAATCGCAAACCACCAAATCTGGCGGGTCATCGACGGCCTTCAGCAAGGCGTCGGCCGAATCGGTAGCGGAAACCACGCGGGCAAACGGAGCAAGAGCGTGTTGCAGCATCCCCAGAATCATGGGGTTGTCATCGACCAGGAGGAGCTTGACATCATTCGCCATTATTTTTCTTTACTCGCGTATACTCCCCACTCTTCCCGCCACTCTTGCGCTGTAACACGATCTCGCGAATCTCAATCTGCTTGTCGAGCGCCTTCAGCATGTCAAAAAGCGTGAGGGCGGCAACGCTGGCGGCTACGAGGGCTTCCATCTCCACACCGGTTTCAGCGGTGGTGACGGCTTTAGTAGCGATCGCGACGCCATTTTCGCACAGCGTCATGGTGACATCAACGAGCGAGAGCGGCAGGGGGTGGCACATCGGTATGAGGTCGGAGGTGCGTTTGGCGGCCATGATTCCGGCGATGCGTGCCACTTCCAGCGGATCGCCTTTGGGATTGTGCGGTAGCGCTTGCAGGACTTCCGGCCTGATGAGAACAAAGGCGCTGGCCTCGGCCTCGCGTCTGGTGGCAGCTTTGCCGGAGACATCGACCATGCGGGCGCGGCCGGAGTCATCGTAGTGGGAGAGCTTCTGCGCCATGCGGAAACTTTATCTTACACGGTATGGAAGGCCGCGGAGAGGCAGCTTTGCGGTTGAAATCTTTGGAGCTTTTGACCGCAAAGGCCGCAAAGGAATTTCCGCAAAGTTCGCAAAGAACAACACTCGGCGACTGCACGCTACTAATTCTATTGCCGCGGCATTACGGCTACCCACTCGCCTGGGAGGATGTGCTCGCGATCGGGCGGGATCACGAGGAGGCAGTTCGAGCGGGTACGGGCAGCGATATCGCCCGATCCCTGCCACGGGACAAGTTCCACTTGCGAGTCTTCGTACCGGCCAGAGAGGAAGGCGGGAAGGAAGCGCTTGAGTCCTGGCTGGACGCGGATTTCGGATTTCAGACGCGCATGCAGGAATGGGAGCGGGCGCGGGGACATTCCGGAAAGGGCCTCGATCAGGGGGCGGGCGAAGAGTTCGAAGGTGACCATGGTTGAGACCGGGTTGCCGGGAAGGCCGAAGAAATATTTGTGATCGAGAGGAGCGAAAACCTCGCGGGCGGGGGCGCCCGCGCCACGCGGGACGCGGCCGAAGACTACCGGCCTCCCGGGTTGGATTTTTGCTCCGGTGAAGAAGAATTCGGCTTGCAGTTCCGCCAGGACTTGTTCGACTAGATCGTAGCGACCCATGGAGACGCCACCGGTCATCAGAAGTAGATCCGCTTGCAAGCCTTGCTCGATCAATT
>PKVZ01000177.1 GCA_003131635.1 Acidobacteriaceae bacterium
TCGTTGATCATCTGGTGATCGAGCCGGTCGATCACGTGCTTCATCACTTCGCGAAGATCTTTGAAGTCGAGCAGCAGCCCGGCCTTGTCTAACTCGGCCCCGGCCAGGGTGACGCGGATTTTGTAGTTATGGCCGTGCGGGTTTTCGCACTTGCCCTTGTAGTTGCGCAGATAGTGTCCTGCGGCAAAAGTATCGTCAACTGTAACTTCGAACATGTCTTCCTCAGCGGTTCGCCGCAAATGATGACCGGACCGCTCTACCTCGCGGAACATCTATTGTACCGCTCACTGCGGCAATCCCGCTTGACTGGGGGCTGGGCGCGACTGTAGCTTGCCTATTCGACCTTTATCCGCAACGGAGCCATTATGCCGCGCCGCAACTGGGTTCTCGCAACTCTGCTGGTTTCGATCTTAGCCGCCAGTCTCTCCGCGCAGAGCAAGCCCGATGCGCCCGCGTTTTACGTCAAGCAACACTACACCAAATACGAATACAGAATTCCCATGCGAGACGGCGTGCATCTGTTCACCGCCGTTTACGTGCCCAAGGATAGTTCGCGGCCGTATCCGTTTCTGATCGATCGCACGCCTTACAGCGTGTCGCCTTACGGGGTGGATCTTTATCGCAAACAGCTTGGGCCGTCGCCTGACTTCGATAAGGCGGGATACATTTTCGTGTTCCAGGACGTCCGCGGCCGCTATATGTCGGAGGGAACATTTATCGAAATGCGTCCGCACATCGACAACAAGAAATCCAAACAAGATGTGGACGACAGCAGCGATCTTTACGACACCATCGACTGGCTGCTGAAGAACGTACCCAACCACAATGGGAACGCCGGCATCTGGGGGATTTCGTACCCTGGATTCTTTACGTCCGCCAGCATCATCGACTCGCATCCGGCGCTGAAAGCCGCATCGCCGCAGGCTCCCATGACCGATCTTTTTATGGGCGACGATGCCTACCACGGCGGTGCGTTCATGCTAAGCGCCAACTTCGGTTTTTACAGTTCGTTCAAGCCACAGGAGAATCCGCAACTGCCAGCCAAGACGCCTGTGCCTTTCGATTACGGCACTAAGGATGGATACGAGTTCTATCTGAAAGCGGGGCCGATCGGGAATCTTTCAAAGTATCTTGCAGGCAAGAGCGAACTGCTTGACGACCAAATGCACCACGATACTTACGACGAATATTGGAAGGCGCGAAATCTGGCGCCGCACATGAAGAATATCCACTGCGCCGTGCTCACCGTTGGGGGATGGTTTGACGCCGAGGATCTGCAAGGTCCATTCAGCACATTTCACGCCATAGACAAAAATAATTCGGGGATCTTTAATGCTCTCGTGGTTGGCCCGTGGGTTCACGGCGGCTGGTACCGTTATGATGGCGATCACCTGGGCCGGGTCGAGTTCTCGTCGAACACGGGCGAGTATTACCGGAAAAACATTTTGTTTCCATTTTTCGAGCAGTACTTGAAAGGCAATGGGGACGCGAAGCTTCCAAAGGCGTACGTTTTCGAAACTGGAACGAATGTATGGAGACGCTATTCCGCGTGGCCGCCGAAAGAGGCCGAGGCGAGGACCCTGTATTTCCAAGCGAACGGCGGACTTGGGTTCGACCCGCCGGCCTCCGATTCGACTGCCTTCGATGAATACGTTAGCGATCCGGCTAAACCCGTGCCGTTCGTAAATTACGCGGCGATCAGCGTGCCGCAGGAATACATGCTCTCCGACCAGCGATTTGCGGACAGCCGGACGGACGTGCTGGTTTATGAAACGCCGGTGCTGCAGGAAGACGTGACGATTGCTGGTCCGATCTCTCCGAGACTTTTCGTCTCGACGACGGGAACCGATTCCGATTGGGATATAAAAGTGATCGACGTGTATCCGACAGACTATCCCGACAGTAAGTTCGACGAGCCTAAGCCCGAGGACAAGAACAAACCTCGCACCGACGTGCCTCCACCAACGTTCACCATGGGAGGCTATCAGCAACTGGTGCGCGGCGAGCCTTTCCGGGGAAAGTTTCGCCACAGTTTCGAAAAGCCGGAGCCGTTCACGCCCGGTAAGGTCGACGAGATTAACTTCACCATGCAGGACGTCAACCATACGTTTCGCCGCGGTCACCGCATCATGGTGCAGGTTCAGAGTTCGTGGTTTCCGCTCACTGATCGCAATCCGCAGACCTTCGTCAACATTCCTGACGCCCAGCCTTCGGATTTCGTGAAAGCGACGGAGCGGGTTTATCACGCTAAGGGACAGGCTTCGGGAATTGTGGTGGGAGTGTTGGCCAGTCCGGGAATGGCGGAAGATCGCAAGTAGCAGAACTTAGCTGTGGGCTGGGCGGCAGTTCGGCCACAGGCTGCGGTACAATTACGGCCATTCGCTTCGCTAACGGGGTTCAACCCGCGCCTGCGGGATTACTGCGAAGCAGCAGCAGGGATTGACGAGGGGCCATCTCCTTACTATAATGTAAGGAAATTGTAAGATAGAAAGGAGATGCCATGGCGGTCGCGACTGTAACCTCCAAAGGGCAAATCACAATACCGGCACGGGTCCGAATCGCGTTGGGGGTTGACGCCGGAGATCGCATTGAATTCGTCGAAGTGGGAAAAGGGGAATTCAACATCGTTGCGGCAACTCGCTCGGTGAAGGAACTGAAAGGCCTGTTTCGAGGCAGGCGAAGGAAGCCGGTTTCGATTGAGGAGATGAATGCCGCCATCGCGGAGGGCGCCGCACGATCACGGTGATCGACCCAGAATGACCGGCCTCGACACCAACATCTTGGTCCGCTATCTTACCGAGGATGATCCCGTCCAAACGATCGCTGCAGGACGAGTAATGGACTCATTCTCTTCGGATTCACCCGGCTTTATTTCCCTCATCGTCCTCGCAGAACTGGTCTGGGTATTGGAATCTTTCTACCGTTTCACAAAGAAAGAAATTGAACGGGTTCTGGAGACGCTGTTGCGCAGCGAGGAATTGGTTCTTGAGCGGGCGGAAATTGTGTCGCAAGCATTACGGATGTTCCGCGGAAGCCGCGCCGATTTCGCTGATTGCTTGATCGAGCGCTGCGGCCAGGCGGCTGACTGCGAACATACCGTCACCTTTGATCAGAAGGCAGCAGCCGGGGCTGGTATGCGACTGCTGCGCTGAAACCCCGGACAAATCTCTCAATCCGCTACTCCGAAGAACTCCTCCACCACTCGTATATCCGTAGTCTTTCTGTAATTCGGCAGGCTCTCGATGAACACGCGGCCGTATTGCTTTTTCAGAATGCGGTTATCGAGCAGTACGAGCAGGCCGCGATCGTG
>PKVZ01000110.1 GCA_003131635.1 Acidobacteriaceae bacterium
GAACCCTCGCTAACCGCCGGACGGCGCGGCGGCAACGGCTCAGACCCGGTCGCTGAACGCCTCTCCACCGTGCCAATCACCGGAGCATCATCCAACCCATCGGCGTAGGCCATGGAGACAAACCGCTGCTCGGAACATAAGCGATCAATCAGCCGCTGCTGCCCGGAGGTGAGCACAGCATGGGGAAGAATAGGAAAGTGTCGAAACATCCACAGAAAATAAGCGCGTTGAAGAAATGAGGGCATTACATATCGCGGTCCGATGGGAGTCTGCACTTGCACCACACCGTCCGCCAGTTTGTCAATCCACATAACCGGGCCACCTAGTTGCTGAGTTTGGCCAGAGCAATTCTTGGGCCGCCATTATGGCACTAAGGGCGGGGTTATGGAAAGGATTTTATCAAACATTTCCTAAATAAACCGGCCCGGGGGGTCCTCTAGCCTCAGGAAAGTGATTTTTATCGGAAAGGCTGGAACTTAAGCGGTCTCAGATCGGAAGTTCCGGCAGAATGTCCATTCTGCGGATTTCGGCGGCCACGCCGAAGTTCTTCCCTGGACCTGGTTCTACGCGCAATACGCGGGCATGGCAGCAAACCCAGCACTTCTCCCCGGAGGTAAGCTCGGGAGGAAGGATGAACACCAATTCCACGTTCGAACCCTCTACCATGCGGGACTCGGTATAGAGGAACACTCCGTTGGTGCTCACATCTCGAGTCTGTGCACTCAGTTCCGCAGTCCCGCGGACGCTTCTGACCTGCACTGGCACACTAGCGGCAACTCTGCTGCGGGACCGGCGATCGATCTTAGAAGTCATTCTTAGAAATCGTTTTTAGAAGTAATTCTTAGAAGTAATTAATTTCTAATATGTTTTTGCAAGCGGTCAAAGAGCGATTAAAACTTCAGCCAAATACATAACGCCAGCGGAAAGGTTTTTTGCCTTCCTGCTGGCGTCGACAGTATAAAACAACCTCTTCCCGATCAGAGAAATGACGTCCTAAATCTCCGGGCGTCGCAAGCGCGCGGCAGGCACCACAAGAGCCTGCTCCATGGTGGGAACATTGCTACCTCGCAGCTTCGCTTCCGCCTCGGCCAGCTTGTCAGATTGGTTGGTCTGGTAGTAGGCCTGCACCAGCAGTTCCATGGTGAAAGGATTGTTCTGGTCTTCTTCCAGATAAGTGATGGCTTCGTCGAACTTTTTCTGATCCATCAACAGGGTTCCGGCGGCGCCGTTGTAAGAACTCTGGATCACTCGGTCACGACTGCCGGCCGCCATCTCCTCAAGTTGTTTGAGAGACTTGTCAGCCAGAGCGGCATCGCCGGCGTGGGCTGCACGCACCGTCCGGTTGCGGAGAATTCTCGCCAGCTCCTCATCCTTGTCGGACGCGGAAATTGTGCTGCGATGTCCCAACGAATCCTGTGCGCTCTGCAGATATTTCAACCCGGTGCCATCGTCTGCCTGATACTCAGCTAATTGCCGGTAGGCCTGCGCCTCCTGTAAGTCTTGTTCTTTGGCGTGAGCTGTTTCGGCGATCTCGAGGAAAAGCTTATCCGCCTCGGCGAATTTCCCGTCGCGCACCCAGGTCATGGCTTTTTGCATGGTGAAGCTCAGGCGATCCGCCTCATTGTGGGCAAAACGGATGGCCTTGTCGTATTCGATCCGTGCCTGCTCCTGATTCCCCATCAGCGCATACGTATCACCCAATCCAAGCTGTGAGGTAACGAAATCAGGATCGATTTTCAGCGCGGCACGATAGTGTTGCAACGATCCCTCAAAATTCCCCGCCATACGCAGCAGTTCTCCGTAAGAGTCCTGCGGATTCGGCTCCTTAGGAAGCAGCGCGACATAGCGATCCATCGCCGCCAAAGCCTTGTCAAAGCGCCGGTCGCGCGCGTCCACATACGCCAGGTCGTTCAGGGCGGCGGGAAAATTCTTGTCGATGGCCAGCGCTTTCTCCATCATTCGCCGCGCCTGCTCGCTGCCCTCCGATTCCATCAGCCAGTTGCCGGCGAGATAGAGCAGATGCTTGTCTTTGGGATACATCTCCAGCATGTCGTTCATAGCGGAAATGCCGCCGATGAAGTCGCCTTCCTGCACCTTTACGATCCAGGCCACCATGAGCTGCTCGCCTGGCGTGGTCTTGGACGCGAGAGCCTTCGCCTGTTCGCGCGCCGCGTTCACTTCCTTGGGATCGCTGCTGTTAAAAGCGATCCACGCCCAAGCCACCGCTAGATTGGGATCCTCTTTTACAGCAGCGCGCCAATCGTCATTGCAGCGATCAAGATAGAGATTCTCGTAATCCTGCATGCCCTTCTCGTAGAGCGCGCGAGCCTGAGCGGACGAGGTGGTTACGGGCATCGACGCCGAAGCCGACTGCTTAACGTGGTGGGCATAAACTGGCGCAGCAAAACACACGCCGAGAATAAGGGCAATCGAGATGGAGCGACGCATCAAAGTCTCCGCAACAGACGCTTTGGGGGAAGAAGATGAGAGCAGCGTAACATCGCAGTAACCATGCCATGTAGTGACGAAAGGCCAGCGACGGCTGGGAATAAAAAGCCCCTGCCGCGAGCGGCAGGGGCCTGAACTGAATAACTATCTAGAAGGTGAACTTGGCCGCGAGCTGAATGCCGCGCGGGCCGCCGCCTCCGAGGAACGGGTTGCCGATGCCCACGTCTCCGGTGGCGGTGATGGGATAGCCGCCGGTGCCAGTTTCGAGGGTGTTAGCGCCATTCAAGGCAAAGCCGTTGAAGCCCGGGTCTGCGATGAACGCGGGCAAGAACGGGTTCGCGAAGTTGGGATGGTTAATGATATTGAAGAAGTCTGCGCGCAGTTGCAGGTTCACGCGTTCAGTGATGGCCGTGTTCTTGTAGACCGCCAGATCCCATTGCTTATATGTAGGACCGTGCAACGAATCGCGGCCTTCATTGCCAAAGTGACGCGTTCCCGGCACGCAGTCAGACGCGAGTCCGTTTGCGGTGCCGCCGTCCGTGGCTGCGCTGACGGTGCAAGGGATTGCGAAAGCATTGAGATTAACGAAATCGGCAGGGTTATTCTCATGGTATGTTACCGGTCCCACCACGTCCGGACGGTCATCCCCTTCCCCGCTTCCGCTGAAGTCGTCTTCGAAGTTATAGTTCATCTGGAAAGGCTGCCCGCTCTGGAGCGTAACTGTGCTGTCAAAGCCCCAGCCATTCTTCAGGCGCTGCATGCTGCCACCGCTGTTTGGCACCTTGTAGCCAAAGAGCCAGGTAAACCTTTGCGGCAGGTTGAAGTTTGAAGGGCCGTATTCCAGGTACGGACGAGTGCTGTCGTTCGGCTGAGCTGCGTTGGGCTCGAAGTCTTCTCCATCGCTGGAGTTGTCGAGCGATTTCGACCACACATAGTTGGCGATTGAAGTAAATCCGTGCCAGCCCGTAATCCGCAAGCTTCCCTGCAGGGAATTGTAGTTCGACTTGCCGGTGGAGTTCTCCTGCATGATGTAAAACGAGCCGTAGGGATTTGCCCCGTAGTTACGCGGCACACCGTAGTCCATGATGCAAGGGCAGCCGAGGTCCGCGGCAGTGACTTGCGCTTGGCTGGGTTGGCTCAGGTCGAAGAATCTCCACAGCCGGTGGCCTTGCGAGCCGACATAGCTCAACTGAACCATGGTGTGGCTGTTGATCTGCTGCTGAACGTTGAGGTTGTAATTCTCCATGTACGGCATCTTGATGTTGCGGTCAAAAGAAAAAGTGTCGCACTCGAAGTTGCAGGCGGTTTCATCCCCAAAGAGCGGCGCATTCGCTGCGACGGTTCCGGTGACGCCTGCCGAATAGATGGGATTCGGACCAATCGGGTTATAGGCTGGGCCGGGATCAAAGTATGGCGGATAGGGCAGATGTCCGAGAGCCATGTCCTGCGAGAAAGCATCGTAGAACATACCCCATCCGGCGCGAAGTACCGTTTTGCCCTTGCCGCTTATATCCCAAGCCAAGCTGGCGCGCGGAGCGAAATCTTTATGATCGGGATTGTAAAGGCTGCTTAAGCCGGGCTGCCCGACCTGGGTGAGAGTAAATGTATCTCCTACAGGATCAAGATTCGTTATGTTGCTCAACAGATTGTTCTTTTCTCCGATCACCCCGAAGAAGTCGTAGCGGAGACCATAGTTGAACGTCAGATGCGTGGTGGCGCGGAAGCTGTCCTGAACATAAAGTCCGTAGCTGTTTTCGTGGGTATGGCGAACCGTGTTGCCCGCGTACTGGAAGCCGCCGTCGACGTCCCCGGCCAGAAAGTCCTGCAGCGGAGTGCCGAGTGTGCTGCCGTCAAATTCCAGCTTGCCGCGGAAGTATTTGTCGAAAAATTGCTGAATGCTGGTGCGATAGAAATCGACGCCAAACTTCACATCGTGTTTATTGAGCTTCCACGAAAAATTATCGATCAGCTGATTGTTGGTATCGAAGCGGTGGCGTGGATCGCTGGAACTGGCGCCGAGCTGGGCGAAGCTGCTGCCCAGCGTAATGATCGGTATGCCTTCGCCCACAATCCCGCTGCCGGTGTTGAGACCGATCGAACTGGGGGAGAAATTTTGATCCTGCGGAAAGAAACCTTCAGCAAAGCGGTTCCATCCGTAACGCAGTTCGTTGACCTTATTTGCGCCGACGGTATGCACGTAAGACAATGCCACCAACTGCACTCGGGTTGGTGTAAACGTATTGAAGCCGGGGAGCTGCCCGCCGCTGGCGGTTAAGGCCAACGGAAACGACTGCACGCTGTCGCCGAAGAAATAACGGCCGGTAAGAATGTTGTTGGGATTGAAGTTCTCGTCAATCTTGGCGATGAAACTGGTGAGCTTGTTGAGCGAAGGCGAGATCACGGAACTGTTAGGTCCGTTGGGACATCCCGAATTCTCGCTGCCAACCAGTGCACCACCGAAAGTGCCCGGAATATTCGGCGTTGGCCAGGGATTACGGGCGAGAAGGGCTGCAATAACTGGGTTCGTCGCGCCGCCATCAGCTGCAATTTGCGCCGGATCGGGCACGCATGCAAGCGTTACAACGCCCACGCCCTCCTGCTGGCCTTCGTAGTCGGCAAAGAAAAAGGATTTATCTTTGACGATGGGACCACCTAGTGACGCACCAAACTGGTTGTTGTGGAACAAGGCTTTCGGCTGACTCGCGATATTGAAATAGTTGCGGGCATCCAGCGCGTCGTTGCGGAAATATTCAGCCGCAGTGCCGTGCCACTGATCTGTGCCGCTCTTGCTGACGATATTGACCACCGCGCCCGCATTGCGGCCGTATTCCGGCGCAAAGTTGGAAATAACGTTGACCTCGGCCACGGCGTCGATGGGCAGAATGGCGGACGGGGTTCCAAACACACCCGCCTGATTGATCGCCGGATCGTTGCGGTACCCGTCGTTCATATCAGTACCGTCGAGCAGGTAATTGTTGGAGCGGCCACGGGCGCCGTTCATGCTGAATTCGCCGTACGAACCCGGGGAATCGGAAATCTGATCCGGCGAACCGGCCACGCCAGGGTTCAAGAAGATTAGCTTGGTATAGTCGCGGCCGTTAACTGGCAGATCCTCGACAGTTTGCGCCGTAAGCACTCCGCCCAATGTATTCGTCGTGGTTTCTACCAACGGCAGTTGGTCGGCGGAAACTTCCACCTTGGTCGATACCTGACCCGTCTTCATGGCTGCGTCCACGCGACGCTCCCCCGCAATATCCACAGCAACCCCGGTAGTTTCGAAGGTCTGAAAGCCAATCAAGGTGACCGTCACCGTATACGTCCCGATCGGCAACTCGGGTAGGGCGTAGCTGCCATCCGCGCTGGTTTCGGTGGTGCGCTCCAGGCCCGTGCCTGCGTTCTTCACCGTCACTTTGGCGCCGGCGACTACTGCGCCTGAAGGGTCGGTCACGGTGCCGAGAATTGTGCCACGGAAAGTCTGTGCCGAAAGAGTAACTGCTGCCAGCAGCACAAACACAAGGATGATGCGCGCTCTCATAGAGTCTCCTTAAAGCTGATCGTTTCGGGGGAGTCCGTCCGGTACGGCAGGCCTGGTTTTCAGGCCTTAAAGAGGGGCTTGCAATTCCTTGCATACGAATAACATGCAGCGCCCCCACCGCACAGAGAACATTATCCAAACCGGATGACTACAGTCAACCACTGAGTTCCGATCCAAGCTATAGATTTTACAAATAGGGTACTCCGAAGTAACTAGGTGCCTGGCAGGACTCAGGCATCGCCGTGGACGAAACGGCAGCGCAACGATTAGGAAGGATTCGGAGTTAGAAGCTGATGGCTAAACCACCGCGCACGGAACGGGCCGATTGAACAAAGTAGACGGTTTGCCCGTCCTGACCCATCACCGGCACATAGCCTTGCGCCAGCAGGTTGCGCAAGTCAATCACCGCCTCCATGTGAGCCGGAAGGAAGCCCAGTGTGGGGATGGGCTGCCGAATGAAAAGGTTCAGGAATGGATCGCTCTGCCCCGGCGAGCCGTTGAACATATCCACCGGAGTCAACGCCGAGCCACTCACCCAGCGGTAGGAGGCGATCCAGCGGGTATGCGTGCGATGCAACGTTCCGCTGAACTTGGCAGCCACGGCTTCGCGGCGTTGGGTCGTGATCCACTGCAGTGCATCCTGGATCGGGACGTCAGGCCTGGACAGGTCGAGCACGCCGCCGTAAGCGAAATCCAGCGTGGCAGTAAGATCGGAATAAAGTTTTCGCTCAAGCACGACGCGCAGCCCGCGCGCGTCCAACCGATTGCCGGTGTAAGTGAAGGTTCCTGAGTAAACGTCTGGCAGCAAGTCACCGCCAGCAGCGGTCACTTCACCGGTGCCAAGCAAGGCTGTATTGTCCACGCCATCGCTGAACAGCGCGATTTGCATGTTGTTCTTGCCGATGCGCCGGGAGACATTCAACTCCTGGTGATGGGCGCGCTCCAGCTTGGTGCAGAAGTTAGCCAGGCTAATACGAGGATCGGCTTCGCTGGAATCCGCGGATGACGCCGAATCGAAATCTTCGTCCCGATGGTTGGGCAAGGCGGTCGCGTAGTCGTAACCCACTACCATGTCCGGGGAAACGTGCAGATTAGCCGAGCCATAGGGCCGGAACGCTGTCACCCGCCCCAGAAACTGGATGGACTGCAGTTCACTGCCGAACTTTAACTCGAGCACGTCGTCAACCGCGAAATCGTCGGACCCGGAAAGCGCCATCGACTGGAGCGAAGCATTGTGCACGTTGGGATCGGAGGGGGCGAAACGCCGGACGGCAACCCCCATGGACGGCCCCGAACCGTCGGGCAGCACATGCGAATAAGACGCTCGCAAAACCGCGGCGGGAAGGCCATCGCCGTAACCGACATTTCCCTTCAGTCCCACCCGGTCTACGGAAAAAACGCTGCGCTCCAGAGAGAAGCCGGTACTCATGTCCGATCCGGTCCCATACCCGCCGGCCGCCGAACCGCCCAGAAATGACAGACTCCCCTTTAGGTCGTTGCCCTGCTTTCCATCGGCCGAGTTCGGATCGTCGAACACCCGCAGCACGGGACGATTCGCCACCGAACGGAGGGTCCATTTCCAATCGTCGTCGTCGGTGCCGCCGCGCAGCGGACCCACGCGCATGGCATTCAGCAGGGTGTTCAAAGTGATATTCAGGTGAGTGCTGGCGCCGGGATGCAATCCAATTTTGTCGCGCCACGCCGGTAAGAACGACGCGGCAGAAACCTTAACCGTGTATAACCCTGGCAGCAGGTCCTTGGCCGAGTAAAACCCGGCTCCGTCGGTGAATACGGTCAATGTGCGCGCAGCGGTTCCAATAATTTCCACCACCGCGCCCATCTGCGGCGTTCCCGATCCATCGCGCACGTATCCCGAGATCGCCCCTGGCCGGTCCGCAGCCCACGCAGGAAGCGACAACGCGACAATCACCGCCCAAGTTCCAACCTGGCGAAGCTTCATCCCACCTCCGGGGAATCAAACAAAAAGTTACTCAACAGCGAACGTCGCTGAAGGATCAACCGTCTGTTTGGAGATGTTGTCGTTCACTTTGATTTCGATCCGATATACACCCGGCTGCAGGTTTGCCGACGCAATCGATTTCTGCAGCGTTACCTGTTCGCCCACGTTACCCATCGTTTCGGTCGATTCCGTTTTCTGCACCACAGGTTTGTTGGTCGCTATGTTCACGATGTCAAACTCGAACGTGGCCGAAGGTTTGTGCGTTTTCTCGTCGACGCCCAGATTATAGACCTGCATCCAGAAGTTTACCTTCTGGTCGCGACTGCGCTTGAAGAGCGCGGGCTTGCCATCCGCCGGCGCCACGCGGGGCCGAACCTTGGTCACGCCAATCACGAAACTGCCCGTGCTCACATCCTTCGTAGGCACAGCCTCCATCTGATCGGCCACAATCAGCGACGAGGTCGACAGCTTGTCGTCGGAGTACTCCGGAACCACGATACCCCGGCTCCACAGGCCTTTGCGGTCGCCGTTGACATCCTTGACGGCAATCTCGATTTTATAACGTCCCGGCCGCAGCGGGAGTGCCTTCCAGTAGACCGAGGAATTTTCCGCGGTACGCGGCAGCAATTCCGCCGGAACATCGACCTGGGCTGTGTCTTCAAAAGTCTGCACTACGCGCCCCGTCAGAGTGCTTACCCGGCCAAAAATATTCACCGTGCCGCGCTGCACCCCATCCTTGTTGGCGAACGTTATGTCGCGGTACTTCATCTGGATCGTGATCGGCACCAGCACCGTGTCCCCGGTCACTTTCACAAAATCGGAGCGCACATCGAACGGCATCAAGTTGGTGATCAGCTTGGTATTGACGATTTCTTCCAGATCCTTAAATTTAATTGGCGGCGGCGCCTGCAACTTGGCATACTGCTCCAACCGGTCAAACTCTTTCGTCTGCAACTGTGAACTCATCGGCCCACCACCCAGTTGCTCCAGACCGCTGGTATTAAAGCGGTCCGCCTTGGTGGACATGCCCATTTGCTCGTAGAGCGTCAAACCCGCGTTCGGCGTGTATTTCAGAGCGTCCTTCTCCGACCGGTCGAGCGTCATGTGATAGTCGCCGCACATGCAAGTATCGACGAATTCTATGATCACTTCCTGGCCAATGCCTTCGAGATAGCGGTAGCGCCAGGTTTCGAACGGGAATGTAGAGGTTTCGCCGCCACCTTCTTCCATGGGCCGCTCATAAGATCCGCCGGAGGGATGCGCATCAATTTCGTCGGCCGGACCATACATGATGTACATGCGCCCCCGGTCGCTCTTCCAGCCGGGGATGCCGGCGGCAAAATGCTCGTTGGCATAGGCAATCCGCCGGTAGTGCTCTTCTTTGTATTCGTTTTCTTCGGTGTCGGGAGTGGGGTCGCGGCGCTGCCAAAAAGCTTCTATAAAGTTGTCGCGCTCTTCGTCGTTGGAGAGCTGTTTGAAGGCAGCCCGTTCCTCGTCGGTGATAATCCAGACCACGTCCTCGTTCAGCCACTTCTTGTAGGTCTTGCTAAGCTCAATCTTCAGGGCACTCTTCTGCTGCTTTTTCTGCTTCTCGTTGGGCTTGCGATGGAGCGGATCGATTTCATCGCCAGGCTGCGCCTGCGTGGGTTGCGCCTGTGCGCCGGTCGCGGCCGTGCCAGACGATGCTCCGCTGGATGACGCCGCGCTGGAAGCTGGCGGGCTCGAAGCCGCCGGTTTGTCACTCTGCGCTTGCGCCGGGAGGGCTAAACCACAAGCGACCGCCAATATAAAAATATACGACAGACCAAGATAACGTAAACCGACCCGAACCATGACAGGGACTCCTGCGAAGGCGCAACTTCGACCACTCATTTTAGGCTCTCAATCGACTGAAAGCAAGGTTAAGTCACATTAAAAGAATGGATTCCGCACCCCAACCAATCAATCTGCTGGATGCGACGTTGCCGCCCTGGCGTTGCCCGATGGCCCGAATATTCGTTCGGATCGTTCTCACTCTGGCAGCCTCAGCCGTTTCAGTGCAAAACCCGGCCACTCCCACGCTATAATTATCCGTTCCCGGGTCCAGCACCTTCGGCTCTTGGTTTCCCAGGCAGGTCTCAATAAGCGTCTCTGACGGAACTTTCCTGTTAGCGGGATCGTATTAGAAGACGTGTCCGTCTAGTCGATGAACCTGACTGGGATCGAACATTAAGCCGAAGGCAAGAGACGCCAACCCCGGGCAGCGACGGAGACAATGAAACCCTGGAAAAAAATCGCGATCGGCGCCGGCGCGGTGGTGCTGTTGGCCATCATCGTCGGGATCACGGTGCATCAGAGCGGCAAGAACGTGGTCACGGTGCAGACTGGAAAAGTCCAGCGCCAGGACTTGTCGTCGGTGGTGAGCGCTTCGGGTGAAATTAAGCCGAAGACTTACGTCAACATCGGCGCCAACGCCTACGGAAAGATTACCCACTTGTACGTTAAGGAAGGCGATCACGTAAAGAAGGGACAATTGCTGGCGCAACTGGAAAATGTGCAGTCCACGGCGGACGTGAGCGCCAATCAGGCCTCGGTGCAGGCCGCGGAAACGGATGCAATCGCCGCCGAAGCGGCGCTCAACACGTCCGACGCCGACCTGCATCGCGCTCAAGCCGACTATGCGCGCAATAAGCTGGATTGGGATCGCGCGCAAAATCTTTTCAAGGATGGGCTGATCTCAAAATCCGATTTCGATAGCCGCCAGAACGCGTGGGCGACGGCAGATTCCGGACTGGTGCAAGCCAAAGCTCGCGTCGCTCAAGCCAAGGCTCAGAAAGATTCCGCCGACCGGCATGTAGCCCAGGCACGCGCCAATCTTACCCGTGTTGCCGATGTGCTGCAGAAGACCACGTACTCAGCTCCCTACGATGGCGTCATCACCAGTTTGCCGGTGCGGGAAGGCGAATCGGTAGTCATTGGCATTCAGAATGCGCTCGGCAGCATACTGATGACGCTGGCCGACATGTCGGTAATCACTGCCGAAGTAAAAGTGGATGAGACTGATATCGTCAATGTACACTTGGGTCAGCCCGCCGAAGTGACTATCGACGCCATTCCCAAGAAAGTTTTCCACGGCACAGTCTCCGAAATTGGAGACAATGCCATCGTCCGCTCCACCGGCGTGGCGACCTCCCAGCAAACCACTGCCAGCGAGGAAGCCAAAGATTTCAAAGTGGTGGTTACCGTGACCGATCCTCCGCAGGATCTGCGTCCCGGCCTCTCGACCACTGCCAAGATCACCACGGCTTCCCGCAGCAGCGTGCTTGCGATCCCGATTCAAGCACTCTCGGTCCGCACTACGGCGCAGTTGGAGCAGGAGAAGTCAACTCCAGGCTCCGTGCATGCCGCCGCACCCATGCCTAAAGAGACGGCATCCAGGAATAGCAATGGTAAAGATCCGCTGCAGGACGTGCAGGGTGTCTTCGTCATTCGCAACAAGAAGGCCGAGTTCGTTCCCATCACTACCGGCATCACAGGTACCGGCGACATCGAAGTGCTGAATGGATTGAAGGACGGAGACGAAGTGATTACCGGCAGTTACAAGGTTTTGCGCACGCTCCGTTCTGGCAGTAGCGTCAAAATCGATAACTCCGTTCCCAAGAAGGAAGACGAATCGTCATAACGTTCCACGGCTTCATCCGTCCAACGGAGAAGCCGGTGACACAGAACAAGTTCCAAACGGCAGCGTTCAGTGGTTTCACGCTGCCGACAGCAAACGGAGCCCAGGAAATCGACTTCATTTACGGAGAACTCAGTGGCACCGGAGCAGGAGAAAAACATGGCTACCGCCGAAGTAATCAGCATGCCCGCAACCACCGTCGCAGTCTCGCCGCAATCCTGCATGATCGCGGCCCTGGATCTTTGGAAGACTTACGACATGGGCTCGGAGCAGCAGGTCCATGCCTTGCGCGGCGTTAACCTGCGCATTGAACGGGGTGAGTACGTGGCCATCATGGGGCCTTCCGGTTCCGGCAAGTCCACCTTGATGAACCTGATCGGCTGCCTGGACACACCCAGCAAAGGCGAATACTGGCTCAACAACCAACTGGTCAGCGAACTTGACGACGATGAACTGGCTCGAATCCGCAACAAGGAAATTGGTTTCGTATTTCAGACCTTCAACCTGCTGGCTCGCGCCACCGCCCTGCACAATGTCGAATTACCGTTGATCTACGCGGGCGTGCCAACCGAACAGCGCATCGAGCGCGCCAAAGCTTCATTGACGGCGGTGGGCATGGGATCCCGCATGACCCACAAACCGAACGAACTTTCCGGCGGCCAGCGGCAGCGCGTCGCCGTCGCCCGGGCCTTGGTGAATAAACCTTCCATCATTCTGGCCGATGAACCCACCGGCAACCTGGATTCGCAAACCGGAGGCGAGATTATGGCTCTTTTCGATAGCCTGCACAAGGAGGGGAATACCATTGTGCTGGTTACCCACGAGCACGACATCGCCGAATACGCCCACCGTGTGGTCCACATCAAGGATGGGGTGGTCGAGCGCGACGAGAAAAAAAGATAAATCTCACTTCCCGTGGCATGCCCGGCCGCAGAGCCCGGCATTTTCGCCTTTTCGGAACCGTACTTTGCGACTAACTCCAACTGGTGGCGGGTTTTGCCGAATCCTGCATCGCCGCCCCAGGAATCTCATTTTCCTCCGCGCTCCTCAAAGGCGCCACCGCGACTTGGTCCCGTCCGCCTCTCTTGGCCTCATACAGAGCAGCATCGGCGGCGGTCATTAATTCCTTTGGTGACATTCCGTTGGCAGGGAACGTGGCCACGCCTACGGAAAGCGTGACCATGCCCAGGGACTTGCCCTGATGCATGATGGTCAGTTCCCTCATACTCGACCGCAACCGCTCGCCGCGCATGCGCGATCCCTCGAGATCGGCCGTCGGCAGAATCACTACAAATTCTTCCCCCCCAAAGCGGCACACAAAATCCTCGGCCCGCACATTCTTAAGCAAGAACGCCGCAGTCTCTCGCAGCACCGCGTCGCCTGCATCGTGGCCGTAAGTATCGTTGAAGCGCTTGAAGTGATCCAGATCGAGCATCAGAATTCCCATCGATAGCCCGGCTCGCCCCGCTCGCCGCGTCTCTCGCTCCAACACCTCCTCCAGGTACCGCCGGTTATAGAGGCCGGTCAAGGCATCGCGAACCGACTGTGTGCGCAACGCCTCCCGCAGCCTGATGTTCGTGATCGACAATCCCACTTGTCCCGCAAACGTCGTCTTGAACGAAAGCTCTGAGGCGTCCATTTGCGGCGCCTCGTCTGTCGACTGAAAGTGCAATATCCCCAGCGTTTCGCCCTGAGCCAGAATCGGGATGCATAAATACGTATTGTTTACCCCTGCGGCGTGCCCGCACGGCGCAGTCGTGTCTCCCGCCACCACCAGATGCGGATGCCCCGTTCGCAGCGCCCAACATGCCGTCGGCTCAAACTCCGTCAACGGAAGTTGACACTCGGTCCATGATCCGATCACTTCCGCCAGGCTGCGTCCGGTATTCAGCAGCGCTACCGCTCCCCGGGCAGCGGGAAATATCTTGGGCGCGAAACCCAGAGCGGCTGCGAATACTTCTTCCCTACTGATGCAGCTCTGCAAAAGTTCGCCCATCTTTGCCAGCATCGTCGCCCGCTCCGAACGCTTCTTAAGTTCACCCATCATTCTCTCGTTCTGCTGATCGAGTTCATTGCGGGCAAAATCCTTCTCCAACATTTCCTCCTGCAAGCGTGTGTTGACGTCTGCCAGCTGAGTCGTTCGCTCCAGAATCTCCTGTTCCAGAAGCTGCGTGTTTTGCTTTTGATTTTCAATGTCAGTGCACGTGCCGAACCATTTGATAAGCTCTCCCGCAGAATTCCGTATGGGGTTGGCTCGCACCAGGAACCACCGGAAGCTTCCGCCTTTTTCTCGCATGCGGTACTCTGCCTCGTAAGGGCTCCCTGTGGGCAGAGCGCTCTCCCACTTCGCCAGGCAGAGAGCCAAGTCGTCAGGATGGATGGCAAGCGCCCATCCCCTGCCCAGGCTCTGCTCAAGCGTTAGGCCGCTGTAATCGAGCCATCTCCGGTTGGTGAAGTCGATCGCCCCGTCGGGCTCTGCGGTCCAGACAACCTCCGGAATCCCCTCCGCCATCGTCTGGAAATACAGTTCACGCTGCAAGCGGGTATTTACGTCGGCCAATTGCAAGGTTTGCTCTTGAATCTGCCCTTTCAGAATCTGCTGGCCTTGCTTCTGATCGTCGATGTCTGTACATATTCCGAACCATTTCACCATCTCTCCGGCGGCATTGCGGATGGGATTGGCCCGCCCCAGAAACCATCGGTATGTTCCATCCTTCCCCCGCAGTCGATACTCCACGTCATAAGGCTCACCCACTCGCAACGCATTCTGCCACGCGGAGAAAGTCCTTTCGACATCCTCCGGGTGGACGATCTCTCTCCACGCCGACCCTCGCAGCTGGTCGAGCGTCATCCCCGTATAGTCGAAGCATCTCTGGTTAAAGTAGTCGTCCTCACCGTCGGGAGTCGCCGTCCATATAATTTCGGGCACCGCCTCAGCCATCGTCCGGAAATACAATTCGCGTTCTCGCGAAATGTTGAGAGCAAATCTTTGTACATCGATAAACCGGTCGAAGAATGACGAAGCAATCGCTCCGCCAAGCACGAAAAAGGCGCTCGCGCTGATGGCCCAGACGCCAATCGGAGAAATACCGATTGCGTGAGTGAGATCGGGGGTGACGCCAGATGGGTAAAAGTTCGCGGCCCACATCCCGGTGTAGTGCATCAGTGGAATCGCACTGCCCATGATTAGCGCACTATTGATTTTTCGCCAGCTTATCGTTCTCTCATCCCGCACCCGGAAAGCGAGCTTCAACGCAACGAATGAGATCGCGATCGCCAGTACGACCGAGAGAACAACGAGTCCGATGTCGTAGGAAATCACGGCCGCACAGCGCATCGCGGCCATGCCGATGTAGTGCATCGCTGCGATTCCACCGCCCATCACCACGCTGCCGGCAAGCGCTTGCCATACGTGCATCTCTGCCCGGCTGACCACAAATAGAGCGACTGCGGAAGCGGCGATTGCCGCCAACAATGATACTGCCACGGTGGGCAGGTAATAGAAAACCTGCATCGGCATGGTTAAAGCAAGCATGCCAACATAGTGCATAGCCCAGATTCCCAGCCCCATGGCCACGGCGCCACTGCTTAACCAGAGCGTCCGCACTCGGCCGTGTGTTGAAGTGACGCGGCCCGCCAGATCCAATGCCGCATACGACGCAGACATCGCCAGCACGACGGAAAGCGCCACCAACCCGTAGTCGTAGCTTCCCTTCATCGCCGTAACTGAATTCATCTTGTATTCACGCCGCTCATGAGACTCGACCCGCGCCGCAGCGAAGATCCCGTGCCTGGCAGCCCCCACACCGGACTCTCCCGGCGTCCCTAGCCACCAAGGCTCTACGCTATACATCGGCGGGATTTACAGGTTCCGTGTTAGAAACCACTTAAGGGCTGCCGCGAGCGTAAGTCTCCGTTTCATGGCAAACGAAAAGGCCTCAGAGAGAGGCCTTGCAGGATAGCGTTAAGATTTACTATAGAAACGTTTTGCGCTGAGGGTTACCGCATCACAGCCGTATCGGCGGGCCGGGGAGGAGCGGCCAGGAAGAAATTGTGATCGTAGAGATTACGGTACATGTGGCCTGCAATCTCAGCCGCCTTGGGCCCAAAGGTAGGCCGTCCGCCCTGCAGAAAAACCACNNGTCCCGGTCTTGCCCAGGATCTCTTCTTCGTTGAAATTCAGTCCCAGCCTGCGGGCCGTCCCATACTGCACCGCTCCCGCCATGCCCACAGAAATCTCCGGAATCGCCGGAGCGATGTCCAGTTGCCGTTTAATGCGTGGCTGGAAATTTGTGATCTCTTCCGGCGTTGTCGGGTGCTGCAGGTAATAAAGCGTGCCTCCGTTGGCGATGGCGGAAACCATTGCGCCCAACTGCAGCGGCGTCATGGAAACACCCTCACCGAAGGAACACATCTTGCCCACGCCTCCCAGTTTTTCGGGAATCACTTCGTCGGGATACGTACCCAGTTGCTCCCCCGGAATGTCATACCCCGCCAACTCGCCCAAGCCGTACTGGTGGGCGTAGTAAGCGACTTTTTCGAATCCCAATTCGCGCCCCAGCGCTTCGAAATAGGCGTTATTGGAATGCGCCAGAGCCTCGGTGAGATTCATCCGGCTGCGGCCCCCGAGTGAAACCTCGGTTTCCTTCGAGATCAACCCCTCGTTCAGCGCCGCCAGCGCCACGGAAAGCTTAATGGTCGAGCAGGGTTGCGCCCCGCTCGAGAGCGCCAGCTTCTGATTCACCATGGCCAGCACTCGGCCGCTGGTCGGCTCAATCGCCACCACCGTGCCATTCATATTTCCCAAGGCATCGATCGCGGCCTGGCGTACCACCGGATCTTCGCCGTCTGTAATGTCGCCGCCAGTGAGGCCCTCGGCGTATGAACTCACGAAAAAGCGCTCGTGATAGGTATGGCGCCGGGGGCTGACGGAAGAGGTCGCGCCAACCGAGGTCCGCGTCAGGCTCGCTCCGGAGCCTGGCACACGCCGCGCGGCCACATGCCCGGTCGTGGTGTGCCCGGTCGTGGTGCGGCTGCTCGCCAAATGCCGCATCCGGCGCTTGGTGTGCTGGCTCTCACTCACCTTCTGAGTCGATTTAGGCTTGCCGCCATTCAACGTGCGCGGGTTGACGTGCGCCGCCCACATCGCCGGCGCCAATACCATCCCACTTACGATAACCATCAGACGAAGGCCGCGCACTCCAAGCTTGGACATTCTTCTATCCGTTCCGTTTACAAGAAATTCGTTTTACAAGAAATTCATCGACTACAAGGTTCAAACCCCGGATTTCCCATCAGTTTCGCTGCACGAAGCCTGCCAGCTGCAGGGATGAACCGGAAAATCCCCCATCTTCGCGATACTACGAGAGTTACATCGTTTCAGGCAATAGCAAAGTTTTTCCTTAAGAAAACACTAATCTCGATATAACCCATTATGGAACAAGTACTTAAATGGGAATTACTTCCGTTCAACTGTCCTCAGTAACCGTTACCCCGTTACTGAAAAGATACGGCACTCTACCGCAAAGTTTTTCTCTCTTCTGCCGAGACCCAATCCGCCAGCTACTCCTTATCTTGTTCTTCCTTAATGTCTTTCCCCTTCACATGACTTCGCCGCGCTTGCGCAGGAACGCCGGGACATCCAGATCTTCCTGCTCGAAGTTCGCGACCATCGCGCTACGCATGCTATCCAGCGAAATCACCTCGGCGCCCATATTCGACGTCCCCACCGGCGACGACTCTTCCAGCCTCGGCTCCGGCATCATTCGCTCCGCCATCGGCTCGGCAAACCCCGATGCGGATTGCTCCGGCTCAACCGCCTCGGGAAAATCCATCGCGCGCCCGTGCGATGCGGCAAACGAGTGAACCTCCGGCAGCCGCTGCACCCGCGGAACCTCGCGAAACCCCGTGGCAATCACTGTGATCTTCACCGCATCCTTCATCTTCTCGTCCAGCACCGCGCCAAAGATAATGTTCGCGTCTTCATGCGCGGCGCTCTGGATGATGGTGCAGGCCTGCTGCACCTCGGCCAACTTCAGCGACGCCGAGCCGGTGATGTTGATCAGAATTCCCCGCGCTCCGTCGATTGCGCCCGCCTCCAGCAGCGG
>PKVZ01000106.1:0-4690 GCA_003131635.1 Acidobacteriaceae bacterium
CGGGGAAGCCGCAGCCAGTCGGGGTATAGATCGCCTTTCATTCAACTGGTATAACTGTTATACTAAATGCGATTCCAGTTTGACGAGCGCAAAAGCGCCCGACTCCGGGCGAATCCGAAGCGCGGCATCGGATTCGAGGAAGCGCAGGAAATCTTTTCGCATCCTTACTATCTCGACCAGCGCGCCGAGTTGCCGGAACAATACCGCGCCATCGGCTGGGTTGCAGCGCGGTTGTATACGCTCATTTTCGAAATGCGCGTGGACAACGAAGGAGAGTGTTACCGCTTCGTCACGCTCTGGCGCTCGACGAGGCAGGAGCGACAGCTTTATGAACAAAACACGTAAGCGCAGCAAGCCGGTGCCCGCAGAAAGCATCGCCCGCCTTGCCGACCGGGGCAAAGACGTATCCCGCTTCTTCACCCACGCCGGCCGGATGATGGCCCCAATCCAGCGCGTGAACGTCGATCTCGCGCCCGGCATGTTAGAAGAACTGGACCGCGCCGCGAAGGAGTTGAACATCAGCCGCCAGGCCGTGATCAAAACCCTCATCCGCCAGGCGCTCGACCAGCAGTATCTTGCACGCGAGCACCGCTCGGGGCGAGCGTAGATCAAACCCTCCTTGCGGTGAAATCACGTGCCCGGGATTCTCATTAGTGTCGACCACGCCGCAGGAAGCGCCGTACTATGCTGATGGGGAGATCTGCAGTTTGTGCTGCGTCCGTTGCTGGCGGGGAAGCCGGATAAGGTGGGGTGTAAGGCTCACCGGTCTGCAATCCGCACGGGCCGGCGCAACGCCTGCGGCTGAAACCTTACCTAGAAAGGATGTGGCAGGTCGGTCTTGCCTAGGGTGCAAAGGTACTCGGGCTTGTGACTTGCATTGATCCGACTTAGGCATTTGCTGAGATTGATGGGCAGCAGCTCGTTGTTCGCAAAGTCAAGGACAAAACTTGAGAGATGCGACTCGTCGTCGATTCTGGATCCGCCATAATAGGATATTGAGAGCGAGCTGCCAGGTAGATCGAGAACGCTCGGGAATTTCTGTCGGTCGAGGTAATAGTTCGAATCATCGAGCGGCATCGGCCCCCACGAACTCACTGCAATGGTATTCCGCTTCGGGTTATAGTACAGTTGTCGCGAGACTTGCTCCTCTACACCGCCACCGAAATCTGGTGGCTGCCTTTTTCGCATGCTGCTCCAGTCCACTTCAGGTTTGTAGAAATAGACGCTCCACCTCCGATTGTCAAAAATGTCTTCCGGTGCTTCTTGAGGGGTGGGCCATAAAAGAGAATCGGGGGTGATCACGATCTCGTCATTAACGACGCCCCCTAAATTGGTCATCCAGCCAATAGATATCTTTCTTGCCCGATCATCGTACGGCTTGCTAACCGGCAATCGAACGTTGCCCAGTTCCTTTTGAAGACGCTTTCCGTAGGGCTTAAGGCCATTCCTATTGAGTGACCACTCGATCCGGAATCCAATGATCTCGAATTTTGAGATTGGATAAAACAATTTCTTTTGTTCCGTGAGCACCGACTGCGTACTTACGAGGTTCTTCTGAATATTTTGCGATGCCTCCTGCAAACCTTGCCACGCTGTGTCTAAGGCCGATTTCGTTTGGACCTCGTTTGCCGTGTCACGTTGGTCTTTCTGGTATTCGGCTGCCTCGCTGAGGACGGCGCTGCTGATTAATAGGGCTATCCCCATGTACCCAATGAGCGATATGACATTCTTTCCGTGCTTCCTCTCGTGAAAGTCAGTAAGCGTAGCGATTACTCCGTAGACAGTCGCAATCATGGCTCCGCCATATTTGCAAAAGGTCAGCAGGTGATCAATCGGATGCTTGGTTGCCAGGACATACACCGCAATCGATGTCGTTACTACAAAAAGTAGTCCTAGTGGAATAACGGCCCAAAGCCTTGTGCTTGAGGTTAACGCGGTCGATTCGGGCGCCATCGTGTTCAGTATAGGCTTCATGTAAAGTATGCCGCCGATTCGCGGCTTGGTGTCGCAGCAGGAACCGCGAGAAGCGGGTCCCACCACTCGCCGTTACTGCGCTACGGATTCGGTCGGGAGGACAATTTTAATGAGGCAACGATGCGGGTCTGGGTCAGCGGTGCTTTATGCGCTCCGCTAACGCCCTCCGGCTTTTGTAGAGTAGCGGCCAGGCTTCTTTGTAGGCCTCGTAGCTGTAGCGGTCTTTTTTAAGAGGCTCGACGGGGTAGAGCATGATGCCGGTTTTGCGTTCGGCTCCGAGGAGCAGGGCGGCGGGGATGATGTACCAGGTTGCGACAGGGATTACGTAGGCGGCGAAGAGGTCGAGCTGGGCTAGAGTGTAGTCCTGCTTTTTGAGATAGTGGGGCTTGAACTGGCAGAAGTATCCGGTGCCGGTGCGGCAGGTGGTGGATTTGACCTGCACGCGCAGGAAGTTGGGGCCGTGGTCGATGCCGATGTCGTAGGGGCGAGTCTCTCCCCAGGGCTTAAGGACGCAGAAGCCGCGCTCGGCGGCGGCGGCCATGAAGCGGAGTTCGACCCCCTCGCCGCGCTGCTTGAAGCTTTTGAATTGTTTCCAGTAATCCATTGATTCGGTGGTGATCTCCAGACGCAAAAAGGCGCAGCCCATAGGCCGCGCCTCAGTTTGCTTGAAGTTTTACCTTCTAATTACATTATATCACATCGAGAGCCATAAATGGGACACGTTTCCAAAAACATTTACCCAATGTCCTGAGCAACTTAACCCAGATCATGTACTACCTGGCTATTGACAGCTTTTTTGCCAGAAGCACATTTGCCCGGTGCAGGATCAGTCGACGCGCNNTTCTCCCGTAATCGCGTCCGGCTCAGCGCTGCTATAATCAAGAATTGCGCTCATGTCAACGAAACGCCTGATACGCTCCACCACAGTTTTATCCATCCGCCGCAACGGCAGCGTGGTCCTTGCCGGCGACGGACAGGTCACGCTGGGCGAGTCCGTCATCAAACACACCGCGAAAAAAATCCGCCGCCTCTACAACGACAAAATCCTCGCCGGATTCGCCGGTTCCACCGCCGACGCCTTCACCCTTTTCAGCCGCTTCGAATCGAAGCTGGAGCAATACCACGGCAATCTCGGACGCGGCGCCGTCGAACTCGCCAAAGACTGGCGCACCGATAAATACCTGCGTCATTTGGAAGCGTTGCTTCTGGTGAGCGACAAAGAGCAAACCTTCCTGCTCAGCGGACAAGGCGATGTGATCGAGCCCGATGGCGGCGTGGCCGCAATCGGCAGCGGTGGCCCCTACGCCCAGGCCGCCGCTCAGGCGCTCGCGACGCACACGGAACTCTCCGCCCGCAAAATCGCCGAAGAGGCCATGAAGATCGCGGGCAAAATGTGCATCTATACCAATGATCAGGTAACGATTGAAGAACTTTGAAACGCGGAGCTTCGGCCTTCAGGCGTCGGCCTTCGGCGAATCCGAAACCGCATACGCCAGTTTTTGCTGAGGTCTGACCGCCCGAAGCCCGGAGCCCGAATTCTTATGGCCATCTATCTACCATCCAGCGCGGAAGAAGAACAACTCGCCCTCGACGAACTGACTCCACGTGAGATCGTCGTCGAACTCGACAAACATGTCATCGGCCAGAAGGACGCCAAACGCGCCGTCGCCATCGCCCTGCGCAACCGCACCCGCCGCCAAAAACTAACCCCCGACCTGGCCGAAGAAATCATTCCCAAAAACATAATCATGATTGGGCCGACGGGGGTGGGGAAGACGGAGATTGCGCGAAGATTGGCGAAGCTGGCGAATTCTCCGTTTTTGAAAGTGGAGGCTTCGAAGTTTACGGAGGTGGGGTATGTGGGGCGGGATGTGGAGTCGATGGTGCGGGATCTGGTGGAGATTGCGATCGATAATGTGCGCGAGGAAAAGTTGGAGGACGTTGCCGACAAGGCCGAGTTGAACGCGGAGGAGCGGTTGCTGGATATTTTGTTGCCGCCATCGCCGGCGCCGCGGCCTGCGGAAAGTACTACAGCGGGAGGAGTGGTGATTGATGCGGGGACGGCGCTGGCGGAATCTTCGTCGCGGACGCGGGAGAAATTGCGGCAGCAGTTGCGCGAGGGGAAACTGGACGAGCGTCAGGTGGAGATTGATGTGCGGGAGCGGAATTTTCCGTCTTTTGAAATCATGACGAACCAGGGCGTTGAGGAGATGGACATCAACATCAAGGACATGCTGCCGAACATTTTTGGAGCGCGGACGAAGAAGCGGAAGATGAAGGTGAACGAGGCGTTCGAATATCTGATTCAGGAAGAAGAACAGCGGCTGATCGATATGGATCATGTGACGCGGACGGCGATTGACCGGGTGGAGAATTCTGGGATTGTGTTTCTGGATGAGATCGACAAGATTGCGGGGCGGGAGGGCGGGCATGGTCCGGATGTTTCGCGCGAAGGGGTGCAGCGCGACATTCTGCCGATTGTTGAAGGGACTACGGTGAACACTCGGTATGGGATGGTGCGGACGGATCATATTTTATTTATTGCGGCGGGGGCGTTTCACGTTTCGAAGCCGAGCGATCTGATTCCGGAGTTGCAGGGGCGGTTTCCGATTCGGGTGGAGTTGCAGTCTTTGACGATGGAAGATTTTGTGCGCATTCTTACCGAGCCGAAATCTTCATTGGTGAAGCAGTACACGGCTTTGCTGGAGACTGAAGG
>PKVZ01000106.1:4754-15764 GCA_003131635.1 Acidobacteriaceae bacterium
AAGGATCAGGATTTGTCGAGATATATTCTGTAGGAATTCCTAGTTGGAACGCCATAGGGGGTCCAAGTGTTACGGTCGGGCTCGCTGGTCAGCCGTTTTTCCAGATCCCGAGCTGCTTTCTGACTGTGGCGGCGTTGGGGTCTTCAATTTGTTCATATATCTTGAGCGAGGCCTCGGCATGTTTGATCGCCTCCTGAAGGTTGCCGAGTTTGCGTAGCACCACGCTCATGTTCCACAGCCCTTCGCCCTCCCCTCGGCGGTCGCCGATTTCGCGCGCTATCGATAGTCGTAGCTGATAGTGCTCAATCGCGCGATCGCTCTCGCCCATACGGTTGTAGACGTTACCGAGTCCGCTTAAAGCGCCTCCTTCGCCCCCCCGGTCGCCCACTTCGCGGGAGACAGTCAGCCATTGTTGGTAGCATTCGATCGCTGCTTGGAAATCGCCAAGGTTCTTGTAGGCATTGCCCAAGCCGCCCAGGGCATATCCCTCACCCGGCCGGTTGCCGCTTTCCCGGTCAACCAGTACGGCTTTCTCGATGTATTCTAGTGCGCGCTGGAATTCACCCAGTGCGTTGTATTGGCTGCCCAGGTTGGCCAATCCGTAGCCTTCTCCGCGTCGGTCGCCGATCTCACGAGCGACGGCTGTGCTCTGCTCGTGGTATTCGATGGCTTGGCGGTGTTCCCCGATGGAGTCGTACGCGAGGCCCAACCCGCTGAGGTGGTGTCCCTCCGCCTGCCGATCTTTTAGTCTGCGGGCGGCTGCCAAAGCCAGGTAGAGCCAGTGAATCCGCTCCCGCGGAGGTTGACGGAGCTGGAGTATATAAGAACCTAGATCGACATAGCCACTGCACAGTTCCATAGCCCTTGGATTATTCTCCGCTCTTTCAGCAGCCCAGGCCAGCGCAGCCTGGATGTTGCCCCACTCAAGATCGAATAGGGCCAGTCCGCGTGCGGTGTCTTCTCCTCCTCTTAGATAGCGCACATGGGCGTTGCCGAGCACGTTGTAGTAGTGGCTGGCGTGTCGAAGGGCCGCGGTCTGTCGCTCCGAATCTCTCAGTTTTTGGCGTGCGAAGTCGCGCATGAGGTCGTGAAGCCGGTAACGGCCGGTGGCTGCATTCCACTCCAGCATGGAAATCTTTAGGAGGTAGCCAAGCGAGTTCTGCGCGGGATCGGCTTCTAGTTCCCAAATTTCTGCGACCGCGGCGGCGTCGAAGGTATCTGGGAAGGCTCCTAGTGTTCGCCAGAGCTCTTGTGTCCTCCCGTCGAGCAGGTTGTACCTCACGTTGAAGTATGCTTCGATTCCTTCTTCGGTGCCTCCTAAAAGTGCCAAGCGATGCTTTTCGTCGGAGAGCCTTACGCGATAGCCTGTTGGGCTAAGGTCTATGCGCTCAGCGAGGGCTGTTGCAGCGAGGCGGAGCGCCTGGGGTAAGTAACCGCAGAGTCTTGCTATGCCCTCGGCTTCATTCTTTATTCGCGGAGCGATGCGGAGGAGGAAGGCCTGTGCCTCCGAAGCGGAAAGAGTGTCTAGTATCTTGGGCCGCAGGCCGGGCAAATAAAAGTGGTTGCGGGAGGTGACCAGCATCGTACATCCGGACGGCGGAATCAGCGCCATGACTTGATCAGCGTTTTGAGCGTTGTCCATTAGCAGCAGGGCGCGCTTGTTGTGGAGGACGGAGAGATACTGGGCGCGGAGATCTTCTTCTTTTTCGGGGAACTTGGCTTCGGGATGGAAGGTGCGGAGGACGTGGGACATGCCCTCGGCGGCGGTGAGGGGTTTTTCGCTGACGCCTTTGAAGTCGAGGTAAATTTGGGCGTCGGGGTAATTCGGGCTTAGCTCTTCGGCCAGTTTAAGAGCCAAGGCGGTCTTGCCGACTCCGCCTTGACCATAAAGTCCCCAGATGTGCACGCGACCTTCTGCTATGGCGGCGCGGAGTTCGTGGAGTTCGGCGGTGCGTCCGGTGAAGTCGGCGGGCGGGGGTGGGAGCTGGTGAGGCGAGGGGAGAACTGGCTGAGGCTTAGTGATGACATACTTGTCGCCTTCAACCAAGTCGCCGTCGTGGACGGTCTTTTTGTCGCCGGATACGGCGTCTCCCTGAATGGAGACGCTCTTGTTTCCCGTTACTACGTTGCCAGTTTGGGAGACATTGCCTTTGGCATTGATGCCTCCGGTTTGAATGTTGACGTCCAACTGTTGTTTCTCGTCATTGGCCTTCTTCCTCTGCCACAGTCCGATGATGAAAAGAATGGCCGTAGCTGGCCATGTCACGAGCTTGGAAACCAACTCGGCTAGGGTATTGAGATGCTCGATATCCTCTTTGTTCTTGGTCGCGAACGACAGGAGCCAAGGTACCCACCAGTGGACTGTGATGGCCATCGTCAGCGTGGCAAACGCTGCGAGAATTGTGATGATCCACTTCTTCACTGCTTGCCTCGATTTAATGTCCGGGGCCTGGAGAGGGGAACTGGGCGAGTATAGCAGTGATTGGCGCTCGGGAAATTCTCCCTCCGGGACTTGGTTCTTGTTTTTTGAGCTTACCCAGGACTTACGCCCCTTCGGCTTCGCTCAGGGCAGGCTCTGGGCTAATATATGCCGCCCCTGGCGGGGCTGGGGTGTGATGACTCGTTCTGTGTCTTCTTTCCTACGGCCAGTCTTGAAGTTGCGGCGCGGCTGAAGCCGCGGGCTTTCAAAACGGAGACACTTTACGCGGCGCTGCCGCGCCGCTCTTCCACGTCACTGCATGCGGTATTGATGCTCTCCATGCCGCAGCGCGCGACAGAGGGGTTGAATGGAAAACACGTACCTCGGCCCGCGCATCAAGGCTTCTGCCGTCCCTCCGCTAGGGACGGAACCTGTTCTCGCATGCACTCCGCTTTCGCGAAAGGCGGAACGAATCAACCCTTCGTCTCATCCTCGTCAACAACCGCTCCCGCCTGCCGCGATTCCGCAATCAAACTCCGCGCCTTCTCCTCATCCTCTTCCCGCACCAGAATAATCATCCCCCCCAGCCCCGGAAACGCGTCCTGCAAGAAACTGCCGGACTTCAAATCATTCTCAATCCCCGCCGAATCCAGCAATCCCTTCACCACCATCGCCTCCGACTCCTGTTCGCTGTCAAACACCTTCACCAGCTTCTCATTTGGATCAGGCCGCCGTTCTTCCGTCATCGCCTTCGTTTCCTCTGCCATGTGATCTCCGATTCTCGGGTCGGTCGCCAGGAACAGGGCGCGGACTCCGCTGTTCTCTGATTCTAACTCTTCCCCCCGAGTTGTTCAGGGATGCAACTCACGAAACCTCCGAGCTTCATGTGGGGATGTGGGGACAGCCGCCCTCGGCTGTCCGCAGGGCGAAGGCCTGCCCTTGGACCTCGCATGCGTCCCCGCCCCAGCACTTTCGGGCCGTTTCATTTTGCCTCCAAAAGGCGCAAGATGCTGGATAAAGCGTCTGCAACGCCGCACTACGACGCATCCAAGCCTGGGGACCACGAACGGTTGTCGCTGAACTCTGAAGATGAACGCTGAAAAGGACTGAAATGAATTCCGGGGAACCGTCACATCACGAAAAGAACCCGCCTCTCGCCGCAACCGATGCCAATAAAAATTCCGCTGACGACGAAGCCCGCCTCATCCGCCGCCTGCAAGTCATGATCAGCATGGTCTCCTCCGTCATCAGCCAGGATCCCAGCCTCACCGTCGAAGAAGCCTCCGAACTCGCCGCCGGCGCCAAACGCGCCGCCCTCGCCATGTTCCCCGACAAAGAACTCGCCTACGACCTGCTCTACAAACCCCGCCTCCAACGCCTGATGCGCGAACGCTTCCGCCTGCAATAGTCGCCCGCAATAATCACCTTAATAATTAAGCCAAGAGTTCTCCCGCGGGTGCGCGCCACCCAAAGTCAGTAGCGTCCTGATTCGCCTTTTTTCACCACAGAGGCACAGAGTCACGGAGAAAACCTCGGACCTGTAAAAACGAGAAGGGGACGGGTTTGCCATGCAGTTGGCTTTCTCTGTGTCTCTGTGACTCTGTGGTGAAAAAACTAAATCAGGACACTGCCCCAAAGTCCAAACCGCCGCATAAACCCACACTGTCTGGTATTCTGCCTCGTCATGAAAAATATTGATCGTGCGCGGCTGGCGTCGCTGATGGGGCGCGAGCAGAAGAAGTTTGTCGACGAGCGGCCGAAGTCGAAGGCTTTGTTTGAGCGGGCGCGGAAGTCGCTGCTGGCGGGCGTTCCCATGAACTGGATGGCGAAATGGGCGGGGGCGTTTCCTCCGTTTGTGCGCGAGGCCCAGGGCGCGCATTTTTTTGATGTGGACGGGCATCGCTATATCGATTTTTGTTTGGGCGATACGGGGGCGATGACGGGGCATTCTCCGTTTGCCACGGTGAAGGCGGTGGAGGAGCAATCGCGGCGCGGGATTACGTTGATGCTGCCCGGTGAGGATGCGATTTTTGTGGCCGAGGAGTTGGCCAAGCGCTTCGGGCTGCCTTACTGGCAGTTTGCGCTCACGGCCACGGATGCGAATCGATTCTCCATTCGATTAGCCCGGCAGATTACGGGGCGGGCGAAGATTCTGGTTTTCAACTGGTGCTATCACGGAACGGTGGATGAAACCTTTATCACCCTCGATAAGAATGGAGTGGCTGGTCCGCGCCGGGGAAACATTGGGCCGCCGGTGAATCCGGCGGTCACCACGCGAGTGGTCGAGTTTAACGATTTGCCCGCACTGGAAGCGGCGCTGGCGGCGGGAGATGTGGCTTGCGTGCTGGCGGAGCCGGCGATGACGAATGTGGGAATTGTGCACCCGGAGAAGGGATTTCATGCTGCTTTGCGGGAGCTGACGCGAAAACACGGGGCGCTGCTGATTATCGATGAGACCCATACCATCTGCGCGGGGCCGGGTGGCTTCACCCGAGCGGAGAATCTGCAGCCAGATGTGCTGGTCTTCGGCAAGGCGATTGGGGGAGGGATTCCGGGAGCGGCTTACGGATTTTCGCAGGAGGTGGCCGAGAGGATCGCGGGCTGGCAGGATCGCGCGGCCGAGAGTCTGGAAGACTGCGATGTCGGCGGGATTGGAGGGACGCTGGCGGGGAACGCTTTGTCGCTGGCCGCGATGCGCGCGACTTTGACGAAGGTCCTGACCAAAGAGGCGTTCGACCGCATGATTCCGATGGCGGAGCGCTGGACGCTTGGAGTGGCCAAGGCGATTGCGGAAGCGAAATTGTCCTGGCACGTAACCCGGCTGGGATGCCGCGCGGAATATATGTTTGGGCGCGATGCTCCGAAGAATGGGACGGAGGTGCATCGCGCGATGGACTTCGAGCTGGAAAGGTTTATGCATTTGTATGCCATGAATCGCGGGATTCTCCTGACGCCGTTCCACAATATGGCGTTGATGTCGCCGCAGACGGAGAAGGAGGATGTGGATCTGCATGCGAAAGTTTTCCGGGAAGCGGTTAGGGAACTGGCGGCGTGAGAGCGGCGGCGCTTTCGGGCTGGCGGTAAAGCGCGGCTTTCATCTTCTAAGAAAGTCGCGTTCTAGGAGAATCGCTCTTTATCTTTAATTTTTCTAAGAAAAAGGGCGCGGGCGCGTAGCCCGCGCCACACATGGTTATGGATGGATTACGTAGACGGTGCCGTTGCTCGTCGCGCCGCCCTGGGAAGTCGTACCGTAGAGATTACCGGAGGGATCGACTAACACTCCTGCCTGAGGCTCGACGCCGTCATTGCTGGCTCCAGGGAAGTGATAGAGAGTGGTCTCGGTCCAACTGCCGCTGCCGGATGGAGGCGCCAACTTGTAGACTCCGCCGGTGAGAGTGGTGCCGTAGAGATTTCCTGATTTATCCAGGGTCAAGTTGCCCCACGGCGTGTCCCCGTCAGTTCCTCCCGTAAAGCTGTAGATCACGGACTCAGTCCAAGCGCCGCCTGCGGCGGCGTGAGGAGACAATTCGTATACCGTGCCGTTGCCGAAATTGCCTCCAGCGTTCGTAGTGCCATAGAGATTGCCGTTGGCGTCGAAAATTACGCCAGTAACGGGGACGTTCCCGTCCGTGCTACTGGCACCGAAGCTGTAGAGAACAGTTTCAGTCCAAGCGCCGCCGGGTGCGGAGGGGGGCGTCATTTCGAAAACGTTGCCTGCTCCATTCACGCCGCCAAATGCAGTAACGCCATACAGGTTGCCGGACTTGTCGAGGACCAGAGCGTCGCAGGCGTAATTTGGTTCCAGTCCGTCGGCGCCGCCATCAAAGCTATAGAGAGCCTTCAGATTCCAGACGTTCGAGGAATTCGGGGCCAGGGCATAGACGTTCCCATCGTTATGCAAACCGCCCCAGAGGGTGGTGCCATAGAGAGTTTTGCCTTTGAAGATGAGGCCTCCGCCCACCGATCCATTGCTGTAGCGGCCAAAGGATTGGAAATTATAGAGGATGGTCTCGGTCCAGGGGCCGCTGCCGGAGGCGGGTGGGGTAAGTTCGAAAACGATGCCCAAATTGGATGTGCCGCCATACGCCGTGGTTCCGTAGAGATTGCCTGCCCTGTCGAAGATGAGGCCGGCCTCCGGGGCGCGGCCATCGGTAGTGCCGCCAGTGAAAGTGTGAAGCACGGTCTCGGTCCATGCGCCGCCGGTGGGCTTAGTGAGTTGGAAAATCGTGCCCCCACCGAAATTGCTGCCAGTGGTGGTGCCATAGAGATTGCCGTGAGCGTCGGAGATGAGTCCCGCGGTTGGGTAGCTGCCGTCGTTGCCACCTTTGAAGGCGTATATCACGTGCTCGGTTTGGGCGGCAACCGTGGTTGCGGCGATCAGTAGCGTGGCAGCACAGGCGGTCAGTTGCCGAGCGACGGATGGGAGGAAATTGCTCTTCATGATGTGACTCTCCTGGAAGTTGGTGGCCGGGCCGGGGGACCGCCGGGGGGGCAGCGGAAGTGATCCGATAGCGGGTAGGATTCTAGCACAGATAGGTTCGATGAAAAGAGGAGAGTCCTGGGTGTCGACTCCGCGATTTGTGAAAGGTCTCTAGGGTCGCCGTGCAACACTAGGCGAGCCGTGTAATGTACTCTTTGGTTTTAACATGAGGATTGCGACGGGAAAACTATTGCTGGCACTAGCAGGCTTAGCCTTGTTGAGCGGATGCGCGTCGATTGGACCGCCGGAAGCCCCGTCCCTGGAGTTGCCCAAGCCGCCCACGGATCTGCGGGCGGCGCGCAAGGGCGACAAAGTAACGCTGACCTGGATCATTCCGCCCCGGACCATGGAGCGGCAGTCGGTGCGGTATCTGGGAAAGACGCAAATCTGCCGGACTATTGCAGCCGCGTTGAAGGCATGTGGAACGCCGGCCGGAGAAGTTGCGCCGCCGCCCGATTTCGAAAAGGCGAGAAAGTCGTCCGCGAAGAAACTTACCGCAAGTTTTACCGACACTTTGTCTTCTACACTCGAGCAGGAACATGCCGCGGAATTTGCCAGCTATGCGGTCGAGGTACTGAACACAGCGGGGCGAGGTGCGGGGCTTTCGAATCAGGTACGGGTCGCGCTCGTGCCGACTCTCGCGCCATTCGGCGATTTTGCAGCCCAGGCAGTCAATCAAGGTGTCAACATTTCCTGGGCGTGTCCCGAGACGGCGCGGAGACGAACCGGCGTCAAGTATTTGTTCCGCATCTATCGCTGGCTGGAATCGAGCCCCAACTGGAATAAGCTCACAGACGTGGAGGCTACGGATTGCGCCTCGGGAGCGGACGGAAAAGATAAAATCGCGACGTCATTTCTGGATCAGACGATCGAGTGGGAGAAGACATATTTTTATCGCGGCGCGGTCGTGACCGTGGTGGAAGCGCCCGGAAAAACCGCGCCGGAGGTGGAAGGCGACGACTCGCCCGAAGTGAAAATATTCGCGCATGATGTGTTTCCTCCCGCAGTGCCTGGGGGATTGCAGGCGGTGTTTTCCGGGCCGGGGCAGCCGCCATTTATTGATTTGATCTGGACCCCGGTGAGCGATGCGGACCTTGCGGGATACAACATTTATCGTCATGAGGCGGGAGTCGCGGCGCTGAAGTTGAATCCGGAACTGGTAAGGACTCCGGCGTATCGCGATGCGCAGGTCGTGGCCGGGAGGACATATTTTTACTCGGTCACGGCGGTGGATGAGCGGGGGAATGAGAGTGCGCGGTCGGAGGAGGCCAGCGAGGGCGCGGGGAATTTGTAATTTTGTAATTGGGTATTTTTGCAATTGAAAAAACGTGGCAGACAAATTTCGGTGGAAGCGGAATATTTTTGCGAAAAGGATGGCTCGATTTAGAGGTCTCGTGGTTAGATAGAAATCATGAAATATTGCCGCTTTCAACTGAATGGAGAGGCTCAGTACGGGCTGGTCGAATCGGTGGCGGGACGCGATTCGATTGTGAGAATTTTGCTGACCGCGCCGGAGCAATCCGATGGCGACGTGGAGGGACTGCGCACGCGGAGGATTGAACCGATTGCGCTCGATGAGGCGACATTGCTCGCGCCGGTGCGGCCGACGAAGATTGTCTGCGTGGGACGAAACTATCGCGAGCATGCGGCGGAACTGGGCAGCGAGGTGCCGACTGAGCCGCTGTTGTTCTTCAAACCGAACTCCGCTCTGCTGGCCCCGGGCGGGGTGGTAAAGCGCCCGAAAATTTCCCAGCGCGTGGATTTCGAAGGTGAGCTTTGCGTGGTCATCGCGAAGCAATGCCATTTGCTGCCCGATGATGTAGATGTCCGCCCCTACATTCTCGGCTACACCTGCCTGAACGACGTCACCATGCGCGACATCCAGAGAAAAGAGGATCAGTGGGCCCGCGCCAAGGGATTCGATACCTCCTGTCCCGTCGGCCCCGTCGTGGCGGATGGCCTTGATCTTGATCCCTGGGCCGGAGTCGGAGTGGAGACTCGGGTGAATGGCGCGGTGCGGCAATCGGGAAACACCAAGGATTTTATTTTTTCCCTGGACGTCGTGATTCGCTTTATCTCGCAGGCCATGACGCTGTTGCCGGGCGATCTGATTGCCACCGGAACCCCGGCAGGCGTAGGTCCGGTCGTGGCCGGCGATGTGATGGAGATTAGCGTCGAGGGCGTGGGCGTGTTGCGGAATTCCGTGGTGGATGAGTAAAAGTAAGTCGGTGGCTCAAAAGCCGGAAACACTTACAGGCTATGAGCACTCTGCTGAATAGTCCGGTCCGTCCCGGTAGGAACTCATTCTGGTTTCCTATTCTTACCCGGCACTCCCGTGCCGGGCTTTCACATTACGCCCCTTCGGGGCTGGAGTCGGATGGTGGGGGCGAGACGCCCCCACGACAGCCGCCGGGACGGCGGCGCTACTAATTGCTTCGTGGCGGTGCGGGGGTGACGGAGTGGCCGTCTAGGTAGAAGGTGACGGCGCCGTTGAGGTCGGTGCGGTAGACGCGGACTCCGGCGGCTTGGAGGCGGGCGAGGACGTCGGGTTTGGGCAGGCCGTAAGAGGTGTGGAAGCCGACGGAGATGACGGCGAAGGCGGGCTTGGAAGCGGCCAGAATTTCTGGCGTGGTGGATGTGGCGCTGCCGTGATGGCCTACTTTTAAGAGGTCGGCGTGTTGCGGGTGCAGGGCGGCGATGCGGCGTTCGACGGCTTTTTCGGCGTCGCCTTCCAGCAGGACGGAAGTGTCGCCGTAGCTGACGTGCAGGACCATGGAGTCGTTATTTTTGGGCTCGAGGCCGACTGGCCAATCTTGTGGGGGAAAAAGGACGTCGACCTTGGCACCGCCGAGGTCGAAATCGTCTCCCTCCCAATGGCGTACGACGGTTATTCCCAGCGCGTGCGCTTCGGCGATTAGATTATCCAGGGCTCGACTGGGTGGAAGCAGACCTATCCATAATTCTTTCGGCCGAAAATCTTTGAGGATGGCGGGCATGCCTCCGATGTGGTCGGAGTGGCCGTGGGAGATGGCAACGGCGTCGAGGTGGGAGATGCGACGGGTCCACAGGTAGGGCGCGACTACGTCTTCGCCGAAGTCGAGTTGCGAACTGGCGCCCCAGACGGGGCCACCGGCGTCGATGAGCAGGGTGCGGCCTTGCGGCGTGATGAGCAAAATGGAGTCGCCTTCGCCAACGTCGATGGAAGTGACCTCGAGAATTCCGGCGCGGGTTTGCGGTTTGGGGGGAAGGAAGGCGAGAGCTAAAGACGCGGCTAACAGCGCGCCGACACCGGCGAGCGCGAGCAGGGCGCGACGGCGGGCAAATACCATGGCGACGATTAGCGCGGCGGAAGCTGCGGCGATCATTACCAGAGATGGCGTGGGAACGCGCAGGTCGGCCAGGCGCAGGCTGCCCAGGCCATGCACGGTACCGGTGATGGCTGCGAGCGCGCAGGCGGTGAGCAGCGCGGGAATTTTGGCGAGGAGCGGAGAGATATATCCCAAGCTGATAGTCAGGATGGCAGCGGGCATGAGGAGTTGAGTGAGCGGAACGACGGCGATGTTGGCGGGAAGGCCGATGGTGGTGGCGCGGTGGAAGTAGTAGGCCATGGGGAGGGCCAGGCCCATCTGCATGACGAGTGAGACGAGCAGCAGTTCGAAGGCGCGCAGGAAAAAAATTGTTGCGCCGCGAACCAGACGCAGCGACCAGCTCGTGCCGATGAAAGGCGCGAGGCGGCCTGCGATCAGGCGCAGATCGACACGGAACTGCGCGACGCGGGGAGGAAGGGTTGCGCCGTAATCGTCGGCGTCCCAGTGGGCGAGCGCGCGGCGGTAGAGGCGCGAGGTGCGGTCGATGAGGGGAAGGCCGAGGGCGGCGACGATGAGCACGCAGAGGAATGTCATCTGGAAGCTGGCAGTGAAAAGTTGGCGGGGATCGAAGACGAGCAGGCCGAGGGCGGCGGCTCCGAGGGCGTTGACCATGCAGCGGTCGCGGTAGAGCAGGCGGGTGCCGAGGAAGATGGCGCACATTAGCGTGGCTCGCCAGACGGGGGCGCCGACTTCGGTGAGAAGAGCGTAGGCGATGCAGAACAGGATGGTGAGCAGCGTGGCGG
>PKVZ01000273.1 GCA_003131635.1 Acidobacteriaceae bacterium
ATCGCTGTGTGTAACTGCGGCAACGCATGTAAGCTCTGGAGCTCGTCCAGAATGAACCAGACGGGGCGCGCACCGGGCTTGCCCTGGTTCATGGTGCGCAGCACCAGCATGTCGAGCCACATGCTGATGAGGGGCCGCTGTCTCTCGCGAAACTCCGGCGGGCTGGTGATGAACAACCACCCGTCCCGCTGCCGCGCCCATTCCACCGCCGTCCAGTTCGCCTTAGCTTCTTCTCTTCGGGGCAACAGCTTCAGTGCATTGCTCACGCTGTTGAGAGTCGCGATCATACCGCCACGTTGCGGTCCCGCATCGGGATAGATTGCTGCCGCGTGCTCGGTGCCCTTGAGTCTCTTTGCCAGCTCGCGCTCATCTCGCAGAATGGCGAGTAGCTCCTGCGGTGTCCGCTTCGGTTGCTCGATCAGCAGGTGGGCAAAGATCTGGCGCGGCACCATCACGAAAAACGGATTGGTGCGGGGATCGTCTTTGAAGAGCGCCGCTGCCAACCCTTCGGCTTCTGCTTCATGCTGCACTTCATCGCACGGTGACCAATAGGGCATACGTGCATCTACCGCGTTCAAGATCACATCGCCACGGCTCGGCTCGTAAAACTGCGGTGTGTATTCGAGTGCCGGATCGTACACAATCGCGGTTTCTCCCCGCCCTTCCACCTGCATGAGGATCTGGCGGATAAGCGACGATTTGCCTGCGCCGGTATCGCCGATCATCATGAAATGCGAACTCTCCCGCTCGCGCGGAATCCGCACCAGGTTCCCGTCACGCTGCAGCAGGAATTCACCCACTGTGCGCGGCTCTTTTGTGATGAAACCTATGCCATCGGATTGCTGGCTACGGTTGAACTGCGCCGCCGTGGCGAACTCTGGGCCTTTGGTCCGGCGCCCATACTTGAGCACGCGCCGCCGCTGCCAGTCTTTGGGAACAGCAAAGATAGACAGCCAGCCGAAAACTGCTAGACCGGTAACGAGCGGCCAATGCAGGAAGTCGCCCCAAGTTTGGTCTTGGTAAATCCAGTGTCGAGCGTAGTCGCTGAGTTCTTTATTCTTGTATTTTTGCGCTGGTTCCAGCACCAGATGCAGGTCCTGCCGTGCCGCGTCTTTCGATAGGATCAGTGGAATACTCGCCCCGCGCGGCAGAGGACCTTCCCACGGTGCGACATCCGTCTCAACCGCTAATCGGTGACGCCCCTGTCGGTCTTCCACTTCGAGGAGACGGTAATTAATCGGGGGAAAACCGAGGCTTGTCGCCAGCTGCGTCTTGAGATAGTTCGGGAGCCAATAGCGCTGTAGCGGCGTCCATTGCACCCTGGCCTGATAGATCGCCATTCCAACGATTGCTAGCACTCCGAGAGCAAAGGCGCTGATTGTCCACACTGGCTTGTGGCTCGGCCAGTAATACGTCTCGTCGCGTCCCCATTTCCTGATCACGGCTTTACTTCTTTCCCGCCCCAAGTCAGTCGATCTCGAATTCCAACGCATCCCACCGGCTTTGAATCCGGTTCAAATGGCGGCGCTGTTGGCTGAGTTTTCTGGGCTGGGCCGGTTGCTATTTTGTCCACTCAGCCGCTCCTGCGCTTTACCCTGCTTCTCGCGGTCCACCCGCTCAATGAGCTTCCTCAGTTCTTCGGTGGTCAGTTCCCGTCGCTGTCCAAGAATCTGCACGCTGTTCAGGTACAGCATGCGCAAAGCTAGTATTTCGGCTAGGATGATCTCTTGGCTGGAATTCACCTGCGCCAGCAAAACCGTGCGTGCCCACTCCCCCATGCTCTGACCTGCGGCTGTCGCCAGTTCCTGAAGTCGGGCGTACTCCTCCTCAGTCACTTTGGCAGTGAGCGATTTCGTGCGGAATGACTGTCCGGTTGTCACAGGTCACCGTATTCCATCGTTAGTTCGTCCCATGTGGCCTGGAGTTCTGGCATCTCCCAAGCCCGGCGGAAGAGTTTCCGCACTGCGTTCCACTCCTCTTGGGAAAAGCCAAAGGTGATGCCGTTTGCATGAGCGCGAAACGAGAACTGGGTCTCTCCCTCCCGGTCCCACGTGTATCCAAAGAAGTATTCTCCGTTCCAGTGTCGGGACTTCGCCGTCAATCCGTTCAACATCGCGCGAAACTCTTGAATCATCGGATAGGAACTCATGGGGTACACGGGACCGTGTGGGCCGGGAAAGCTAAACGACAGGAGTACATCGTTGCCGTCGCTGCGCACGAAGGACAGCACAAAGTTAGATTCGAAAACGTTCGGGATTGCAGGCTGGACGACGGAATCGCTGGCGTTGACCTTGCTGCGGATCGGCTCTTTGTAGAGAAAGTAATGACCGCGCGCGGCCATCCGCCAAAGCCCTTCCCAGTAGGGACGAAGGGCGCGGTTCACCGCATCGGCGTCGTTAACTTCATCGCCATCGAGAAACACATAAAGATTGCGCCCAGCAAGGATGGGTCTCCACTTCATGGCCGGGTCAGCAAGCTGTCGTACTGTTTCGGCCACGGTCTGCCGCACCGCCTCGGGGCTGGCGGGCTGCATTGTCTCCCCTGGTCGGAATTCGCTTGGAAGCTTCGTGAGGTAATACTCGTCCTTGCCTGGGTTGGGTTTTTTCCTCAACTTATAAACCGCCTGAAATGCTTCCAGAAAGGCAATGCAGGACTCACGGGAAACCGGAGTATTGCAGATGGCATCTGCGCCTTGCTGGACGTAGTACGCGAGCACCGTCCACTCAGCCAATGAGAGCGGCTGCTCGGCTTCGCATTTCTTACGAATTCGCAAGAGGCATTCGGTTGGCTCCCGTATCAGCTCGGTCACTTCGAGCCGGTCGGCGGGCGACGATTCCAGCAGTTGCTTAGCAATCTCGGATGTCGATACGTCCTCGCCTTTCCGCAATGAGGTGACTTTTCGGATATGGTCTAGGCGCTTGCGCAGGCCCTCGCTGATTCGAAGGGAGAGAGTCTGAGTTTGGGGCTGATCTGGCATCACTCCTCCATGCCATACAAACGTCTGCTTGTATGACATACATCTAAATAGTCGTACTTTTTGCGGGTGCGTGTCAAGGGGTTTCGGACTCGGGAGAGCTTGGCGCTGGAGTTTTTCTACGGGAGTTTCAGGTTGCCCCACAGCAACCTGGAATCGCCATCTGCTTTGTTGTCAGTGGTAACCGTGCAGCAACCCCAAGTTGCCGCACAGCACCCTGGCATGGGTGGCGTGTCAACCGTCCTCCCGCTGCCGAAGGCAGCGCCCCTTTTTGATCGTCTAACAGGAGTTTCGCTCCGGCACGAAATCCTCCAGTAGCTGTTGCCCGGAAGATTATCAACAGTTAGTCACGAATAGCGACTGCTTGGGGAGCGAGGAATGAGCAGTCTGAAACGCGCTTCAGACAGGGCTTTCACGGAGCCCTCCCACGATGATCAAGGATTCCGTCTAGTCTTAGTCCCTTAGTCCGAACGACTCTACTACAGCTTCGGAGGAATGACCGTGTTATTGATGTCCATTTGTGGTGCGTGACAATCCGTGCGGCCAGGGACAAATGGTGTGTGGCCTGTCGACGGACACTTGCTCTGATCGTAGTTGTAGCGACGGCTTTGTTCTCCAGTTGAGGTAATCTCCGGAAATAAGCTCGGAGATGGTATGAAGCCCCAGAAGTCCGCGGCATAGCCGAAAGCCGCTTTCGATTCCAAATCACAAGATGGCGTTGACGAGGCGTGCATAAACAATGCAATGGCAATTCCTGGAAGGGACGTGCGTGATCTGGGCCGGCTCTGTTTGAATGAAAGCTGTTTATGGATCGCGTGGTGATTGTCGGAATTACCCGAAAGCGTTGCCTTCTGATCGGCACTAATCGTGTAATGCAGCACCATCCAGGTGGTGTATGTGCTTTCCGCCGTGTTGGAGTCGGGGCTCGGTCCGAATTTCAGCGAAGACTCCACGTAGCTTTCGTAGTAGCAGGGTTTGGGGATTCGCAGTGCATAGCGTCCTTGCCCCTCTTTCGGCGTGACTAATTTTGCACTCAGGTCGGCTAAGCCAGCAACCTTTACCGGATAGAGCTTGGGATCCGGCCCAACCATTAGATTATTAAGATTGGCGACCCCGGGCGAACGATCAGAACCACATTTCGACACGAAGTCCAAATGGTACAAGCCGTCAGAAAGCTGAATGGGTTTGCTGCTGGAGTTGTTGTAATGGTTCGCATCTCCTTCCGGAATTATGCTCATAATGTGGCTCATGCTAGGTGCCACCACCATAATGTAGTTGCGGTCGTTGCCTACAATGTCGGGAAGATATGCCCACGGACCGGCGATATCGATCTCCACTTCTCTTGTGGTTTGCGCCCCCAAAGGCGGCAGGAGCGCCGTTGCCATCAGCAAACATGTTGCCAAAGTCACGGGCACGTATCGAAAAGGTCTTTTCATATAGGTATCCTTGTCTGATCTTGTCCTCAACTCATACCGAGCGCGCTGAATGCCGACCAAAAGTATGGGTGGGCCGTCCCGGGCCGAGAGCGTAACGCAGCTTGGGCCTGATGCACGGATGCGGCTACCGAGTTCCCGTCGAGCAAATTCCGGTAGAATAATTCCATAAACTGCCGAGTCGCCTCCGAGTCCACACTCCAGCGACTGGCCACGACATTCGGAACGCCAGCCCGCAAGAAAACCCGCGCAAGGCTATCGACATCATTAAACGCACCGCTGGAACCGTCCTGGGTATCGCAAGCGGACAATACGGCTAACCGCATTTGCGAAAAGTTACTTGCTTTCAGTGATGAAGGGGTCAGTAACGCATCAGAGATAAGTATTCCATTTTGCCGCGATGTATTGACGGCGTGCCCGGCGAAATGAAAGACGACTGCACTGGACAGGCTCGATAGCACCGCATCGCGCGTGGCCGCTCCTGCTTCCAGCAATTGACTATCGCGAAACTTTCGAGCCACCATTTCGCCCTCGCGCAAAACGTCAGGCAACGGAGAAACGTCCAAGCCGATCGCGGCATCAGGCGCGGGCACCGCAGCAATCAGAGCAGCCGCATCTTCAGTAATGAGGGCGGGCCCGCTCGACTCTCCTCGATAGTAAATTCCCAGGGAAGACACTATAGGTCCCCGGTCCCCGAGGTACCGGTTGTGCCCATCGATTAGGGCCTCAAACGGCACTCCGTCAAGAGCTCCATCCAATTCGGTCACGAGGATGCGATCATTGGAAAGGCGATCTTGGACCGGGGCGACGAGCAAGTCATAAAGCTCGTGTGCACTTTGTTGCAATTCGGAGAGATCGGACTTAGGGTCGGCGCAGAGCGTGCGGAATCGGGCTGCCAACGTGGCAATGTTTTCGCTCTTGCCCTCTTCCCAGTGAACGGACAGACCCCGATCATCAAATGTCCACAAAGCCAGCCCGCTTGGCAGAAACGCGTAGGAGATTACTAGCTCCTTTGTAAGAGCCGGAAGATAACGGGTGATACTCCGAGTTTCTAATAGTCGCGTGCGGGGGAACTGGTGAAGGTTCGCCTGCCCCTTCCCTAAAGCTGATCCGCGGTACTTCTCCCAGAGATCTAACGCACCCTGCGAATCGCCCATCAGTAGTTGCCGTTGGACGAGCGCGCGGTATGCCCCGGAAGATTGTCGAACAACTTCCACTCGGGACTCGTCGTCGTAAAGTGTCCGCAATTGTCTCTCCGAGAGGGAGATCGCGGCTCGCAACACCGGTTCCGCCTCGTCCCAGTCTCCCTGACTGGCTTCCGCTTCTCCTAGGTTCGTGTAAAACATGAGTGCCAGGAAATTATCGGACGAGGTTGCAATCTCTTGCCTCAATGGTTTTAGCCGATCGACAGCCTGTCTGGGATTCCCTTGTCGAGTTTCAGCATCCGCCCAACGGATTTCGGCCTCCAAGCGAGCCATGTGTGTGGCATTCCCCTGTGGTGAGGCAGCAAATAACCGACTCGCGCGAGCAAACTCGATTTCTGGAATCTTCGAGATATTTGCGCTCTCGGCGGCGCTCGCGAGAAGTAAATGAGCCAGCGCGCGCTGGGCGAGGTCAGGGGACGATTCGCTCAAACGAACTCCGTCAAGCCTTGCCGACACCTCCACGTACGGGAGATTTGCAAGGCGGGATAATTCATATAAGTGATCATAAAAGTTGTAGCCCCGGACATCCGGGTAGTTTCCGGACCAATACGTAGCAAGTCCCTGCGAAGCAATGCGCCAAGCTGCATGGTAATCGCCGACTGCAGCCAGCAATGCGGAAATATGGTCCTGCGAACGCAAGTAGAGCTGGCTGAACTCGCTAGCCTTGGATTCTTGGGTGGCCTTTCCATATTGTTGCTTGGCTAGTCCGATATCCTCTCGGAGCCAGTAACAGCTCCCCAGTTCCAAATGGGTCTGGATTTGAAGCCATTTATAGGGGAAATTGTCGACGGATTCCATCAATTGCTGACCGGCTTGCTTACATACAGCTCCATCCTGATCGATATTCGACGCCACTAAGTATTCAAACTGAGACCGAAGCACTCCAGCCTTGTTGTTGGCGCGTTCAAAAAGGGATGCTGCTTCTGCGGCCTCTTTATGGGCGGTGGCTGTGTCTGCCTTGTCGTTGGCTCGAATCGCTTCGGACAGGTCCTTTGTCGCGGCCGAGAAGTCCTTGGACGATGCTCCGACGAGAAGATCTTCCAACCAGCGGTCTCCGTGATTTTGAATCGCGACGCCAGCCAGAAGTCGAAGCGTGCGGTCGAGATCAGCGGAGTCTGCGGTTCCCGTGGTGGCGTAGGCTCTTGGCAACCACTCAGCGACCGCAATTCGTAGATAATCCTCAATCCGACTGTCAAGAAGTAAAGCGGTGTGTTCGGGGTCCGCCGCTGTGGCCAACTCAACTGGCGTCAGTAGCGGTTCTCCCACCTCCTCCCCGTGCTTCCTCAGCTTTTCCCGAATCGTATCCAGATTCTTGTGGGCCTCGTCGGCCCATCCGCCCCGCGGATCGACGCGCAGATAATGTTCCCAGTCATCGACCGCCTGGGTGTACAGGAATGCCCGCTCGCATGCTAGTGCGCGATTGAACAATGCGACTGGGTCATCCGGCGACTTAGATAGCGCTTTGCCAAACGATTCAATGGCATTGCCGTAGTCAATGGGCGTACCAGCGGTTTCGGCTCGGACGAAATAGGCAGAACCTAGGTCGATGAGCAATCCAGGCGAATCGGGCTGCGTCTCTCGCGCCCGTTGCAACGATTTGATCGCCGAATCGTAATTGCCATTGAGCAAGTCGGCGCGAGCTCGCGCTTGCAGCCATACGGGATCGGCGGGGTTCTTTCTGAGGTTTTCACCAATCAGATCCTCGGCCTTTAATAAAGATTGCGGCTTGTCGAAATCCGATCGCTCTGTGCCACGCTGCGCTTGCACGGGCGCATATTTTGCACCGGGAATTCTCACTTCTAGAGTCCGATGCTCGGTATAGGCCTGCGCGAGCAATTGTTCGGCAGATGGAGGACGCCAAGCCCGCACTCCGATCCACGCCAGAGCGGCAACGGCGACGATCCCCGCAAGTGCGTAGGCTGGAGCTGGCGAAACGAAAACCGCCTTCCACCACGAAGACTTCGGTTGACGGTCCCGGACACTGTAGCGCAGCGTTGCCGCCATGTTCTTCCGCCATTCGGGGCGCGCACTCTGCAGCGACGCCAGAAGTGCCTCCTCGCTAGGAGTTGCTTCGTCTACGACCGCTTCTGCAGCGTTCTTTAGAAGTGGTCCGCAATGCCCGCATTGTGCCGCGTGCTTCATCAGTTCTCTCGTTTGGCCATCCGGCAGCAAACCAGCCGCTACTCTAACCCACTCAGAATCCTGGATGCAGTCTTGACCCGGCGGAGCACTGCTGGGCACCAAGCGCCTAAGAATCTCGCTCTGCACGGACTTGTGCATCTGCACCTTCCGTTGACAATCCTTGCAGGAATCAACGTGGCGCTGGGCTTCTCTTACTGCTCCTTCAGAAAGCTGCCCTGAGCTAGGAACACCTATCGCTTGTGACGAAACGAGAGCATCGAGTTCGTCACTGTCGAGATGTCGATCAAAAGGCCGTGTCAAAACCAACTTCTCCTCTCTAATACGAGTCTCCCGCACGAAATCCTTTTTGCTGACCGCTGCGTTTATACGGCAGTCTGAGACCGCCGATCCACCAACTGTTCGCGAACACAACGCGTGAGCCGCGAAATCGCGCTTTCCACTCCTTTCGCACCCAGCCCTGTTCCGGGCAGACATGCAATCGCCTTGGCGCTCAAGCCTTGCTGGTAATACAGCCAAAAGATTGTGCGGTCTCTTTCCCTGTCGGAAGCTTCTGAGCACACCTCTAGACAGCGGTCTATTTGTTTGAACAGAACCTCACGCTCCATGGCCTCTTGACCACCAAGACTTGCGCTTGGCGCCGGGGGATTGGCGTCCTCCAGGAGTTGATCCGTCCCCGCAGAGTTGCGTTTCTTGGTGTGGTCCGACTTGAAGTGGTCGCGAGCTACGTTGATGGCAATCGTCTTGACATATCCAGCAACCGCGTCCGGGTGCTGAATCGTGAAGTCTAAAAGTAAGCGGCACTTATTGGCGCACAGTTTCAGATAGGTGTCTTGGACTAGGTCGTCGACTAGCTGCTGAGGGATCGCTCCGCATTGATTAGCGACGCGGACAATCGAGAGGCTAATAGGCCGGTGGAAACGGGCAACAAACTCTTCCCAAGCCTCACCGCCATTTGACTCGGCGCAGGCATGGATCAATTCCTCCGCGGACATAGACGAATGGCGTGTCAACAGGACTCCGCAGCACGGTAGGCGGAATTCTACACGAAAGGCAGCTACGGCCTAAAGGCCTTCGCATCTCAGCCTTTTAGCTCTGACGAGTCGACATAACTCTCTGCTCAGCTCGTCGCTGAGCAGTGTGAAAAGGACTTTCTCCTCATCTGTCGTTTCCTACATTAGAGACGATGCGCCGAAACCCAGGGAAGGGCCAAGCATTTCCCGATGTCGTCTGTAAATCCAAGGACAAATGTAAGTCTGCCGTCCGTTCTTGGGGAGTTGTCGGCCCGTGTCCGACTTTACGGTAGCACTAAAGGGAGGTCGAAATGGCTCAACTGAACCTTAAGAAAAGCAACAATCCGCT
>PKVZ01000300.1 GCA_003131635.1 Acidobacteriaceae bacterium
ACGCGTCTTTCTGGTCGACGCGAGCACTGGGAATGAGATTACATATCGCGACTTTCACCGTCAGGCCTGCGCTTTGGCTGCGGAACTGCGCGAGCGAGGCGTGCGCAAGGGCGACCGCGTCGCGGTGATGCTTCCGAACTGCTGTGAGCTCGCAGTCCTCTACTTCGCCTGCATTTATCTTGGGGCCGTAATCGTTCCGGTCAATCCGGCGCTCAGCAAAAGTGAAGTCCGTTTCATACTGGCGAGTTGCAGGCCCGCTCTAGTCGTGGCGAGCACGTCATCGGCAGAATCAGTCCGGGAGTTCCACTCGAATGTGCTGCGACTGCAAACCGCGCAGGAAGTGGATGGGAACGCACCCGACCAAATCAAGATTGAGGCTCTCAAGAAGCGCGAGGATTTCGTCCCGCTCGAAACCGCGGATGCCGAAGATCTGGTTGTGATCATGTACACGTCCGGCACTTCGGCAAAGCCGAAAGGATTGGCGCACAAGGTGGGCCGTATGTTCCGCAACGCCCTGGCATTCGCCAGCGCTCAGGGAATCAATGAAGATTCCAGATTTTATCTGACGCTTTCGATGGCGTACATGGGCGGTTTTTACAACTTACTCGTATTGCCATTCTTGTGCGGCGCCAGCGTGGTGGTGGATCACGTCTTCGATGCTCGGTCGAGCTTGCACTTCTGGGAGAAAGCGAAAAATAACAAGATCAACACCCTATGGATGGCCCCAACCGTGTTGTCCATCCTGCTGCGCATGGACCGCGGCCGCACCGGCGAGGAGTTTTGCCGTAGTTCCGTGCGTCATGTTTTCGTGGGGTTCGCTCCGCTTCCGCTAAAGGTGAAACATGAGTTTGAATCGCGTTATGGCGTGCGATTGATCGAAAATTACGGTCTCTCGGAAACTTTGTTTGTCACCGCCCGTTCGGAAAACACGCGCTGCAGCCCAGGTTATGTCGGCGAGGCCCTACCCGGAATAGCGCTGCGAATCGTCAACGACGACGCAGAACAACAAGCTCCAGGTGTGGAAGGCGAAGTACAAATTCTCACTCCCCATCTGATGGCCGGCTACCTCGACGCCGAAGGTCGACTGCTGGAAATGAACGCCGCAGCGTGGTTTGCCACGGGTGACGTCGGCCGCCTGGACGGCGAGACTTCACTTTCAATTACCGGGCGCAAGAAAGACATCATCATTCGCGGCGGCGTCAACATCAGCCCTGCGGCCATTGAAGACGTGCTGATGCACGTCGACGGCGTCTCCGAAGTGGCCGTCGTCAGTATTCCTCACGAACTCTATGGCGAAGATATTGTGGCTGTGCTGAAGCTGGAGGCAGGGGTGGAAGTGGATTTGATTTTGGAATCGGTGGCCGCGCATGCCAAACGAAATCTGGCGCAGCATCAGCAGCCTGCCCGCTACATGGCGATCGATGAACTGCCCCGGACGACGAGCGGCAAGGTGCAAAAGGTCCGCATCCGCGAGTTGGTGGCAGAGAAACTGCAGGTAGGTTCGAGTTCGACCTCTACCAGGCTGGCGACGGAGAGCGCAACCGCGTCCCGCTGATGATTTACACTGATTGATCCCGCATTGCTGATTCGCATCGACTGATTCGTAGTGCTTGATACGCGCTAAAGATACGCGCGGAGAATACGCGCCGAGAATACACGCAGAAGACCACGTATGAAAATTATTGATCTCTCCTTGCCCATCGAAGAAGGCATGATGACATTCCCGACGCACTGGCATCCTGTGGTCGAGATCACGATTCTGGGGCGGCATGGGATCGAAGGCCGCGAGACTCGCAAAGTAGTCTTAGGCACACATATTGGTACGCATGCGGATGCGCCTCGTCACTTCATTCCCAACGGCCAGACGATCGATGAAGTCTCTCTGGACGTGCTCGTCGGACCCGCCACCGTGGCGGACTTCACCGGATGCCGGCCTTTGCAAGAAATCGACGTCGCCGATCTTAAAGAAAGATTGGGCGATGAAATCCCGGCGCGTTTGATTCTGCGGACGGGCTGGTCCGAATATTTTGGCAACATGAAGTTTTACAATGAATATCCATTTCTCTCCGAAAGCGCGGCGCAATGGCTGGTGGACAAAGGCGTGCGTCTCATCGCCATGGACACTCCCTCTCCCGATAACCCCGCCCATTCGCGGGGAACGCCCCAGGATTCTCCCAATCACAAAGTTCTCTTGGGCGCGGGAGTGGTGCTGGTGGAATACCTGGCCAACCTGAAGGCTTTGACCGCAGCGGAAGTGGAACTCATTGTGATGCCTTTAAAGTTGAAGGGATGCGATGGCGCGCCCGCACGATGCGTCGCCATTGAAAGATAAAAGAAAAGATAAAAGAAAAAATCAAGGTGAAGTTGAGAACAGAAGTTCAGACGTGGCTCAAGGATTGGTTCGAAAAGCGGGCGAAGATCGGCACGCTAAACAGCCAGTCTTTACTCGACGTCGACTACTTCCAAGCGGGATGGCTCACCTCGATGGAGGTTGTGGAATTTATTACCGAGATCGAGCAGCAATTTGAAATGCAGTTTTCCGATGAAGACATGCAGGATCCGCGTTTCGTAACCATCGCCGGCCTCACGGATCTGATTCTGGCGCGCTCGACATAGCGCTGTGAGAGCAGGTAACTTCAGACATCGTGCATCGCGGCTTGGGCGCGCTGAGAAAATAGAAAATAGTGGATAAGGGCACACGGCCAAAGTTGCATGTTCTTACGCTCACGCCTTTTTATCCTTCCCATGGAGACGAAGTGAGCGGGTGCTTTGTCGCGGAGGCGCTGCGGCCGATCCAGGCTCTGGGCGCGGCTTCTTCCGTGATTGCGGTCGACTCGATTTATCACGCCCGCAGACGATCAAGCGAGCAGTCTCCCGCCGATTGGATTCGCTATCCCCAGTTGCCCGGCAACTTCGGACTGGCAAGCGCAGGCAACTTTCTGGGCGCGGTGCTTCTGCGCAGAGTCCAGCAAATTCATCGGCATTCGCCCGTGACTGTGATCCACGCGCATGCGGCCTTGCCTTGCGGGCATGCTGCGGCGTTCCTCTCGCGTCGCATGGGCATTCCGTTTGTGGTTACCGTGCATGGCCTGGACGTTTTCAATCGTTGTTTTCAGGATGGGATTGCTGCGCGGTGGCGCCGGAAAACTTCTCTGCGTGTCTATGCGGATGCACGCAAAGTAATCTGTATCAGCGAAAAAATTCGCCAGTTGCTGACGGATGGAATGGCCGGAACGTGCGAAACGGTAAACGCTGAGGTTGTCTATAACGGAACTGACCCCGATGTGTTTACACCAGGAAATTCACAAGACGAGCGGCCGACGATTCTGATTGTCGGAAATTTGCTCGCAGGAAAAGGACACGAACTTGTCTTAAAGGCTTTCGCCAGATTGAAGGATTCGCGTCCCGGCCTGCAATGCCAAATTATCGGTGAAGGCGCGGATCGAGACCGCTTTAGCGCTCTGGCAAGGGATTTAGGAATCGACGATCGGGTCCATTTTTTCGGACGGCGAAGCCGCTCTGCAGTGGCCGAAGCCATGCGCAATTGCACCGTTTTTGTTTTGCCCAGCCGCTACGAGGGCTTGGGATGTGTTTATCTGGAAGCGATGGCTTGTGGCAAACCGGCAATCGCATGCCACGGCCAGGGCATCGACGAAATCATTCATCACGGCAGCAACGGATGGCTCATTCCGATCGACGGGTTGGAGGAATTAGTGCAAGGGCTGCAGATCCTGCTGGGGAATGCCGAACTGCGCGCGCAGATTGGCAAAGCCGCACGCCGGACCATCCTCGACAATTTGACTTTGTCGCATCAGGCTGGAAAGTTGATGAGAATTTATGAGGAAGCTGCGCGATGAATGCGCCCATGCCAATCCTAGATCAGCGCTCTCTGCAGGCACATCTCGTCACTCTCGCGGAGAAAGATGTCAATGAGATGGCATGCTTCGTTGCGGCTCAGTCGGAACGAACTACGGAATCAGTGGAAGCGCATCTTCGTTGGTTCTTGCTTGAAAATCCGGCACGTCACCCCGAAGATCCGCTGGGCTTCGGACTGCGCTTGGCAGATCAACTCGCAGGATGCATTCTGTGCGTTCCGCAAGCCTTTCGCTTGGGGAATGAAAGAATCCCAATGATGGGTTCCAGTTCGTTCTACGTAGACAATCGTTATCGCGGCCACGGCGGCCGAATTTTCTTGAAGTACTCCCGGCTTGCAGCCCGGCAGCCTCTCTTCGGAACGTCTGCGAATGCGGAGTCCGCCGCATTGTGGAAGGCAGCAGGAGCAAGGCCAATCCCATATTCCGACGCGGAACTTTTCGGTATATTGCACTGGCCGCCGGTGGCCGAGGAATTTATTCATCGGCGGTTCTCAAGCCGATGGCTGTCGCGTTTGGCAAGGAGTTCTATCTCTAATCTTGCGGGACTACTTCGTCCATTGAAGATCGATAGCCATGAATCCAACACACTGCGGCCGCTTACATCTGCCGAACAAGTGAACGATCTTCCGATCCACAACGTCTCGGCAAAGCTTACTGCGATGCGCGATCTGCCGTACATTCGCTGGCGTTACTTTTCGGGTAGAGACGGCACTGTCTCCGCATTCGCATTTCGCAGCCGGCGGCCAGACCAGGATGTTCTGGTAACCGTGAACCAGAGGAATCGAGGTTATCGCGGGCAGATCAGGACGCTCAAT
>PKVZ01000034.1 GCA_003131635.1 Acidobacteriaceae bacterium
GAAAACAGGCTGACACAGGCCATCGTGCCCAATGTTGGGACCACAACCTTCCGCTACGATCCTTTCGGCAGACGCATTTACAAACAATCACCGAGTTTCACGAGCAACTTCGTCTACGACGGCCCAAATCTGATCCAGACGATGAACAGTTCCGGGGTCGAGGTCGCGAGTTACACCCAAGGCGTGTACATCGATGAGCCGCTGGCAGAGTTTCGCTCCGGCGGTAGCAGCTACTACCAGACCGACGCTCTCGGGTCGATCACTTCGATCGGTGGTTCATCGGGAACCCCAGCCAATACGTACTCCTACGATTCCTTTGGGAATGTGACTGCTTCGTCGGGGACGCTACCCAACTACTTCGAGTACACCGGGCGCGACTTCGATCCTGAGACGAGTCTTTACTACTATCGTGCCAGATACTACGATCCGACCGTCGGCAGGTTTTTGAGCGAAGATCCGTGGAATCAAGGTCCAAATCTCTATGTATACGTCCAGAATGATCCGACGAACCTCATCGATCCGTTGGGGCTATACTCGATAGCCCCGCCAAGGCCTGGACATCCTCCGACCCCTCCGCCTTCCCCAGCCCTAGATAGTCTCCTCCATTGCATTGAGAACCGCCTTCATATATCGCTGACAGTGACTTCCACCACCGAAGGAAGTCATCAAGATCCTGGACATGCAGCCGGAACAAGCGTGGACATACGGCCCCCTTCTAGCGTCTCTGCCGATGCGTTGTTTTGCGCCGCGGGGCAATGCGGTGCGCAATGGGGAATAAATGAGGGACAGTCTGGCAGCCCTACCCCACTAACCACTGGTTTCAACTATCACATTCAGCTTCGCCCACCAAACAATCCACACCCCAAAAGCAAAGACGCGATACCGCCGGGCTGCACGCCAGGTGGCTGTTCCGGTGCCAAGTGAAGGGAATCTGCATGCGACTCAAAGTGACCGTGCTCGTAGTAGCGTTGTGCTTGCTAGCTTCTATTCGGGCTGCTGCGCAAACAACTGCCCCATGCAGTCTCCCGCAAGCCCTGCAGCGCGAAGTTGCGGATAAGTATCCGGGTGCGAGGATTGTTACTCTGAAGGACCTCGCCGAGGATGATAAGACTCTCTTTCAAAAGGACCATGGAAACGACTGTCCTGGCCTGGTAAACCTCAACTTCTACGGCGACGGCAAACCGACGATCGCGTTGGTCTTGATTGTAAATACAGGCACGACGGTGAGCGCAGAGCTTGTTGTGGCGCACGAGCTCGCCCAGAAGTGGGCAACTGTTTTGATCGAGAAGGCAGAATCGTCGATCCCGGTGGTTTGGAGCCAAGGTCCGGGCGAGTACAAAGACGTCTATGGTGAGAAGGAAATTCGGGCGACAGGTCCCGTTATCGTTTTCTGTGAATACAATGCATGGGCGATCGTCTACGCGTGGACGGGCAGCAAAGTAGACAAAATCTGGCTCCGCGATTAGCGGCCAATTCGATGTACGGGCCAAACACAAACACTTACGAAAGCGTAGATTCGGCTACGACTCCATGTTTCACAGTTGCCTATGACGCAAACGGCAATACCCTCTCCGACCCCTCCGGCAAATCCTATACCTGGGACTTCGAGAACCGACTGACACAGGCGGTGGTGCCCGGCACCGGAACGACGACCTTCAAGTACGATCCCTTCGGCAGGAGAATCCAGAAGTCCGGCCCGCTCGGAACCACGAATTACCTCTATGATGGGCAGGATATCAGCTCGAATGTCATCGAAGAATTAGATAGCGTGGGGAACGTCCTAGCGCGCTACACTCAAGGCCCGGGCATAGATCGACCGCTGGCGGAATTCAACTCAGGAGCGGCAAGCTACTACGAGGCTGACGCACTCGGATCTGTCACGTCGCTAAGCAATTCAGCAGGCGCGGCGATCAACACCTATAGTTATGACAGCTTCGGAAATTTGATTACGTCTGCGGGCGTGATTACGAATCACTTCCAGTACACCGGGCGCGAGGTTGACCCAGAGACCGGACTCAACTTTTACCGCGCGAGGTACTATAGCAATAGCGCTGGCCGGTTCGTTAGCGAAGACCCACTTGGATTCGAAGGTGGAAATGATTTCTATGCGTACGTGCGAAACAACCCCGTCCTGTGGATTGATCCTCTTGGTCTTGTAAGTTGTACTTACGATGTCACCGGCCACCACTTCCATTGCACTTCCGATGATGGCAGTCAGTCATTCGATACGACGCACGTCCGTTCCGGCAATGGTAGCTGCATGAATAACCCAGAGTGCAACAGCACGCGAAACAAAGGTCCGATTCCGCCGGGAAAATACAGCATGGGCGGAATGGGGGATACACCCAATCCGCATCGCATTCCTCGCGTCTATCTAACGCCTATGAAGGGCACCATTACGTTTGGGCGCGATTCGTTTGAGGTTCACCAAGGGGGAGACAACAGCTCGGCGGGCTGCATCACCCTCGACCCTGGGGCGTACACGATATTCCGCCAATTCTACAGCATCGACAATCATGGGGTCACAAGCGTCCAATGAAACTACTAATTTACGTTTTGATTTTCATTTCGCAAATCTCCGTGCCGGCTACTTCAGTCGTTCCGCGGAAGGAGACTCAGGCTCTACTCTCGCCAATTTTGAGCTTGCGGGCGGATGCTGAGTCATTGGAAGGAGAGGAGAAACAGAGTGCTTTGGAGAAGAGCGAGAAGCTGATCGCGCGGCTTTTCAAGATGAAGACCCGGGCCTCGGATGAGGCCCTTGTCGTGTTAATGAACTTCTATGTTGGAGAGTCGCTGCAGCCCGACCTAGTGCATGAAGTGACCGTGCGTGGCAAGCGCATGCTGCCCTTACTCCTGAAGTATAGTACGGCCTCAGTGAGCTTCAGCGAAAGGGAGTATCCCTCGTCCATGTTGCTCGCGGATGATGTCCGAAAGAAGAACTTTCAGGACGCAATCGAAGCCATGAGGTCCGGCCGGGTGGTGGGCGAAGATTGAGGCGTGAATCGAGAGTGACCTTCAAGTCGTTGGTTGGCTGCAGCTACGACGCGAACGGCAATACCCTCACCGACGCCAGCGGCAGGAGCTACACCTGGGACTTCGAGAACCGCCTGACACAGGTCGTCGTGCCTGGATCGGGTACAGTGAGCTCAAGTACGATCCGCTGGGCCGAAGGATCCAGAAGAGCTCGTGGTTGGGGACGACGAATTACCTCTATAATGGCCTTCGATCTGTCGAGGATGTAGACGGCAGTGGGAATATTCTCGCGCGGTATGCCCAGGGTGTAGGCGTCGATGAGCCGTTAGCGGAATTGCTATCGACGACCACGAATTACTACGAACAGGACGGCCTTGGATCAGCTACCTCGCTGAGCAGCGCCGCCGGAGTGCTGACCAATACCTACAGCTATGACTCGTTTGGCAAACCCGCCGGGTCGACCGGGACAGTCACGAATCGGTTCCAGTACACCGGGCGCGAACTCGATTCCGAAACTGGAATGTACTACTATCGCGCCAGATATTTCGACCCCAGCGCCGGAAGGTTCCTAAGCGAGGACCCGATTCAGTTCATTGGCGGGGCTGATTTTTACAGCTACGTTGCTAACAACCCCATGGGTTTCCGCGATGCTCTGGGTCTTTGCCCTACCAATCCATGGGACAGACGAGCTAATGTCGTCAAATTGCTTAGAGCTAAGAATCCCTGCTCCGACTGGTTCAATAAAGGGCAGGGATCAGCTCCGGATATTATGAGCAAGGTTCGGATCTTGCTGGGCGATCCCACTCCGGGACCTCGCTCGCCGGATGCCGACACATTCCCCGATTCTACGAGCCCGATTACCGTGTACTCTGACGGTCGCTTTTTCCCCGATAGCAAGAGCGGGTGGCCAGTCGGCGCCATTCCCGATGCGGATGGAAACCCTTCTGGGGGTTACCCGCCCGGTTCCTATGGGGCTCAAATGATCATCTTGCTTCATGAACTCGCCCATAAGGTGCATCTTATTCCAGATGACAATAAATATGATTCGCCGCCAGGGCAGTCGGACAAGAACACTCAAACAGTTATGGACTATTGTGCAGCTGCCGTCACGTCCAGCGCTCCATAAAATTCTGATAACTATGGACGATTGTGCAAATGCCGTTGTCGTCGATGCGTGACCAAGAGGAGGACAGTTTCGTGAATACTCGGAGTTTCAGATATTTGGGCGTTCTCGTGCTTCTGCTCGGGTTTCTGACAAGTGGAAAAGCAGACAATGCAGCTCGTCCCTCTGAGAAGGATGGCACGCTTGTTGTACTTGTGACTTGGGGAGACGTTAATAATACGCCCGCCACCGATGTATACGTTGAAGCGTACGGTTTCGTACGCAAGGATGATTCTTGGAAGTCCTTCCCTCTGAAGCTCTCGCATCCCGGGCGATATGAGGCTTCACTTCCATCTGGCGTCTATGATGTGTTCGTGAGCGAGGCCACTTCAACACCTAGATGCAGACGGTTGCTGGTCGCAGCAGGTCACGCCGGCTACTGGACTCTCAAGCTTGAGCACGATGACGTTTATCTAGATGAATCGAGGGCAACTCCGTAAATTTGATAGACGCAAACGGCAATACCCTCTCCGATCCCTCCGGCAAATCCTATACGTGGGACTTCGAGAACCGGATGACGCAGGCAGTAGTCCCAGGCTCGGGAACCGTAACGTTCAAGTACGATCCGTTCGGGCGGAGGATCGAGAAGGGTTCATGGCTCGGCACGACGACCTATCTCTATGATGGCGCAAATATTCTGGAGACGACAGATCAGAACGGGAATGAGCTGGCGCGCTATGCCGACACGCTCAATGTTGATGAGCCTTTGTCAGAGTTGGTTTCGGGAACGACGGACCTCTACGAGCAAGACGGGCTCGGGTCGGTTACGTCGCTCACTAACTAGCACCGCAATGAGTGCCTGCATGACCTGGTTGGGATTGCATCGGGAGAATGGGTACGTCGACTTGACCGAGCTCAGTGCAGCGGTGATCACCAACAGTTTATGGGGATAGGCGCTCATCCTCTTGAGCCGACTCACAAAGTTTGCGTGATCGGTCGTCAGCGAGCGCACTAGGTCCGAAAGATTCTTCCGCTCTACTACGCATACATTTTCCAAGTCGGCGATGGAGTAGCCGCCGAGTGTGAGGGCTTTTTTCTCCACTCCAGCAAACCAGCCGAATCGCGAAAGGTCAAACGGGTTCTGCTCCCGCGTATCCACCAGCACCGTCGCACGCGGCGTTTTGAGCTGTGTACCACCACGCTCTGCGAGCCTTGGAAAGCAAGAATGGGGAACCGGAGCATCGGCCATCTGCCACGCCAGTGGCGACTTGATCAAGCTTGTTGCCCGTCTCTTCATGCGGCAATCCTGTCCCAAGCATACTCGTGGTGCAATCCACCGAGAACAGAGCGAGCACTCACTTGTGAAGCCTTTATGATCGGGTGGCGATTGCTCCCAGTCGCTAGGGTTGGCCCTCGCCCTTGGTCAGGGATGCCGGATCCGAGGCTGCGATGTGGACGGCCGCCATTGTAGTGGCGGACCCATTCGTGCAGTAGCCGACGGAGATGCTTCTCCGTGAGAGGGATCAGGAAATCCAAGCACTCGCGCCGTACCGTGCCAACGAGTCGTTCGCAATGGGCATTGGCTTGAGGTGATTTGGGCGGCGTCCGAAGCACCGTCAACCGAAATCCTCGTGCCAGCTCGTTGTTGAATTCAGCGGAGAAGATCGAGTCCCGATCATGAATGAGAAACCGATATCTGTGCTCGCTCGGGATCGTGGATTTCGGGCAAATGACGGAGGCCGAGTTTGTCAGTTTCTTGAATAGGGCGCTTGGTCTTTTGGAGCCGAGCACGGGATTCGTGAAACCGAATGCGTCGATGCTATCTGCAATCTGCCGAATCTGACGCTTTGAATGCGTCCGGGCGTTTCGCGGATACGGCAGTAGTCGTTGGATTTCCGCGCTAACCTTTCTCCGGCTAAATTCCCCCGCCCTCTGGCTATCCGACAGTGTGTCAATCTACACTCCAGGGCGATTTTTGGGGAGTGGGTGTTGCAGTGGAAAACCTAGCCTCGGTGCCCTTAACGCTGACGCGGGCGGCTCCGAGCCTGCAGTCTTGACCATTGGGATCGTTTCGTCAAACATCTCGCTGCAATGCCCGGCCCGACAACTAACAGAGAGCATGGGGAAATAGCGTATTCCTCACAACAACGAAGCAGGCTTGTGCGGCGAACTTGCCAGGCAAAGAAAAGGCGCGGGCCGCAACATCTCCCGCGCCTCGCGTTGGGGGAGGACCACGATTTAAGACAAAACTTTTTCCAATCCTCTCCATACTTCAAATTCTTCGTTATTCAGCGACCGCTCACCTTCGCTGTCAACCGCCCGAAAGAACCGCCCCACAATCTCTGTGCGACACTTCTCGGCCTCGGCTATTGTCCCGTGTTGATGCCCGCAGCGAGCAACTTTATCGTCCTGGACCCAGCACGCAATGTAGTATAGTTCCACGGCCAGGAGTATAGCACAGTATACTGTGCCACATAGTTGTGTGTAGACGTGCCGATGTTAAGAATCCATCATTTCTCGATTGAGAACAAAGAACCCTGGACGGCTCTTCGCCCAACGGTTGCGCCAGTTGCGCAGCCGCGCCGGTATTTCGCAGGAAAAACTAGCGGAGAAAGCAGACTTGCACCGGAACACGGTCGGCATCATTGAACGCGGACTCCAAGTCCCAACTCTCGATGTAATCTGCAAACTAGCCCACGCCCTAGATATGAAGCCCTATCAGCTGATAGACCACATTCCCTGAACTGCCCAGCTTCGCGTGCGGCGAAAAAACGCATGCGGATGACCATGGCTTCGTATCCCTTCTGTTACGGTATCTGCCCTATTGACGGTTGCGTTCGCCTCGGTCAATCTTCCGACAGAGGTCTGGCCATGCCTTTCGTCAGGAACGTCTGCCCTTTTCTTGCGTGTCGCGCGATTCTCTTCAGCACGGTCGTATTCACGTCTGCTCAGGTGGTTCAATGGCCGGTTGCTGGCCAGGGCGCCACCAATCTTCGCAGCCAGCCGGCTGAGGCGTATCTCGGTACAGCGAATGCCGGTTCGCTGATTCCTAAGTGGATATTCACCACGAGCGGTGACGTTTCGGCGACGCCGACGGTCGGCACCACTGCGGTGTTCGTCCCCGATTGGGACGGTAATCTTTTTGCGATCGATCTCGCCACCGGAGCGCAGCTCTGGTCTCATCAAATCTCGGAGTACGACGGTTATGCCGGCGCCGTCACACGCGTCAGTCCTGCCCTCTATAACAACTCCATTATTATCGGTGACAGTGAGAGCACCGGAGCTCCCCACAATGGCACCAATGTAATTGCAGTAAACCAGCAGACCGGAAGCTTGCTATGGATGACACAGGTCGACTCTCATCCTGCGGCGATTATTACCGGCTCGCCTGTCGTCGTTGGAAATGTAGTTTACCAAGGCATTTCTTCGATGGAAGAGGCTTTAGCTCTGGACAAGAGCTACGCTTGCTGCACATTTCGCGGCAGCGTGGTTGCTCTAGATGCCGCTACGGGCAAAATCCTTTGGCAACAATACACCGTGCCGAACAATAATGGCCTTACTGGAAATTACAGCGGCGGACCGATTTGGCAGCCGCCCGCGATTGACAGCTCCCTGAACCTTCTCTACATCGGGACAGGGAACAACTACACGGTGCCCAGCAGCGTGGAGACGTGTAGGCTGAACAATCCCACCGATAACAGCTGCGACGCCGCGAATGACTATTTCGATTCCGCGCTTGCTTTGAATCTGAGCACAGGCGCTATCAAATGGTCCCGCAGCCTTTATGGCTACGACGCCTGGAACGCAGCGTGTGAGGCGGGTTCGGACGACCCGTCCAGATGCCCGGATCCCGAGGGACCGGACTACGACTTCTCTGGCTCAGGCCCTAACATAGTCGGCAACATTGTCGGATTCTCGCAGAAAAGCGGAGTGTACTGGGCGCTGAATGCCAGCACCGGCGCTACAGAATGGAGCGAGACCATTGGACCCGGAGGCCCGCTGGGAGGAATTCAATGGGGGACGGCGAGCGACGGCACCAACCTCTACATCGCAAGCGCAAATTCGAACAAGACTTCCTACAAGTTGATCTCCGGGGAAGAAGTCACCTGGGGATTTTGGAGCGCAGTCGAAGCATCGACCGGCAAGATTCTTTGGCAGGTCCCGGATCCGACGGCAGGTACTATGGACGAGGGGGCTTTGAGCGTTGCCAACGGCGTGGCTTACGCGGGATCGTTTGACGCTACCGGACACGTGTACGCGCTGAACAGCTCCACGGGCAAGATTCTTTGGAGTTACGCAACCGGCGGATCTGTTATCGACGGCCCGTCAATTGTGAGTAGCAATCTTTTCTGGGGCTCGGGTTATCACAAAATTCCTCCCGGCACCGCCAATAATAAAGTGTATGACTTCACCCCGGCTCCGGCGGTCACGGTAACTGCACCAGTCAACGGCTCGCAAGTCACTTCCCCCGTCCAGTTCACGGCTTCCGCGGCAAGTCCAAACTGTGCAAAAGGAGTCGCGTCCATGCGCATCTACACGGCTCCCGGTTTGGACGCATACACGGTCGACAGGTCCAGCTTGAACGTATCTCTCACTCTATCGCCGGGAACCTATAACACGGTTGTGCAGTCGTGGGACAACTGCGGCAATGTAGGCAAAACGTTTGTGACCATAACCGTAACCAATGGAGATAAAACTAATAGCGCGATGTGAACTAAATTTCAGCAAGCTTCAGTCTTTGAGTCGAAATCGACGCAGGCGGCGGAAGTCGTCTCAAAAAGCATGGGCAAGAATCTCCATAAATCTCCATTTATTTGCCTTCTTGCGAGCACACCTCACGGAGAGACTTTTCGCTTTTCGACTGCGCGGCAGGCACGCAGTCATGCGAACCAATCTGTCCGCTCGAGGGAGGCGTCGTCACAGACCACTTTCAGCCACAGAATCGCCAGTCATTCGCCTTTCGATCGGGCTGGAAACCGGACTGGTTTGCCAAAGTTCCGCAACATCGCCTGGCCCCCTGTTTCCGGATAAAAGATTGATTCCCTGTAACTTACGCAAACGTCGGCTCTTACGGCTTTCGGAGTTGTACCGGGAGTTCGAATTCCTCTTGCTCCGCCACGCAGTCTGTGGTGCAGAGAAAAGCTCCTACATTCGCGGAAAATAGCGCAAAATGGCCGCAATTCGGCACATTTTGCTAAAAAACGGGACTGGAGAAAGTGTCCCGCTTTGCTCCTAGGCAAGCTTTGTGACCTTTTTCTCTGAAGGCTCATTGGCAGTCCGGTTTCGGCGACACCGTCAGACGAATGCAAAGCGATCACAAACCGATGATGCTGCGAAGTCCGGGCTTTACTTTTTTTTCCCCACTTACCGAAGACGTGTCTGCGGGCAGCTTGCGGTTTGCCCGTGATCCACCCGGAAGGCCGTTTCCGCAAGTGGCGGACCGCAGGATGGAAAAACTCACAAGGCTGGCTGCGCAATATTCTCGGGCCACTTCAATTGAGACCTTAGTCGTACTTCTCTTCGCGCGCCCGGACATCGGCGCCGTGCTTCATCAACACATCAATCGCACTCATGTTCCCGTGCCACGCCGCCGCATGCAGCGGTGTGTATCCGGTCGTCGAGTCGATCGAGGTCTTCGGATCGTCGTGAACATTCACCGACGCTCCATTGCGGATCAGCGTCTCGATCACAGCGCCCGGCGCGTGCTCGCTGCCGCGAAGGAGCAAATTGCCCCATCGTCCGCCGGGCTCTAGCGTACCGGGATCTCTACGCAGCAGTCTTTCGACGTCCGCGGTTCGATGCAGAGCCACCGCGGCCGGGAGTCGCACCTTTGCTCCGCGCTGCAGCAGCACTTGTGCCAGGGCGTGCCTGCCGTCGAGCGCCGCCAGATCGAGCGCAGAAAAGCCGGCTTCGTCAAGCGACTCCGTGTTAGCACCTAGGTCGAGCAGCATCTTCACAGACGCGGGTTGATTCTTGATGACGGCGAGATGCAGCGGCATGCGGCGCATCCTCGTTCCGTTCATCCGTCGCTCGAGATCGTTCGGTGTGCGCGCGACCAGCTCACGAATCACCTCTGCTTCGCCCATGGCGACTGCGGCAAAGATATTGTGTCTCGCGCCGTGCGCCAGCAGGTATGTAACGATCTCGGGATTGGGCTGGATGTAATCCCACGCCGTCGCCCACCCGATCACGCCCAGCTCGTGGTAATCGCCTCCGCCGATCATATCGGCCCCATGTTCGACCAGGAGACGAATGAGGGGGAGGCGATGCTTCTCCACGGCGAAATGGAACGGATACGCGTTGTCACCTTCGCAGCGGATGTTGGGATGACGCCGCGCTCGAGCAGCAGCTTGACGGCCGCCTCGCTGTTGCCGAAGACGGCCGGTGTAGCGGCGTTCTCACGTCCTCCCCGCCGCGCTCGTCAAGGAGCTCCGGATGCGCATCAAGCAGCATTTTGAGTTGCGCGAGGTCACCTCTTCCAGCGGCATCGCGCAGAGACGCGACCGCCTCTGCGGTCGAGCTGGCCGCTTCCTGGCGCGACAGGACTGGTGCGACCGCAGTGCCGACTGCTCTTTTCTCGTGATAAGATCACCGAAGCGCGAAGGGCGCGTCCAGTCCGCGGAAAGGACAGAAGTCCACCTGATCGCAACAATTCGTTTTCACGAACTAACTTTCTGCCCATAAATTGCGGACCTCGGGCACATGAAAGGAAGTTCGTCATGCCGGTAAGACGCCTCCCATCGAATCCGAACCTCGATCATCTTAAGTATCAAGCGAAGGACTTGCTAAAAGAGCGTACCGCCCGCGCTTCGGGAGTAGCCCAGCGAATCAGGGAATTTCACCCACGATTTCGCCGGGCCACGGACGCTGAAATCTTCGACGCCCCACTTAGCCTCAGTGACGCGCAACTTACAATCGCCCGCGAATATGGATTTCCGAGTTGGGCGAGGCTGAAACGGCACATCGAAAAACCGACCCTCTCCGATCGATTGGATTTGCCGCACCAACAGCGGATTGAAAATGCAACATTTCGCCGTGCCGTGGAACTCCTCGATGCAGGTGACGTAGCTGGTTTGCGCGCGCAATTGAATCAGCATCCGAATCTTGTGCATCAGCATGTCGTTTTCGAAGGCGGGAACTACTTTCGAGATCCAACGCTGTTGGAATTCGTCGCTGAGAATCCGGTTCGCCATGGCACTCTACCGGCGAACATCGTTGAGGTGACCAAGGTCATTCTCGACGCTGGCCCGAGCCGATCCGCACAGAACGAGACGCTCATGCTCGTCTCGACTGGGAGTGTAGCGCGTGAATGTCGCCTGCAACTTCCGTTGATCGATCTCCTATGCGATTACGGAGCGGATCCCAACAGCGCAATACAAGCGGCGGCCTTGCACGGCGAGCTCGAGGCAGTGAACGCTTTGATCAGGCGTGGCGCTCGAATCGATTTGCCGGTGGCAGTGGCCCTGCGGCGCATCGAAGATGCCCGTCGGCTGCTTGCGGGCGCCAGCAGTGAGGACCGCCATTTGGCTCTCACTTTGGCAGCGGATTTTGGTCATGTCGAGATCGTTCGATTGTTGCTCGACGCGGGCGAAGATCCAAACCGGTACAACCCGGTGGGAGGCCATTCCCACACGACACCGCTGCACCAAGCTGCCGGGGGAGGGCACGATGAAGTAGTCCGGCTCCTTGTCGAACGCGGCGCAAGATTGGACTTGAAGGACGTTCTCTGGCGGGCTACACCGGCCGATTGGGCGAGACATGCGGGCAGGACAGAAATCGAAGCATATCTTCGTCGCCAGATGGGGAGCGATAAAGGGACGTTTGGGGATGAATAACGGGCAAACCGGAAATTGAGATTCAGCCGAGTCCGACAGTTCCGCTGCGTCCTCAAACAGCGCGTATAGCGTCAAGTCGTGCATCCCCGCACGCCAACTAAAACCGTCACTTAGGTCTGTCTATATATACCTTGACGCGTATATGCTCTGTAGAGTATACAAAGAGGGTGGAATCCGCATTTGAAATCATTGCGGAGCCGAACCGCCGCGCGATATTGAGCCTGCTGGTCTCGTCACAACAGTCGGTGGGAGAGCTCGAGCGTCAACTTCGTATGCCGCAACCGACCGTGTCAAAGCACCTGCGAGTGCTGCGCGAGGCCGGTTTCGTGGAATCCACGGTGGACGCGCAGCGCCGCCTCTACCGGCTGAAACCTGAACCATTTCAGGAGGTGGACGCCTGGCTGGCTCAGTTCCGCCGGTTCTGGTCCGGTCACCTGGATGCTCTCGAACGCCACCTCGACCGTATGGATTCCGACCGCACGGAGCGATCAACACCATCAACACCAACGAAAAGGAAGTCTAAGGAGAAGACGAGGCGGCCCAAACCGCGAACGTGACAAAGGAGGCACGAAATGAAAATAAAACTCATCAGTTTATACGTAGATGACCAGAGCAAAGCTTTGCGTTTCTATACCGAGGTACTGGGCTTTGCCAAGAAGGCCGATTTCAGTNNCATTTCGCTGGCTGACCGTGGCCTCGCCCGAGGAGCCGGACGGCACGGAGTTGCAGCTGGCGCTGAACAACAATCCCGCAGCCAAAGCGTATCAGCAAGCGATCTTTCAGCAGAGCCAGCCCGCGGCCAATTTTATTTCAGACGACATCCACGGCGACTACGAGCGGATCAAGACCCGCGGCGCCGAGTTCACCATGCCGCCCACCGACGTGACCGGCTCGACGATTGCGATGTTGAACGACACCTGCGGCAACCTCATTCAGCTCACGCAACTGAAGCGCTGGTCATGATGAGGAGAAGATGAGCGAGCGCGGGCAGTACACACCGGGTCCCGCCAACGTGGCGCGGGTACAGAAAGACCGGGGACAAAACGGGGAAGAGAAGTGGACGCTCATCCTCGTCCGCGAACTGCGCCACCCGCCGGAAAAAGTCTGGGAGGCGCTTACCGACCCGGCGCATCTGCGCGAGTGGGCTCCCTTTGAAGCCGATGGGAGCCTGGGTACGGTTGGAAGCACGGTGAAGCTGACCACGGTGGCAGCGCCCAAGCCGCAGGTTTCCGAAGCGACCGTGAGGCGAGCCGACGCTCCCAAGGCGCTTGAGTACAACTGGGGAGACCACGATATGCGGTGGGAACTCGAAGCCTTGGGTGGCGGCACGCGCCTGACGCTGTGGACCAACATCGGTCACCGCTTCATCGCGATGGGCGCTGCGGGGTGGCACATTTGTTTCGACGTTCTGGATCACCTTCTGAGCGGAACTCCCATTGGGCGCATGGTAGGCCCGGAGGCTATAAAGTTTGGCGGCTGGCGGCGATTGAACGACGAGTACGCAAAGCAGTTCGGTATCGAAACAAAGTGACGCGGTCGCGAGAAAAGGAGGACAAATTAATCATGAAAGAAGCCACCAAACGTTGGATTTTTCGCTGGGTTCACATCATCTGTGGCATTCCGATACTCGGTTACATTTATGATTCGCCTTCGGATACGCACAACTACGCCCCCAGTGTTAGGTACGTCTTTCTTCCTGTACTGCTCCTTTCGGGGCTTTGGATGTGGAAAGGCCATGTCGTTCGACGACTTATTTCGAGGAGATCGGCCCGACAAGAGGCTCCAGCGAACCCAACGACTTCAGTTCGGCCAGCGTTTCGCTGAGTAGGAGGTGAACATGCTCCAGCAGGACTAGGCTTGAGCGGGGCACCGGCCAGCCAGGCGCTGTTGCGACACCGTCACTGCATTGTGTAGGTTCACCGCGCATGAGGACTTCATGCCGTCCTCCTCATTCAGAACGACTTCCGACGGCACGCCGAATCGCGGAAATTGACCGACGCAACGTGACTGTGGAAAAACACGCAACAGCGCTGTCACGGGTTTGCGATTCTTGCCTGTGACGAATTGCTCGATCATAGACAACACTCCGCACCTTCGGAATCGTCTTACCTTATCGTCAGGGGAAACTTGGCCATGAATAAAGCGGATGATCCTAAGGTAGCGGCAGCGATTGCAGAGGGGAGGCGGCAGAACGAAGAGGCTGTCGAACGACATCCTGTTGTGTCCGAAGAAGAATGGTTGAAGCAGCGGCTGGCGCTGATGGAAAAAGAAAAGCAATACATGCGGGCCGGCGATGCGCTGGCGGGGGAAGTGCGCGCACTGCCGTGGGTGAAGGTGGAGAAGACTTACACATTCACATCTGCGGAGGGAGACCTGACGCTTGCGGACCTGTTCAAGCAGCACAAACAATTATTGATCAAGCATTTCATGATGGAGCCGGGACAGGAATGGCAATGCCAGGGTTGCTCGCTGGAGTCGGACCATATCGACGGGCTATTGCCTCACTTTGAGCATCACGATCTATCCTATGCGGCGGTCTCGCGGGCGCCGATCGAGGAGATAGAAGCGGTGCGCAAGAGAATGGAGTGGAAGTTCCGCTGGGTGTCGTCGTACAAATCCGATTTTAATTATGATTTTCATGTTTCATTCCGGCCGGAGGAAGTGAAGGCGGGTAAGACTACTTATAACTTCCGCGAGAAGAAGATTGGTCCGCAGACTTATACGCTTTCCGGGCATAGCGTGTTCTATAAGAACGCGAAAGGAGAAATCTTCCGTACCTACGGCACCTTCGGCCGGGGCAGCGAACAGTTCATGGGGATTTACGGTTTTTTCGATGTATTGCCGAAAGGCCGCGAGGAGTATGGACCCACCCATGGGCTTCCGGACTGGGCGAAGGTGCATGACCAGTATTAGGGCGATGGTAAGGGGAGGAAGTGCTCTGCTCGCTTTGGGGGGAACGGGTTAGTTTGCATGGCGTGCGGGACTATCTAGTTTGTTAGCCTGACTAAGTCTGTAACTTGTGAATATCCAGACTTATCGGTTTTGGTAGGCAGCCTTCCCAAGACAATTCTCTTGACATTCTCTCTCTTAAAGACTGTAGTTAGAGAGAAGTTAGAAGGTGGCTATCCGCTAATTGTCCCGCGCCGCTCGTCCACAAAACTAGGAGAAATTATGAAAATGCCAAGACTCTTCATCGCCCGTACAGCATTGTGCATCGCGATCATTGCGATGTGTGCTCAGGGGCAAAACGCCAGGAGTTCGCGTGCTTCATCCCTTCCTTCGACCGGGAGCTCCGTGATCCTCTGCGGGCCCGGATTGGTCTATCGCTGCACTCCTCTCGGATGTTACTGTGTAAAGCCCCCACAGTAAGAACGCCAACCCGAGGTTAGAATAAAAAATAGCAGGAACGTATGGAACCATGAATCACAGCCCCGCTACGCGGGGCTTTATTATTGAATCGTTAATCGCCCCGGCAACGGAAGACGCTCCTGGAGGTGACAGGCGCAACCGCGACTGCGGATAAATGCGCGATCACGCTGTTGCGGGTGAGCACGACGTCTTGCCGTGCCCCTCCTGTGCTAATGTGGCTACCTGTATGCCAACGGGAACAACACTTGAGGATGGGTCGATGTCACGCAAACTAGGGCTCGCAATTTCGTATTTTGTTGCGATCATTTACGTCTTTTCCATCCTGTTGCCTTGCCTTTATTGTTTCCAGCATGGATGCAGGGGACCGGGTGAGCTCGATGCCTTTATGCCCGCCTTCGCCCTCACTCCGTTTGGAGCAATCGCTACAGCTTTCGCGTTGCACAACGCCGTACAACACATCAGAAAAGGACAATCATGGTCTTGGGCTTTCTGGCCGCTTGCAATTATTTTCGTGATTGTTCTGCTCGGTGTGATTGCTCTTATCGCAATCTTCATTTATTACTCTGCATTTCATCGTTAAGAGCGAGTTGCCAGCATCTTCCCTCACTGCTTTCGAACCGGAAGAAGCTTCCAGTTGCGCAGGTTGCAGGTTACGCTGAGCGGAGCTAAATTAGTGCGAGCGTTGGAGCTGAACATGAAAAGAGCTGTCACGGTGGAATCTGCCTCTGCGGCCATCTCTGCTTCTTCATTCATCGATCAGAAGATCAAAGAACTTGGGGACTGGCGCGGGAAGATGCTCGCCAAGGTGCGCGGAATCATACACGAGGCGGACCCGGAGATCATCGAAGAGCGGAAGTGGGCCAAGGCGACTTCGCCGGGCACTCCGGTCTTTTCCCACGGCGGTATCGTGTGCACGGGAGAGACACACAAGAGCGTCGTCAAGATGACATTTGCCAAGGGAGCTGCGTTGAAGGACCCTGCCCGTCTTTTCAACTCCAGCCTCGAGGGGAATGTGAGGCGCGCCATCGACATCCAGGAAGGCGACAAGATCGATGAGGCGGCGTTGAAGGATCTCATTCGCGCCGCAGTGGCGCTCAATCTCAAGGACCAGAGCAAGCCAAAGTCCAAGCCGAAGCCGCGACGAAAATCGCCACCCGTTCGACAAGCTCAGGGCAAGCTCTAAATTTCGCAAGGGGACGCGAAATTTAGAATGGGGCACCGCGCCATATCTTCCCATCGGCACCTATTTAAACCAATGGTAGGTCAGGCTGAGTTGCAGTCCGTTAAATTCTGTATTCTCAACTCCGAGATTCGCGTTTGAGATGTGCGACCAGCGAAAGCCAATATCGAGAGCCTGGCGTTTACGGGTCCATAGGTAAATCCCTCCGCCACCTTTCGCGGTGAAGTTGAAACTTGAAGTGTTACCCGGAGGCAGGTTTGTAGGGGTGATGACGGCGCCACCCGCTAGGTCGATGTAGGGCGAAACGCGAGCGGTATGCAGGGAAGAGTTCCAGCGCAGGATCACAGGATCGAAACCGACGCCGTGAGTGCGTTGATTTCCGTAGGTTTCGAAAACCGGCATTAAGTCGAATGCATATTCGAGATTGCCGCGCCGCCAACCAGCTCCGTGCTCGTCCGTAATCACCCAGCCCACAAACCCACCGGCGGACCAGATTTGCGCCTCCGCAAAGGAGTTGGTATTTTCTTCGCCGGTTTCTCCGGCGGCCCAAATGCCGAGATCCAAACTTCCTTTATCTCTCGCCGGAGACAGATTTTGAGCCCTTACCGGGCAGCAGGCGAACGGAAAAAGCAGGCTCAGCATTGTCAGCAGAACTCGCGCGGGTAGCGTTCGTGGTTCTCGGCAGGCTTGCGGGCGAACGTCCGATACCGTTTCCATGCAGATATTTTAGGAGCACTAAAATCGTACAGCGAACCCGGAAGACAGGCGAAGATTACGGCGCTCGAAGTCAGGCGACCCGGTCTTCAGTTCATCAACCTGATTGCGCCAACTGAGCAGCCGCAGCAGTCGGAAATCGACTCCCAAACCCAGGTCTTCAGCAAAGGACGTATCCGACGTTGACCCTGAGGAGGCATTTTCGCGGACGTGAACGGCACCGATCATAGCATGTGCAAAGGGCCGCAACCTTCCGATGGAAGCTCCGCCCCGCAGACCGAACAGCAAATTATTTTGGCTCACGCCGCCGTACTGTCCGCTGAAATCGGCGACAGCTCCAAAATAGCGCAAGTACATTTTTTCCAGAGATGTGTTCCAGCCACTGAGGTTCGAGCTTGCGCTGGAAAGTGGATCGCAGGGAGTTGTAGTGCCGAAGGCCGGCACTTCGCAATGGGATGCTGAGGTGTGGGTGTATCCGAAAAATACATTGCCATGGTTGGGGAGCTGCGGCTTCGGGCTGTCCTCGGTTGGGCCTGCAGGTTTCTGCTCGCTGAGAAAGCTCATTGCCTGGTCGTCGCGCGAGGCGCGATACCAGGGGTGCTCGCCGTGAAGCATGTTGGCTCCTGAGCGGATCGGATTGAGGGCAACACGGACGGTGTCAATCAGAAGGCGGTTCTGGGTGGACTGCTCAACACGGCGCACGACTTTCTTGTCCAAAAAGTCTTCCCCGATCAGCCAGCCCATGCCGCCCAACGGGGTCATTACAATGTCAATTTGTCCGACGCCGGTATAGCAATGGTTGGTGTTGCAGGGAAAAGATCCATTCGCATTCCAGGGCAACCTGTCTTTCGAGCCGTATTTTTCGACGGTGACCTCACTGATCGGTCCCAGGTTCCACTGCGTACTGTAAGCGGCATTCCAAAGGGCAGCCTTTAAGCGACTTTTCCAATAGGCCTTGGTCTTGGAGAACTCCAGTTTCTGAGACTTGGGATCATTTTGGATTTGGATGAAGCCCGTCAGAGCGCCCTGAATCGGATGTCCAATGTAGCCAAACCAACTGGGATCGCCGTCGTCCCATCCGGATTGCGTCCACTCGGAGAGCGACTGCTTGTAATCACGCCAGAAATGATTGAACGGAATTCCGTTCTCAGACACCACCCATCGGAAGTCAGTGTGCACGACGTAGGCCTGCTCGATCACCAGAAAGGTAAAGGATTCGGTCAAGGCCCGTCCCCAATGAAAACCTTGCTTTTCAGGTTGAGTGGGGGTGTTCCCAGAATCTAAATCGTTGGACGCTGAACGAATTGCTGACTCAGGAACGTATGTAGCAAGAGCATCGAGGTCGAGCAACTGCTCACCGCTGGGTGTGTGATCCTGCAAAGTCGATACTGTCCCCAGCAGCGCCTGCGAGCAATCTTCAGAGGGGTCGTGTAAAACATTGCAATGCGATTGCAGCGACTGGCCGAAGATCCCTGCAGGAAAGAGCAACGCCACAGCAGCTAACAGTAAGTAACAACGCATGGCGGCGACTTCAGAGAAGTTCGCGCCGCAAATTATTGGGCGGAGAGACCGGCACGATAGACCGCGCCCGGCATCAGTACGCATTCTTACTGGTGAAAAACCGAAGCAGGGTCAGACTGATAATCTGCAGGTCAAAGGTAAGACTCCAATTGCGGAGGTAATAGAGATCGTATTCCACGCGCTTAGCAATCGAAGTGTCTCCACGCCAACCGTTCACCTGGGCCCATCCCGTGATTCCAGCCTTGAACATGTGGCGGGAGTTGTAACGGTCAAACTCTTCCAGGAAGCGCTCGACAAAGAACGGCCGCTCGGGGCGCGGGCCAACGATGCTCATATCGCCTCGGAGAACGTTGAGAAACTGGGGCAGTTCGTCGAGATTCGTCTTGCGCAAGAAAGTACCCACCGCGGTCCGCCGCGGATCCTCGTCGCAGGTCCAGCGCGTATCTCCCTCTTCGCGACTGCCGACGCGCATGGTACGGAATTTGAACATTCGGAATACCCGGCCATTTAATCCCACCCGATCCTGAACAAAGAAAACTGGACCACGGCTGGCTAATTTTATGGCCAAAGCGATGAGCAGGGTAACGGGAAGAGTAAGCAACAAGATCAGAATTGAAAAGCCAACATCGAAGATGCGCTTCTGGAACAGGTAGGAACCAGTTTCCGCCAGAGTGGGCCGGAGATCGAGCATATGAATTCCGCCCAGGTCAATCAGGCGGTCGCGAAGAATAATGCCTTCGCCCAGATCGATTACGACCCGGGTGGGAACACAAAGTTTTTCCAGTATGGGCGCGATTTTCTGAACGTCGCTCAGTTGAGCCGCAGGGAGCGCGATAATGATATCGTTGATGGCGTTCCCGTTGGAAAAGACGGGAATCTGATCCAAGTCGTATACCGGGCCATCCACCGCGACTTCCTGACCCGGCAGCCGGACATAACCCATAATGCGGCAAGGCAACACTTCACCATGCAACAGCGAAGTGCCTACGCGCCGGGCGAAACGATCCGTTCCCACTACCAGAATCTTGACTTCGTTTTTGCCATCCTTACGCAACAACTCCAGAAAGACTCGGAAAATGACACGAGTAGTCGTGGCCAGGACGAACAGAGCGGCAGCACTGACGCCAATCACGAGCCGCGAATAACTGGCCTGCCGATATAAAAAGCCGGCCGCCATCACCACCGCGTAGGTAAACGCCAAAGCTTCCAGCAGCCGTCGGCTTTTCCCGCCCGGAGCGTACAACTGCTCCACGTTCCAGAGACCTGACTCTTCAGCGGCAATCGCCCAGACGATCGTGGTGAGCAAGAGAATACTCCAGTAGGACGGCAGTCCTGCCGGAGGAGTTCGCGAGAACAAGAAGTTGAAACCGAAGCGCACCTTTACGGCGATGAAATAGGCACACGCCGGCAGCAGCAGCGTCACAATTTTCAAATACAAACGTGCGAAGCTAAGGCGACTGCGAATCATACAAACTCACTTCTGCCCCCTGCTGACAATGTTACCGATATTTAATCCATCTCATCATCTTTGTCCAGCCCCGTCTAGCCCGTGGGTGACATTCGCGGTACTCTTTGGACTCGGCTCACGGGGGATGCTATTGGTAATCAACCCGAGTCCAATCGCAATGTTTCGTTGGGCGATGATTTTTGCCGGTTTGCCATTAATTCTCCCATGCATGTCAACCAGGCCAGGTGCGAAGCCGCAATTCAGGGTCGGTTTTGAGAAATCATTGTCCCGAGTTCTTCCGCGACAGTCCTTTGGGCCAGAAGGATACTTGCACTGCAGAGCTCACATTTGACTGTCTGGTGGTCGCGACGACTGGAAAATTCCACAGCTCGTATTGGACGGAGGCGGACAGGCTGAAACTTGATCGCGGCCAAAACTCCACCCGGACGTTCGCGTCGGCCAGCGTGCCGCCATTCGGAATGAACTGTTGGCTGACTTTCTGATGCCGGAATCCAAACTGGAGCTTGTTGCGCGGGCTGAACCAGTAAGTGGTCCAAGCCTGAGCGCCTTGCCCTTGGCGTCCCATCCAGCTGCCCATCAGGTGACCGGCATTCTGAAAACCGGTGATCCAAGCTGCATCCCAGTAGAAAGCGCCATATGCGACGTCGCCCCCGCTGTTGGGAGGATCGGTATAACCGCCCTCGACTCGGAAGTCCAGTTTAGGGATCTTGGGCAGCCGGGGGACGTATATTCCTGCCAGCCAAGCCGCGACGTCGGGCCCGATGATCGGAGTAATTTCGTCATGTTCGGCAAGACCCTCCGCGTAGAAAGTCATGCCATCCCGCAGCCCAGGGATCCGGTAGCTGAAATCCACTCCGGATCGGCGCGCTCCGGGTTTGTTGGGGTTCCCAGCAAGGGTGTTGCTCGTCGAGAACAAACTCCTTAAGAAGGTGTGCAGGGTCAAAGGGTATCCCGGCCCGCCGTAATCGGTGGTGCGGGAGAGGCCGATTTCAAGATTGGAGGTCGGTTTAAAAGTGAGTCTTTCGCCGTGAACAATGGGCTGCGGATTCAGCGATTGACCGTACTGGCCGATGAGTCCAGAGGGAGCATCCACGAATTCGTATCCTGAGTACTGTCCGATGAAACCCTCCAGCCGCATTGGTCCAAGCAATCCAAAGATGCTCGGAAGGGTAAAAGGTGTGACCCGGTTGACGCGGAACATCCGGATGGGAGCAGCGTTGTCGCTGAACATCATGGGCCCGCCCTGGGAAGGCCCCCACCACAGACTTTGGTTTCCGTAGGAGAGCTGCCAGTTGGAAAGATTCAGGGCCACATACGCATCCAGGAATCGGGCTTCGTCAAAGGCGGAGACAGGAGTGTCGGGCGGAACGGGGAGAGTTGTACCTGAAGGTAAGCCGATGCGACTGAAATCGGCTACAGATATGGCTTGGCGAGCCGCCAAGGGCAGAGCGGGCGCCAAGGGCGAATGTTGATATTCGCCGCGGGCATAAACCGCCAGTGGACCATACGTCCCCCAGCCCGACAGTCCCGTAACGTCGTTGAAGCCCTGTTCCTCGGGACGCCCGTAGTCGTTGACGATGGTCTGTCCAAAGTGATCACCGTCGGTAAGTGGTTTGCCAACGATCTCAGTGCTCCGCATGTAGGCTGACTCGAGGCGAAGTTCAGCATTATCGCCGCCAGCGAGCAAGGTAATCTCGTGGCTAAATTCTTTCTCCAAGGCTCCGTAAAGGCGCGCCGCCTCGCTCTGTTCCGCTTCGTCTTCAGCGATGCGATCCGAAGCCTCTTTGACCTGGCGCGCACATTCCAGGCGCGTCCACGGACGCATATCGGTGAAGCCGGTGTGAATGTACCCCAGCGCGGTCAAACGATCCATCGCGGGGTAGACCCAGCTATCCAATGGCACATACGGCGATCCCATATTCTTCGCTTCATGGCCGCTATCCTCTTCCTCTTCCTCACCCTTGCTAAACGTGCCCCATTTCGCAATCTCCGCATCGCTGTAGTGAGAGTGGGAGCGGAACACTTGCCGCCCCGTATACCACCCTAGCGCGCTGCCCACGATGAGGTCCGTTGCGAAGTGCTGCTGCCCGACAAACCGTGCCGCGCTGACCCCTCCAGCCATGCCGTAAACGAGTAACTGGGTCAAGGGGCCGGGATATTCATGCGCAATCACACTAGCAATCGCCCAACTGATAGCGGCATGCTGCGATGGGAAAGAATCCCCACCTTGAAAAAATTGTCCTCGACCGTTGCCGGTAAAAGGGCGATCCCGGCCGAAGACATATTTGAAAACTTCTGTATCCAAATAGGCGTCGATGCCGGCTTCTCCACTGAGAAGCCCAGTTTCACGTTCCTGATCATTGTGTGCGAAATGTCCCAACACGAACATTCCTCCACCTACGGCAGCCATAGCCGCCAGCCCGGCGTTGGAAGCGGTAACCGCATGCGAGACCGTCGTGGGGTTCGTGGGAACATGTTTTTCTATGGCCGTGTCACTTGCCACCAAGGCAGCGCCGGCAAAAGCCAATGGGACCGCCCACTGCAGGTCAGCCGTGGACATGCGGAAAGGCGCAGACCAGAAATTCTTCTGATCCTGAAAAAGATTACGCGGCAGCGATTTCAAGTCAACTGGTGGCAGTTCCAATTGAGCGGCCTGAACTCCAGGTGTCGGAGGTGGAGTAGCAGCAGGCTTTTCCGATAGGGGGTCCTGGGCACCCGCCAACAGACAGCCGCACAATAGCAAGCCCAGAATACAGGACGTCCGGCAGGCCCAGACGGCGCAGCATCCGGCGTCCGCTGCTTTTCTAACTGAAACCTTCATCCTAAAGTCCTTTTGGTTTCGGGGCTCAACTGGACTACAGTCTAATTTGCTCAAAAGTTCTATACGTTGCAGCTTCTTCATTTTCATGTTGTACCGAGATTGGGATTCTCCTCAAAACTAGCACGAAACGGAGTCGACAAATAATGGCGCAGATAGCGGGTCCACCCATGGCCTGTTTTAGAATGAAAGATGCAGTTTGGACTTGCCTGATAGAATCACTCCCCTGCAGAGGTGGCATAATAATAGTAGAGTTGAAACGCGCGCAAAACCGATGATCCACACAGAAACCCAACCCGAAACAGTTGTCGACGAACCAATGTCGCAGCCGTTGGAAGCTGAAACTGAGGTTTCTCTCCTCGATATCCTGGTTGTCCTGCTTGAGCGCAAGCGTTTTATTTTGCGCTTTGTGCTGAGCGCATTTGTGCTGGCGATAGTGGTTTCCCTGCTTTTGCCGGTGCGATACGAGGCGAAGATTGTGCTGCTTCCTCCTCAGCAGAATTCGTCCGTTGGTTCAGCTTTGCTGGGGCAATTAGGAGGAATGGGATCGCTGGGATCGCTGGCCTCGCTAGCTGGAGGCGGTCTCGGTCTCAAGAATTCGGCCGACATGTACGTTGCTTTACTCACCAGTCGGACCGTCGAAGATGCCATGATCCAGCGTTTCGGTCTGATGAAAGAGTATCGCCAAAAGCGAATGTCTGACACGCGAAAGGAACTCGAGCGACGCACGACCGCCGTTGCCGGTACTAAGGATGGCTTGATTCGCCTCACGATCGAGGACGGCGACCGGCAGAAGGCTGCCGATCTGGCCAATGGCTACGTCGAAGAATTCCGAAAGCTCTCGGCTTCGCTGGCAATCTCCGAGGCAGCGCGGCGCCGCCTGTTTTTCGAACAGCAAGTGCAGCAGGCCAAGGACAAGCTGACCGAGGCCGAAGTGGCTATGAGCAAGACTCAGCAATCGACCGGAGTCTTGCAGATCGACAGTCAGGCACGAGCCCTGATCGAATCCGCCGCAGTCTTGCGCGGCCAGGTCGTGGCCAAACAGGTGCAGATTGAAGGCATGCGATCGTTCGCGACCGACGATAACCCCAATCTAGTGCTCGCTAAGCAGGAGCTTGCGGCCCTTCAGTCACATCTCAATCGCGTGGCAGGATCAAACGACGACGTTGGTTCGGACATCAACCTTTCAAAGGGGAGGGTTACGCAATCCGGGATGGAGTACCTCCGCCGGTTCCGCGATCTTAAGTACCAGGAAACCGTTTTCGAGTTGCTGGCAAAAGAATTCGAAATCGCGAAACTCGACGAGGCGCGTGAGGGTTCTATTATTCAAGTGGTGGATGCTGCGGTACCTCCGGATACGAAATCTTCTCCGCACCGGACCCTGATCGTGCTAGGGGCGACTATACTGGCTTTTTTTGTTGCTGTATTTTGGATCTGGCTGCGGAAGAGCTTAGACGTTACCTTCGAACTTCCGGAGAACCGCCAGCGTTTGCGAAGAATCAAAGCTTTGTGGAAGGCAAAACAACAAACGGTCTAGCCTCGTGTAATTGGGCTCCCCGTGTTGGCTGGTACCGCTGGCCTCGGATCAGGAGCCGGCTGCAGTGGACCCTGTATCCATCGGTAATCAACTTTGATAGCTTAATCTGTTTCCCTTGCAAGGTTAAGATATACTCACATGATGCGTGTACTGTTTTTGAATCCACCCTTTCATCCGCGATTTTCGCGGGAGCAGCGGAGTCCTGCGGTCACCAAGAGTGGAACTTTGTATTACCCCAAGTGGCTGGCTCATGCAGCCGGAGTGGCGATCAAAAGCGGTCACGACGTGGACTTGGTGGATGCCCCGGCAGCAGGTTACTCGGTGCGGGCGGTCATCGACCGGATTGCAGCCAAGAATATCGAAGCGGTTATCTGCGACACTTCCACGCCCAGCATATTAAATGATGTCAGTGTCATTGAGGCGCTGGTGGCCGCCAGGCCTACCCTGCATGTGCTGATGGTTGGACGCCATGTGTCATCATTGCCCAAAGAGACCTTGGCTATGTCAGCGTCCCTGCAGGCTGTGGCCATACGCGAGTACGAATACACGGTGCGCGACTGGCTGGCAGCAAGAGCCTGTGGCGCGGATCTTTCCGCGGTCGATGGTTTGGTATGGCGTCGCGCCGAAACGGGCGAGATTGTTTCCAACAAACCCCGCGAAGCCATCAAGAATCTTGATGAGTTGCCCTTCGTCTCGGAAGTCTATAGGCAATTTCTGCACACGCCGGACTACTTCTACGGGCACTCGTTGTGGCCGCTAGTGGTTTTCGATACCAGCCGCGGATGCCCCTATCATTGCTCGTTCTGCGTCTATCCGCAGGCGTTCAGTGGGCACACGATGCGCTACCGTTCGGTGGCGAATGTGGCCGACGAGTTTGACTTCGTTTCCCGCGAAATGCCGGAAATCAAGACGGTCATGCTGGAAGACGATACTTTCATCATCAGCAAGCCACGCACTTTGGAGCTGGCCAAGGAACTGATCCGACGCAACAATAAGCTGCCCTTCGACGCCAACTGTCGTGCTGATATCGGAGCCGAAAGCGCACTGCTCTCCACGCTGCACAAGGCTGGTGCGCGTCTATTCTGTGTTGGCTTCGAGAGCGGCGACGTGGAAGTGATCAATGGCATGAAGAAGAACAACGACGACCGCCGCGACGCGAAGTATCACGACGAGGCTCATCGCTTTGTCCGCATTTGCCAGGATTCAGGGATCATGGTGCATGGCTGCTTCATGGTCGGCAACCTGAACGAGACGCCGGCCAGTATGGAAAAGACGCTGAAGTTCGCGAAGAAGCTGCAACCCGACACTGCTCAATTCTTTCCCATCATGGTGTATCCCGGTACGACCGCGTACGAGGAAGCCAAGAAGCGGGATTACATTCAGATCGAGGACTGGGGCGCGTGGTTGACGAAGGACGGTCTCCACAACAGCGTCGTCACGCTGCCGAACATCACACACGAGCAATTGGTCAGCTTCTGCGACCGGGCGCGGCGCAGCTTCTATCTCAGTCCTTCTTATCTTTTCTACAAACTGAAGCAGTCACTGAAGGATCGCCGCGAACTGCAGCGCAACCTGAAGGGCTTCGTCACCCTGTCCAAGTATCTGTTGCGCGGCAGTCAGCACCAGAAAACTGAGTCGTCTAAGCAGTCTCAACCCGGCCACCGCGCAATAACCACAACCCCGAGTCCTCAAGGTGGCGATTAGAACCGGTTGCGGTTCGGCGAAACAGTGCGGCCAGCTTTCCGTCCCATCTTGGCGGCGCCATCTAGCTATGGAAGGCAGCAGCTGAAGTGTCCATCCCAGACGAGTCCGTAGCATCGATCATCATCCCGACGTTTAACGGCGCTTCTCGCATTGGTCATTGCCTGGATGCATTGGTGCAGCACACGGCGGGGAGGAGCGTAGAAATTCTTGTCGTCAACGACGGCTCGACCGACAACACGGCGGATGTTGTGCGGCGATATCCCAGTATTCGCCTCGTCAGCCAGGCGAATGCCGGGCCGGCAGCAGCGCGCAATCGCGGCGCGCTCGCGACTTGCGGGACGATTATCCTTTTTACCGATGACGATTGCGTTCCGACATCAAACTGGCTAGACGCCATGATCGAGCCTTTTGAGAATCCCGACGTGGTGGGAGCAAAAGGAGTTTACCGCACCTGTCAAAAGAGCTTGGTTGCTCGATTCGTTCAGATCGAATACGAAGACAAGTACCGTCTCATGGCGCGCCTCTCCAACATCGATTTCATCGATACGTACTCCGCTGCGTTCCGTCGCGACCGTTTCTTGGAGATGGCGGGTTACGACACATCGTTCCCGCTGGCTTGCGCCGAAGACATCGAACTTTCATACCGAATGTCAGCCCGCGGCTGGAAGATGAAGTTCGCCCCGACTGCGCTTGTCTACCACACCCATCCCGACACGCTCTCGAAATATCTCAAGAAGAAATATAAATTCGCTTTCTGGCGCATTCTCGCCGTGCGCAAAAATCGCAGCAAGGCCGTGAAAGACAGCCATACGCCGCAACTGATGAAACTTCAGCTGTTATTCGTGCCCACGCTGGTAATGGCGCTGGCTCTTGACCTAACGCTGCGGCCGAGGGTACCTGCTTCCGCTGCAATAATCGCGGCCTTTCTGGTCAGCACACTGCCGTTTTCACTGCGAGCGGTCAAGAAAGATATCGTCATCGGACTACTTTCTCCGGCGATGCTCGCGGCACGGGCATGTGCGCAATTTCTTGGCGTAGTCGGCGGCTTTGTCTATGCTCGGCGCAAGCCAGTCACCGTAAAGACCAATTTAGCAGCGTGATGCAGCCCTTTGTGAGATCTAACTGTCGCGGGGAAGATTCATGTAGGGACAAGAATAGTTGCCAGTCGCGGTTTAAGTCAGAGTCGTTTTACTCCGCATACCATTTAGCGGTCCTGCGGATGCATTCCTCCAGTCCGATGATCTGGCGCAGCCCGAGCACTTCGCGGGCACGATCAACGCAGGGAACGTAGCGGAGCGGGGTGGCCCCGGCAACCACTTCTTGGGCGACACGAATTTCCGTTTGCGGGTTGAGAGTCATAGCGACCGTTTGCGCCAACTCCAGAATACTCACATCATGCGCTGACCCCACATTGAAAGGCACGAGCTCCGGTGCCCGAAACAATATTGTCCAGAGCCACACGGCCAGGTCGGCAGCATACAAATACGATCTTCTCGGGGTTCCGTTGCCCTTAATCTGAATTGGCCTGCCTGCAAGAACGTCCCCGATGAAGTTGCCGATGGCAAAGTGCTGGTCGAGGGGAAGATACGGACCACAGAAAGCCCAGCAGCGCGCAATTTTGCACTCGATGCGGCCAGTCTTCTGATAAAGGGCGCAAAGGAGTTCAGCAGTCCGTTTGCCTTCTGCGTAGACGTTGGCCGGATCCACTGGATCCGGCGCTCCGGTATAGCTTTCTGGGAGATGCGTCACGTCGGCGGGTTGCTTCCCATACACCGCGCCCGAACTGGTCAGAAGGAACTTTCTTGACCCATGCGTGAGCGCAAATTCGAGAGCGCGCTCTGTGCCTGCGATGATGGTCGAGAGCATCTCACAAGGGGCTTCCGCAGCCTGCTTCGCACTGACCTCGGTGGCTGCGTGGATGAGATACCTGAATTCTCCCTCGGGAAACAAAAAGCTGCGTACATCGCCGGCATGGAGCGTTACAGCATTGTCCGCTGCTAGATGCGGGCACTTTTTGGCGAAAGCTTCAGGGTTACGCGTCAGTATGGTGGCCCTGGCCCCGAGGCCGAGCAGATGATTCACAAAACAAAAACTTTCGAGCAGCCAGCAGCCGAAGAAGCCTGTTCCGCCGGTCAGAAAAATGCGCGAGCCGCGTACTTCCTCCCAAAGTGGAGCGGTGTGCTCCAGAATCAATTCCAGGTCCTGCCGGGGAAGAGGGTTCGCTGGGCTCATCAGTCTTCCAAAGGAGGGATGATCATCTCCGACCTGAACATAGCCCAAGGACGTGCTGCGCCGTCCTTTCTATGGTCAGGCCTACGCACACTGCGTCCGGAGCGGAGGCCAACCGTGATCGGGTACGGTATGAAGACCCAGCGGCTTGGGCACGGATTTACCACGTTTTCCATAGCGCTTTACCGCTCGCCCAGAGTTCTTCCAGCCGTTGTTTGTCTCGCAGCGTGTCCATCGGCTGCCAGAAGCCGCGGTGGAAATAGGCCTGCACTTGCCGCTTCAAGGTGAGGTTCTGCATCGCTTCGCCTTCGAACATCGAGGAATCATCGCAGATCTCATTGAAGACCGCCGGGGAGAGAACAAAGAATCCTCCGTTGATCCATCCTCCCTCGCCCTTTGGCTTCTCCTGGAAGGCGGAGATGGTGGTCCCGTCGATGCCCAATCCGCCGAATCGAGCGGGTGGCTGGACCGCCGTTACCGTCACGTTGCGGCGACGACTCCTGTGGAAGTCGATGGCTGCCGAAATGTCGATATCACTTACACCATCTCCGTACGTCATGCAGAAGGGATCGTCATGCTCGAGATATTGTGCCACTTTCCAGACCCGTATTATCTCCGGTATCGACCAGAGTTACGCGCTACGGCTCTGCGAGGCTCAGATGCACCGGCATTCGGTTTCTTTTTCATATCGAAAAATGACGTCCGACGTGCGAAGTACTGCTGATAAGATAACCCTTATATCCGCAACAAATGATGAAGTCGTTGGTTCCGGGTTGCGAATAGATCTTGAGAACGTGGTACAGGATCGGTCGACCGCCGATCTCGACCATCGGCTTTGGGCATATGACCGTTTCTTCACTAAGCCTCGTCCCGAGCCCACCCTCCAATATGACTGCTTTTATTCCAATCCTGTGGTGCTTTTACGCGGTGCGCTTTGCGGACAGCCAACGCTCCTGTTCAACCGCGAGAGGTTGCGTTCAACTCCATACAGTACACGGAGCATGCCCAATTGTGTATGCTTACTTTGCGACCCGATGATATTTCAGGCACAGCTTCGCGACCAGCTTTTGGAGCGGTGCATAGAACCTCAGCAAGCTGCCGGTATTCCCGAATCGACCCCTAGCCAGGAGCAGACATGTCGCTTGCTTTCGATCCATCTTCGGTTTTTAGTCAAGCCATTGAGGATCATCTCGCGGTTATCGGTTCGCTGCGCGACCAGCAATCGCTGCTGCAGCGGATAGCCGAGGAAATGACCCGTGCCATTCTAGCCGGCAAAAAGGTACTCTGGTGCGGAAATGGGGGTAGCGCCGCGGACTCTCAGCACCTTGCTGCGGAGTTGATGGGTAGATTCCGGCGGGAGCGTTGCGCCTTTCCCTCAATTGCACTGACCACGGATACGTCGGTCTTAACGGCCGTTGGCAACGACTACGGGTACGAAAGAGTCTTTCAGCGCCAAGTAGAGGGACTCTGCACCAGGGGTGACGTACTGGTAGGCATCTCAACTTCCGGCTCCAGCAAGAACGTCTGTGCCGCCCTCCAAACGGCGCGGCAGATTGGCGCATTCACAGTTGCGTTTACCGGACAGGGCGGCGGGGAAATAGCTGCCATCGCTGATGTTGCTCTTCGCATCCCTTCGAAAGATACCGCTCGCATCCAGGAGGGGCATATACTCTGCGGACACATGCTCTGCGACTGGGTGGAACGCTCCGTCTGCGAACAGCAGCCGGAGTTGGAGAAGGGTGGCGTCCGCTAAGCGAATGTGTTAACTTGATCCTTCAATATCTCGTAGCTCTGGCCATCCAGGCGGCGACAGATGTAATATTCAGCTGCGGGGCGCCGAGTTGCGCAACCCCGCTAGGCGCGTATCCCAAGGAGTTCTCCGATGAGTACAATCCGGATTGGCAATCGGCTGGTCGGAGACGATCAACGCTGTTTCATCGTTGCAGAAATAGGAATTAACCATAATGGTGACGTTGATGTTGCCAAGAGACTGATCAGCGTAGCCTTAGCTGCCGGCTGCGACGCGGTTAAGTTTCAGAAACGCACCGTTGATGTCGTTTACACGCAGGAAGAGTTGGCCAAGCCCCGGGAGAATCCCTTTGGCCCGACGAATGGAGACCTCAAGTACGGTCTCGAGTTCGAGCAGGAAGAGTACGAAGAGATCAACGCCTTCTGCAATTCGGTCAAGATGCTCTGGTTCGCCTCACCGTGGGACGAGGCCTCGGTGGATTTCCTGGAAGGATTTCGCACTCCGGTTTACAAAATCGCTTCCGCATCACTGACAGACGATCGGCTGCTGCGCCATATCCGTGCCACTGGAAAGCCGATTATTCTTTCAACCGGAATGAGCACCTACGCCGAGATTGACCATGCAGTCGAAGTTCTGGGCAAAGAGGATCTTGTTCTGATGCACACCACAAGTACATACCCAGCGACCTACGATGAGTTGAATCTGCGCGCGATACCGGCGATGGCCGAACGATATGGTGTACCCGTAGGCTACTCCGGACATGAGACGGGGATTCCGACCAGCGTCTGCGCGGCCGCACTTGGAGCCTGCTGTGTAGAGCGCCACATCACCACGGATCGCGCGATGTGGGGTTCTGATCATGCGGCGTCCCTGGAGCCGAACGGTATCTCGCGGCTGGTACGCGACATCCGGCTCTGGGAGCAAGCGAAAGGTGACGGAATCAAGCGCGTCTATGAGCGGGAGTTTCCGGTCATCAAGAAACTCCGCCGCGTGGGCGCCATGGTCTAACTGCATGGTCCAGGAGAATTTTGCAGCGGGCGGCCTGGAGACGATCCGGGCAGTGGCCATCGATGTCGACGGCGTGCTCAGTGACGGCGGGCTTTGGTGGGGACCTGGTGGTGAAGAGTGGAAGCGCTTTTGCTTCGCCGACATCATGGGAGTTTCTCTGGCGCGCCGCGCCGGCCTGATCCTAGCCCTGATCTCAGGCGAGAATAGCCCCTTAGTAGACCGCTACGCCGAGAAGATGCTCATACGTCATGTCGCCAAGGGATGCCGCGATAAGGCTGCGGCGCTTCGCGAATTCGCCGCTGCCGCCGGAGTGAAACTCTCAGAAGTCTGCTTCATGGGCGACGACGTTAACGATCTGCCGGCTATGGCAATTGCGGGCATATCTGCGGCTCCAGCAAACGCGGCATCGGTGGTTTTGGCGCGCGCGAACTTTATTGCCAGGGCTCCGGGAGGCAATGGGGCGGTGCGCGAGTTGATGGACGCGCTGCTCGCCGCGCGGGGTCTGACCGCGCAGGAAGTCTTCACAAGGGATTGAAGCGTTCGGCGTTCCATGATCTTTCCCGAATCCCATCTAAGATTGGACCAATGAAGCTCTCCGATTATGTAGTCCGTTTTGTCGCTGATCAAGGGGTGAAGCACGTCTTTCTTGTAACCGGCGGTGGCGCCATGCATCTGAACCACTCACTTGCCTGCGAGGCTGCGATCAAACCGGTCTGCAATTCGCACGAGCAGGCCAGTGCCATGGGCGCCGAGAGCTATGCCAAAGCCACGAATCATCTGGGCGTCTGTATGGTGACGACCGGACCCGGTGGCACGAACGCCGTCACGGGGGTTGCGGGGGGATGGTTGGACTCGACGCCCATGCTCGTCATATCCGGACAGGTCAAAAGGCCAGACCGGATGTTCGATAAGGACGGTTGGCCACTGGGCATGCGCCAACTTGGGGTGCAGGAAGTGGACATAGTCTCGATCGTAAAGCCGATTACGAAATATGCTGTCACGGTTCTCAATCCGAGCGACATTCGTTACCATTTGGAGAAGGCCGTCTATCTTGCCTTCCACGGCCGTCCCGGTCCGGTGTGGATCGATATCCCACTGGATGTCCAGGCCTCACCGATTGAATTGCCCTCTGCGTTGCGCGGCTTTGATCCTGCGGAATTGACAAAGCCTCCTGCTGACTTCTCGCTGAGCGCGGAAGTCGCGCGTCTCCTTCAGAAGTTAAATCACGCTGAAAGGCCCTTGCTCTTCGCAGGTAACGGTATACGCCTGGGCCATGCGGAGAAGGAGTTTGAACAGCTCCGGATGCTGCTTGGAATCCCCACCGTGGCGACATGGTGCGCGGCGGATTTGGTCCCGAGCAACGATCCTCTCTATGTTGGCCGACCAGGTTCGGTCGCGGCGCGCGGGGCAAACTTCGCCCTCCAAAACTCAGATTTTCTGCTTGCCATCGGTGCCCGTCTGGACTTCGCAATCACAGGATACGCGCCTCAAAACTTGGCTCGTGGAGCACACAAAGCAGTTGTGGATATTGACAAGGCGGAACTCAAAAAGCTCCATCCACACGTGCAGCAGCCAATCCAGGCCGATGCAAAAAACTTCCTAGCCGAGATTTTGAGCCAAAAAACCTCGATTCGGCTCAGTGACCATTCTGCCTGGGATGCGCGTTGCGCAGATTGGAAAACTCGTTATCCCGTGGTCACAGAGGAGCACCGCAAACCCGAAGGACCAGTATCAGTCTTTCACCTGGCCGAGGTGATCGGCACCGAAGTCAAACCCGAAGACAGGCTTGTGGTCGGTAGCTCTGGATCGGCCATTGAGATTTATCTGCTTGCCTTTCCTACGCTGCATTCCCAGCGCCTTTTTCACACGGCCGGGCTCGGCGCGATGGGCTATGGCATCCCGATGGCGATCGGAGTCGCGATGGCGAATCCGGGTCGTGAGGTGGTGGCTGTGGATGGCGATGGCGGATTCATGTTCAACATTCAGGAATTGGAAACCATCCGCCGTCTGCAGCTGCCGATCAAGTTCTTCGTAATGAACAACGATGGCTATTCTTCGATTCGGGCATCGCAAAAGGCCTATTTCGGCGAAGCGAAACTGGGTTCCGACAAAAGCAATGGCCTGACCGTTCCCAATCTGACTCAAGTGGCAGCGTCCTTTGGATTGAGTTCGACTGTGATCAAGAATCAGGAGAATCTTCGCGTGGAGATTCGCCGGGTTCTGGACATGAAAGGACCGGTAGTGTGCGACGTAAATGTGCTGCCGGATGAGTTGCGCGCGCCTCGTCTACAGTCCTACCAAAAGCCAGATGGCTCATTCGTTTCGAAGCCCTTGGAGGATTTGTTTCCATTTCTTCCGCGCGAGGAGTTTCTGGCTAACATGATCGTAGACCCCTTGCCCGAATGAGGGCGTAGATCACCAAACGCAAACTTTTTGGAGTATGAGACCGGCAGCGCTCGCGGGGTGGTCTTAATTCGGAATGCAGTAGCAGACGCACTCATATCCATCCGCATAGTACGTGCGCAGGGTAAAGCGTGAATTGGGAAGCAACTCATTCAATAGCAGGGGGATGCTCCACAAGTGATCGGGACAATGATAGATGCAGACCGCCATTTTCGGGCGACGCCGCGCAATCGTTTGCCAACCTCCCTGCAGCGTGTCGGGCTCACTCCCTTCGATGTCGAATTTCATACAGGTCGGCGCGATCCCACGCAGTGCCTCATCGAGCGTAACGATTTGCACTTCGCAAGTTCCGACTGACGAGATCCGGGAGCTTGTGCCGTCCATAGTGAAACGAACGGTTTCGCGCCGCGAACCTGTCGCATATGGGTGCAGTGTGATTCGTGGATCGCCGTTGATGGCCGACTTCAATGCCGCGAAATTCACCGGATCCGGCTCAAATGCAATAATCTGGTCAAAATGGTCGTCGGTAGCACGGCGAAATTGGGCAATGGTGTCACCATCAAAAGCACCGCAGTCAACGAAAACCTCATTCCGGCCGAGTGAAAAAGGCGGGAAATATTGGACCCCCGAATTGATCACTTGACCAGAGACATCCCCCAAGCGGAGGCGCATCTGACGGTCAAACTCCTCGCGTCCCTCCCCGTCCAGCAAGGCTCGTCCACGCCGGATCTCTTCATCGTGCTCGACATAATAACTCGGTCGCTCCCAAAACCCATGCGGCAGCAACCGATCTCCGTAGTCAGCGAACAATGCCGGGAACGGGACAATATTGGACGCCCCGAGAGTCCTGAGCTGGTTGACGCGGTCCATCATTCCTTCGGTGCGGCTCGGGTGCCAGATAGTAACAACAAAAGTGGCATGCCTGTAGCGCTGCACGGCTGTTGCCGGCGACTCGACGGGAACGCCTTCACAAACGGTGCCCCACAAGGCCGAGTTGTTGTCGCAGAACAAAACTGGGTGGACGGCCAGAGCGATACGTCGACCGAGATTACCGGCACCGAAACAGACAATGGGAGAAGAATGAATCATTGGCTTAAGGATCCCAGCAGCCTTCCTGGCGCTCTGGATTGACTTTTCGGAAAGAATAACACAGGAGAATTAGGCACGTTTTAGTCGGTGATCGGGAATTGCATAGCAAACACCTTCCCAGCACTCTTCGGCGTAACGGCGTAAGAACAAGTTGTATTCCGGCGCTATGGACCGGATGAGATTGGGGATTTGCCACAGGTGCTCACTTCGGTGATAGGTGCAAACTGCCAGGACTGGGTGATGCCGTCGAAGCAAGTCAGTCGCTCCGATAAGTGCTTGGGGTTCCGCTCCCTCAATATCCATCTTGATATAAGTTGGTGTGGCGGACCACGAGATATCACCCAGCCTTCGACATTGCACGGAGAGTACCTGCCTCCCACCTTCCACGATCTGAGACGTTACTGTACCAGTGGCTGCAAAGGACACTAGACCGTTTTTTTCCCCGACTGCGCAGGAACGACAGTTATCCGGTCCGCCAAGCCCATGTTTCTCGTTGCCGCCTCTAAAGCGTCCGGTAGTGGGCTACTTTCGTTCCAAAGTAGCCCACTACCAAGCGTCCCGGTTCTGAGGATCAGGCTCGAGTTCGGTGTACCATAGACGCTCGTTATTATCGGCAAAGGCGATCGGCCGCATTCCGGCTTGTTGCGGCCCTTGGAGCACGAGCCTGCCAAGCGCGCCCGCGCCGAAGAGAACAAGACGCTCTTCATTCGGTCCGGCAAAGCTGGCGAAAGTCCGTTTTTCGCGTGCCCGTACGGCCTCGAACGATTCCGACCCGATCTGCTGCAGAACAACTTCCAGACGATCCACTTTACTTTCGTTCGGCATTCGCCTCGTTATCCGATTTTGTTGACGCAGGTATTCTTCATCGAGGAATACTAGCAGTTTTCTTCTCTCAGCCAAGGCGGGCGAGTGTCGGCTGTTTCTCTCCCCGTCGAGCCTTGGCCTGCGCAATGAATTCCGTGATTGTCTTAGCCACGAAGTCGAGCATCAGCGGAGCCAGACCCGGGTATACGCCAACCCAAAACACGTTGTTCATTACAAAATCGGTGTTACGAAGCTCTCCAGCCACGCGATACTCGCAATCCTGATAGGCAGGCTGACGGAGGAGATTGCCACCGAAGAGAAGGCGCGTACCGATTTTGTTCGCATCCAGCGCGCGAATCAGATCCTCACGCCGAAATGGAGCATCTTCGCGTACGCCAATAGGGAAACCAAACCATGCTGGGTCGGAGTGTGCTGTTGCTTCTGGTAATATCAGAGACTCCTCAAGCCCGGCCAACGCTGTCTTGAGATGATGAAAATTCTCCTTCCGGCGAGCGATAAACTCACGCAACTTGTTGAGCTGAGAAGCTCCTAGAGCGGCCTGCATATCTGTGGCCTTGAGGTTGTACCCGATGTGCGAATAGGTGTACTTGTGATCATAGCCGCACGGCAACGAACCTAATTGCCACTCAAAACGCTTGCCACACGTGTTGTCTTTGCCGGGATCGCACCAGCAGTCGCGACCCCAGTCGCGAAAAGACTCAATCAGCACCTGCAGAGCCGGCTTATCGGTAAGAACGGCGCCGCCTTCTCCGGTTGTAATGTGGTGCGCAGGATAAAAGCTCAAAGTGGCAATATCGCCAAACGTGCCGACCTTTCGTCCTTTGTAGGTCGAACCGAGCGCATCGCAGCAGTCTTCGATCAGCCAGAGATTATGTTTCCGGGTAAAGGCAGTAACTGCGTCGAGATCGAAGACGTTCCCCAGCGTATGGGCGAGGAATACAGCCTTTGTCCGGTCGCTGCGCGCCGCTTCAAGCTGGCGCACATCGATCTCATACTCCGGAACGGTAACGTCCAGGAAAACTGGCAGGAGACGATTTTGAAAAATCGGATTCAGCGTCGTAGGAAATCCTGCCGCGACGGTAATGACTTCGTCCCCGGGCTTGAGCTGTCGGTCCCCAAGTTTGGGCGAGGTCAGCGCGCAGAGGGCAACAAGATTGGCCGATGAGCCCGAGTTAACCAGCGATGCGGAACGGACGCCGACAAACCGTGCCAGATTCCGTTCGAAGGTTTCCGCGAATCGGCCGGTAGTAAACCACCCGTCGAGAGCTGAATCGACAACCGCGCTGACATCAGCACCATCGATCACTTTGCCGGAAACGGGAACAGGTGAAACTCCGGGAATAAAATCTCCCGCGGGCGAGGATTCCAAGAAATATTGCGCGGCCAGGTCGAGAATCCGCTTGCGAAGCTGAGCCGGGTCATCCGTCATGGATCGATGGGTATCCAAATCATACCATTCAAACTGCTTGAGATGCGCTTGATTGCCGGCGTGAATAGCTTATGATGAGGATGATTTTGCCGCATGGTCCTTAACCCCGCGGGTCGCGACAGACCCTCGGTCTCGTGTCTTCGCGCGTAGCTTAAGGACATCGACTGGGAGAGCAAATGAAGGCAGTGATTCTTGCAGGCGGCTTGGGAACGCGTCTCAGTGAGGAGACAACCATCCGACCTAAACCGATGGTCGAGATCGGCGGGCGGCCGATCCTTTGGCACATCCTCAAGCTGTATTCACATCATGGGATCAACGATTTCGTCATCTGCTGCGGATACAAGGGATACATGATTAAGGAGTACTTTGCTAACTATCTCCTTCATATGTCCGATGTGACCTTTGACATGCAGAAGCGTTCGAGGGAAGTTCACCAGAGCGTCGCGGAGCCTTGGAAGGTGACGCTCGTGGATACCGGAGATCAGACAGGCACCGGGGGACGCCTGAAAAGAGTGGCTCGCTATATCGAGGGCGAAGACCCCTTCTGCATGACCTACGGAGATGGCGTGAGCGACATCGATATCTCGGCGAGCATCGCTTTCCACAAGCAGCATGGAGGTCGGGTGACTATCGCGGCCGTGCAGCCAGCAGCGCGATTCGGCGCATTGGGGATGGATGGAACCGTCATCACTTCGTTTCAGGAGAAGCCACAGGGTGAAGGCGGATGGATCAATGGTGGTTTCTTTGTGTTGTCACCGAAAGTGCTGGATGAAATCCACAAGGATGCGTGGTTGTTTGAACGGGAACCAATGGACAGCCTCACCGCACAACGCCAGGTGCATGCATTTCTGCACCACGGATTCTGGCACGCAATGGATACCATGCGCGACAAGCAACGGCTCGAAGAGCTGTGGGCCGACGGGAGGGCACCGTGGAAGACATGGTGAAAACCTGGCAGGGGCGTCGCGTTTTCCTAACCGGTCACACTGGTTTCAAGGGCAGTTGGCTTGCGCTGTGGCTGAGTAGGCTGGGGGCGCAGATTCGAGGGTACTCTCTCGACCCTTGCACTGAACCCAACATGTTCAGTCTGGCATCCGTGGGTACGGTCCTTGATGACGTTCGCGGCGACATTCGCGACTACGACAAGCTCGAAGTCTCGATGACGCAATTTGCGCCGGAGGTCATCTTTCATCTGGCGGCACAGCCGATCGTTCGCCGCTCGTACGCCGATCCCGTGGGTACATACGCCACGAACGTCATGGGGACGGTGCATTTGATGGAAGCGATCCGCAAGACTCCAAGCGTGCGCGCGGTGATCTGTGTCACGACGGACAAGTGCTACCAGAATCAGGCATGGATCTGGCCTTATCGTGAATCTGACCCGCTTGGCGGATATGACCCGTATGCGTCAAGCAAGGCGTGCGCCGAAATTGTCAGCGCGGCCTACCGCAGCTCATTCTTTCCAATCGAGCGAGTGCATGAACACCATGTGGCCGTGGCGACTGCGCGCGCTGGCAACGTCATTGGCGGAGGGGACTGGTCCGAGGACAGACTGATTCCAGATCTGGTCCGCGGGTTCGGATCCGGACAACCTGTTTTGATCCGGCGCCCCAACGCCATCCGTCCTTGGCAACACGTGCTCGACCCCTTGCACGGCTATCTGACGCTAGCCGAGAAGCTGCTCGCCCAGTCCGCGCGATTTGGTTCCTGCTACAACTTCGGACCTGGCGATGAAGACATCTGGCCGGTCGAGCGCATCGCTACGAAGCTCGTGCACATGTGGGGCAACGGCGCGTCCTGGGTTCGCGATTCGGTTCCCAGCGTGCACGAAGATCATATTCTCCGGCTGGACGCCAGCAAGGCTCGCGCCGAACTCGGTTGGCAGCCAAAGCTGAAAATTGAAACCGCGCTGGAGTGGACGACAGCCTGGTACCAAGCTTGGAAACTGGGCGAGAACATGGCAGAGTTTACGAGGAAGCAAATCGAGGAATATCAGGCACGTTTTAGTCGGTGATCGGGAATTGCATAGCAAACACCTTCCCAGCACTCTTCGGCGTAACGGCGTAAGAACAAGTTGTATTCCGGCGCTATGGACCGGATGAGATTGGGGATTTGCCACAGGTGCTCACTTCGGTGATAGGTGCAAACTGCCAGGATTGGGTGATGCCGTCGAAGCAAGCCAGTCGCTCCGACAAGGGCCTGTGGTTCCGCGCCTTCGATATCCATCTTGACGTAGGTTGGCGTGAGCGGCCACGAGATATCATCCAGCCTTCGACACTCCACGGAAATTGACGGCTCCCCACCATCCACAACCCGCGACGCCATTGTCCCGGTGGATGCAAAGGACACCATGCCACTTTGCTGGCCGACTGCGTAAGGAAGTGCAGTTAGTCGGTCCTTCAAGCCCAGGTTTCCTGCCGTCGTTCCCAAGACTTCCCGGTTCTGAGGATCAGGTTCGATTGCGAAAATATGCTTGAATTTTCCGTTCCAATGAGAAGTAAAGCTCGGAAGTATATCTCCTTGAAAACTGCCGCAGTCGACAAAAACCTCCTCTTCAGAGGGCACCATCAGGTCCATCGGGAAGTATGTTTCCGAAGGACTTAATGACGGTGGAAGTGCGTCATCGTCCAGCCAATAGCGCCATTCGAGTTGCCCGGCAAGTTCGCGTCGCGAGTCCTCGTCTGCCAGAACCTCTCGACACGCTTTGATCTCATCGGCATATGCGGGTAGTTTGTGGGGGAGTTCTATTCCGAAATTTGGAGTAAAAACCTCCCCGTATTTCCAGAATAAGGCTGCAGAGGGCGCTACATTCTTGCAGCCTAGCGCCTTCAGTTGGTGGCGAGCCGGAGACCCGTTATAAATCGTGACTACGAAACACGCCGAGTCGCGATAGAGATCCGATGCGGTAGAGGGCGCAAGGACAGGCACACCCTCGATGTCGGTGTTCCATAGCCGCTCGTTATTGTCGGCAAAGGTGATCGGCCGCAATCCCGCCTGTTTAAGGCCGTGAAGCACCAGTCTGCCAAGCGGGCCCGCACCGAAGAGAATGAGACGTTCTTCGTTTTGTCCGGCAAAATTGGCGAATGTACTTTTTTCGCGAGCCTGCGCTGCCTCGAACGATTCCGACCCGATCCGCTGTAGGACCACCTCCAGCTGATTTGCTTCACTTGCGTTCATCATTCGTCCTGTTTTTTCCTTGTCTGACTCTAGGCTGTTCTGAGGGGTTCGATCGGAAAAGTGATTTCCATACCCGTGATTTCCTCGCGAAGATTGCGCCCTTACGTGAAATGCAACCTTATCCCGTTATGCCAGCCTGGTCAAGAATACCTCTTCTGAGCAAGAGGTTGGAATCGCAGGTTACTTTAAAAATGGAATCCGCTCAGCCCGATTTTCTTTTCGTATGGCTGAACCGGCAGGCACGATTCAGCCCGCGACGCTATAATTCTCAGGCGTGACAGTCGAATGCGACTAAGAGCGGCCCGAAAACAGGGCTCGAGTGGAGATCTCTGCGATAAAATCATTTCAGGTGCAGTTCTGCCGATTGTCGATCAACCTACTTCGTCTCCGATCGCGAGTTGGGTTCTCAACTGGGGGCCGCTGAATGTCTGACGGCCACCCTGAAATCGCCCCGCTCCCGCTGAATTCATCAGGCATCGATCGTATTCGTCACTGGATGCGAACCGTTCTGGGGCTTGATCGAGCGATTGGATTCACGGTTCTTGCGAGATTCTGGGGCAGCGCAGCCGGTCTCATCACCGTTGCTTTGATCGCACGGTTCCTTTCCCCTGCCGAGCAGGGGTATTACTACACCTTTGGAAGCCTGGTTGCCATGCAGATCGTTTTTGAGCTGGGCTTCTCCTTTGTGATCTTGCAGATGGCAAGTCACGAACGTGCTAGGCTGTCGATATCCAGTGATCATGAAATCACCGGAAACCCCACTGCCCATACCCGCCTCGCCTCTGTAATTCAGAAGTCGGTCCGCTGGTATTCGGTGGCCGCGCTGCTGATGTTCGCGACATTGCTTCCTCTCGGGGTTTATTTCTTTTCTACGCAAGACCATACCGGGCACGCTGTTTCTTGGCTTTTTCCTTGGTGTCTTGCTGCATTGATGGCGGTGCTCAACTTCCAGCTTGATCCATTATTGTCTTTTCTGGAAGGTTGCGGATATGTGCCAGAGGTGGCGCGTCTCCGGTTCATGCAGTCGGTGACAGGAAGTCTGCTGGCTTGGCTCGTTCTGGCGAGCCGCCATGGCCTTTTCGCACCATCGATGATGTTGTTCGGAATGGCAATCTCCTCCTTTGTGTGGCTGTTTGGGAAACGTAAATTGTTGATCGGATTACTGAGGTATCAAGTTGGACCGAATCGAATCAGTTGGGGGAAAGAAGTGTGGCCATTCCAGTGGAGAATCGCTGTGAGCTGGTTTTGTGGCTACTTTATCTTCTGGCTCTTTAATCCAGTCCTGTTCGCATTCCGCGGTCCCGTGGAGGCTGGACGGATGGGAATGTCCCTCAGTCTGGCAAATGCGATTCAGGCCATCGCAGTTTCTTGGGTGGGTACAAAATCTGCGCCCTTCGGAACTCTGGTCGCCCGCAAGGAATTCGACCGGTTAGATCAAGTATTTTTTCAGGCGCTCCGACAGTCCGTTGCGGTCTCGATCTTAGGGGCTCTAACTGCGTGGCTTGGGTGTCTCTGCCTAAACCTGGAGCACATCCGTTTCGCTCAGCGTCTCCTGGACCCGATTTCCATCGCCATGCTGATGCTTACCATGATCACAAATGTCATCATCTTTGCACAGGCCTATTATCTTCGGGCGCATAAACAGGAGGTATTGCTCGCCAATGCAATCGTCGGAGCCTTGACCGTGACTGCATGCACCTTGATCTTTGGGCGGCTATATGGTGCCAGGGGAATCGTGGTTAGTTGCTGCCTTGGCAGTTTCCCGGGACTGGCGTGGTCGACGTTCCTGTTTCAAAAGTACCGAAGACTCTGGCATACGCCTTAGGAACGCGCCTGAGGCTTCGTCAAGAACAAAACGTGAGGGCTTTGGTATGATAGATGTTTCATCCGCAGGTCGCGCCTGATCTTGCCGGTTCGCGTATGCCGGCAGTATCAGTGCAGGCCGATTCTCAGCTTTCCCAATATGGCGACCGAAGAACCCCTTCTTACCATTGCAATTCCCACGTTCAATTCTGCACACCTTCTTCCCGATGCAATTGCGTCGATCATGCGCCAAGGCCTGGACGATTTCGAAATTCTAATTATCGACAACGCATCTGAGGACAACACGGAAGAGGTCGTACGCTTGTTTAAGAATCAACGCATTCGGTACCTTCGGAATCCTTCGAATCTGGGAGCTTGTGAAAACGGAAACCGCTGTTTAGCGAATTCCCGGGGACGCTATTTTAAATTGCTCTGCGCTGACGACGTGTTGCTCGATCGGGTGTTGCTAAAGCAATTGAATATTCTCGAGACGCGGCCAGATGTCGCTTTGGTCACCTGCGGCTACTTGCCCACCGATCCTGATTTGAAGGTCCAAGGATCCTGGTCTGCGTTTCCGGGGTCACATTCGGGGCGCCGCGTGATTAATTTCTGCCTCAGTCGAATGACAAATGCCGTCGGCGGCCCCTCCAATATCATGTTTCGGCGGACCGCCGCCGCCGGCGTTATGGGAGACGCCAGTTATCGGTTGCTCGGGGACCTGAAGTTCAGCCTCCAGATTCTGGAACACGGCGCCTATGTGAATATCGATGAGCCGGGCCTCTTCTACCGTAGGCACCCAAACAGCGATTATGCCATCAATTGCTCACCAGAGATCCATGTGCACGAATATCTGCGGCTGGTCAGCGAATTCAACTGGTGGAATCCGCTCAATTGTGCGGTGGCATTTCTTCGTGGGGGCGTTGAGGCCAGGCGCGTGGTCAGAAAGCACTGGCGGCAGGCGTGTGCGCCGCGTCGTCTGGCAAAATCCCTCGAAGCATTTGCCGATTTCCTGTACATGCGATTGCGTCGATTCTGCGACAAGCGCAGCTTTGTTCATCGCGATTCGACACTGATCCCGCAACAGAAAAATTTGATTTAAAGGGTACTGGCCTGTCTGCTCGAAGCGTCCTGACGAACTGTTCCCGGGATCATTGGCCGCTAGGGGTTAAAATACAAAAC
>PKVZ01000204.1:0-20995 GCA_003131635.1 Acidobacteriaceae bacterium
GGGCGGCTGTCCCCACATAAACCTGTTCCTACATAAACCTGGCTTCATGGGTCTCTACATAGGCATCGTGCGGGCCTTAATCTGTTTTAGACTCGTTGTATTCCGATGGAGCTCAGGGATCAGCTCGGATTCAGGTTCACGGCGCCGGAGCGGCGGGTGTGGACGGTGCGCGCGCTGGTGGCGGCGGTGCGGGCGCATGTGGAGCGGGAGTATTCCGATGCGTGGGTGGAGGGAGAGATTTCGAATTTTCGCGCGCCGGATTCCGGACATCTTTATTTCACGCTGAAAGATGGGAATGCGCAGATCCGGGTGGTGATGTTCAGTTCGAAGGCGCGGCTGCTGCGGTTTCGTCCGGCGGATGGAATGCAGGTGGTGGTGCGGGGGCGGGTGACGATTTATGAGGATCGCGGCGAGTTGCAGATTGCGGCGGAGTATATCGAGCCGAAGGGCGCGGGCGGGTTGCAGGTTGCATTCGAGCAACTAAAGGCGAAGCTGGAAGCGGAAGGATTGTTTGCGGCGGAGCGGAAGAAAGCGATTCCGACTTTGCCGGCGCGGATTGGGATTGTGACCTCGCCGCAAGCGGCGGCGCTGAGCGACATTCTGAATATTTTGCAGAGAAGGCATCACACGGCGAATGCGGTGATTTATCCGGCGCAGGTTCAGGGGGATTTTGCGGCGGCGGAAGTTGCGGCCGGGGTGCGGTATTTCAACGAAGTACGCGGTGACGAGAGCCGCAGTGTGGAAGTGATTATTGTGGGGCGCGGCGGAGGGTCGGCGGAAGACCTGGCGGCGTTCAACGATGAAGGGCTGGCGCGGGCGGTGGCTGGGTCGGAGATTCCGGTGATCTCGGCGGTGGGGCACGAGACGGACTTCACGATTGTAGATTTTGTGGCGGATTTGCGAGCGGCAACGCCTTCGGCGGCGGCGGAGTTGGTGATCCGTTCGCGGGTGGAAGTGGAGACGCAGGCAGAGGCGGCGCGGGAGCGGCTGGTGCGGGCGATGGAGCGTCGGCTGCTGGAGGCGCGGCATGCGCTGATGGAACGGGCGCAGGATGGGGCGTTCGCACGCATGATGGATTTGATCCGGCAGCGGCAGCAGAAGGTGGACGATCTGACTTACCGGCTGGAGCGCGGCGAGCGGCAACAGTTGGAACAAATGCGGCGGCGCTGGGAGACGGTGGCGGCGGTGGTGCGGCATTACGATTTGCGGCGGGTGCTGGCGGGGATTCGGGGAGAACTGGAAGCGGGGACGGCGGCGATGGCGGCCGCGATGCGAAATCAGCTTCTGCAGAATAAGGTCCGGCTCGAGCGCATGGGGCGGGCGCTGGAGGTGCTGTCTCCGCTGGCGATTCTGGAGCGAGGGTATGCGTTGGTGTTTGATGGCGCGGGGCAGTTGGTGAAGGATGCGGAGCAGGTGAAGGCGGGGGAGGACATCAGGGCGCGGGTGGCGCGGGGAGAGATTCGGGCGACGGTGAAAAAGGCGACGCCAGTTGAGTGACGCCGCCATCCGCGTTCGCGAGTAGTGACGCCCGCGGATTTCGCCGTGAGCTGTTTACAAGCTACGGAAGCACGTAAAACAGAGTATTGCTCGTAAGGGTGCCACTCGGCGTGGCCACAGTGACATATCCACTAGTCGCTCCTGCGGGAACTGTGACACTCAATGCGGTATCCGACTTCACCGTGAAGGTTGCGGGAATCCCGTTCAGCGAGACGCTCGTCGCACCGGTGAAGCCTTGCCCGAGCAGGATGAATGTCTGTCCGATCTTCGCCATCCCTCGCACGAAGGAGACAAAAGGCGCGAGACCGGCATCGTAGCTGAAAACCGTGCCACAACCAGCGCTGTAAAAGTTGCAGGAAGAGCTTCCTCCAGTGTAAGTGGTGCCATAAAACGTCCCATCCGTGGCTTGCACCAGACCGGCAAATGGATAGGATCCGTCACTCGGATATCCGGAAAAATTGTATAGAGTTGTCGAGGATGTACCGTCGGTGGGCATCTCAAAAATCACGCCGAGGTTATAGTATCCGTCACGGACCGTTGTCCCGTATAGATTTCCGTCGTTACCCTGGATCGGGGAATTCGGGAGGTACCCGCTACCGGGGCTCGCGAGCTCAGTAAAAACGCCGCTCCGCGTGATTTGGTAAGCGTAATAGTAAGTCGCCCCATAGAAGTTTCCGTCGGTCGCAAGAATGAGCCCCGGAGCAGGGTAAGTGTACTCCGGGAATGTGTAAAGCAGTTTGAAAACGCCTTGCGAACTCACGCGGAAGATGGTTCCGTCCTTATACAGGCCCCCACCGATGGTCGTCCCGTAAAAATTACCGTCCGCACCCTGAACCAACGAGCCTGCCGGATACTCTCCATCCGGGCAATAATTTTGCGGGCAGAAGCTGTAGACCGTGCTCAGCACTCCCTTCGGCGTGAGCTTAAACACTGTGCCGCAACCCGAAGGGCAAAAGGCCGACGAGGCTCCGCCGTATTCAGTGGTGCCGTAGAAATTCCCATCCGCGGCCTGAATCAGGCCCCCGCGCGGTTGGGCGCCCTCGGATGATCCATTGAATTGGTACAGCGTACTAAGTGTTCCACCGGGCGTGATCTTGAAAATAGCGCCGCCGCCCGTTGGTGCTGTTCCATAAAAATTGCCGTCCTCGGCCAGAAGAAGACTGTTGCCCGGATAAGCAAGCCCACTTTCTTGAAAGTTATAAACGATTCTCAGTTTGCCGTTGACGATGGTAAACACAACCCCGCAGCCGATGCCTGAGCCATCAAAGCAGGTTCCGGTACCACCATAATAGGTCGTCCCGAAAAGGTTCCCATCAAGGCCCTGAACCAGCGGGGTGTTGGGGCCGGCAGCGGAGTTTCCGTTAAAACTCACGATCTCGTTATAGCTTTGCGCTGAAGCAGAAACTGCGAGGGCGACAGTCGGCAGGCATAAGCAAAGTACGCGCATCAGTGCGGCAAATTTCATGGTGACTACCCTCCAGGCGAGACCGGCAATCAACTGCTGGGATTGGCAATTCCGGCCGCCTCAATAATCGCGGGGGAGCGCGAGACGGCAGCAAGGATTGTCCTCTCGCGGAGGACGGCTGTCAAGGGCGACTGCGGTTTTTAAGGGGCGTAGACTCATTGACTCTCCGCCCTCGCATACCCGATGCCGCTCGTTGAGCAACTTTCGTTGAATCTAAGGGAGTGCATTAGAATGTAGAGTTCTGAACGTTAGGAGTTTCGCGGATTGGAGATCCGGTGACGCAACTGATGGCGCCATGGTCGAGAGTGTCGTTTACGGTGCTCGACATACTGCTGGTGGCGTTGATCATTTACGAAGTGCTGGTGATGATCCGGGGAACGCGTGCGGCGCCGATGCTGGCGGGATTGGCGGCGGTGGCGGTGGCGTTCTACCTGGCGCGGATGGGCGAGCTGGCGACGTTGAACTGGCTGGTGAGCCACTTGCTGCCCTATGTGGTGTTTGCGCTGATCGTGGTGTTTCAGTCGGAAATCCGGCACGTGCTGTCGGATGTGGGGCGGCGGGTGAGCTTTCTGCGCGGGTCGGCGGTGGAAGGGGATTCGTACGACGACATAGTGCTGGCGGCGAATTTATTTTCGAAGCATCAGACGGGCGCGCTGATGGTGATTGAGCGCGAGATTGGATTGCGGACTTATATCGAGAGCGGGGTGGCGATGGATGCGCGGCTCTCCTACGATCTGCTGGCCACGATTTTCCGGCCGAGCGCGCCGCTGCACGATGGAGCGGTGATCATCCAGAAAGACCGGTTGGCGGCGGCGGCGTGTTTTTTGCCGCTGTCGATGAATCCGGTGCTCTCGACGCAGATGGGGACGCGCCACCGCGCGGGCATTGGAATTACGGAGGAGACGGACGCGATCGCGGTGATTGTTTCGGAAGAATCGGGCGCGATCAGCATGGCGGTGGGGGGAAAAATTGAGCGCGATCTTACCGTGGAACAATTGCGGGAGCATTTGAGCACGGAACTGCGGCGGTATATGTCGCCAGTAGCATTGCCGACGGTGGTGGCGCAGAACGATGAATCGGATGAGGGACTGCGGGCGGAAGCGCCGATGAGCGCCGATCGGGATTCCGATTCGGAAATGGAGCGCCCGCTGTGAAGGACTTCTTCAAGCGCTGGGTGCTGCATAACTTCTGGCTGAAGGTTTTATCGCTGCTGATGGCGACGGGCCTGTGGCTGGCAATTTCGCCGGATCAGGAGCCCGCGGAAGTAGCGATACGGGTGCCCATTGAGTTTAGTCATGTTCCACAAGGGCTGGAGATAAGTTCGACGACGATTCCGGAGGCGCAGATCCGGGTGCGCGGGCCGGAGCGGTTGATCCGGGAGCTGCGCACGACGGATATCCATGCAGAACTGGAATTGGCGGACGCGAAACCGGGGGAACGAACGTTCGACCTGACGGCGCAGCAAATTCGCCACCAGCGCGATTTGCACGTGGTGCAAGTGGTACCGGGGCAGGTGCATCTTAGTTTCGATAGCAGGCTGACGCGCGACGTGGAGATTCATCCGCGAGTGACCGGCAGTTTTGTGGCGGGAGAGCAGATCGGTAGAGTGCTGGTGGATCCGGAGAAAATCACGATTACGGGGCCGCGGCATCACGTGGAGATATTGGACGCGGCAACCACCGATCCGGTAGACGCTTCGGGAACGCGGACGCAGGCTACCTTTGTGACCAATGTGTATGTTGCAGACCCGCTGGTGCAGGTAGTGCAGGTGACGCCGGTGCGAGTGACGGTGATCATGGAAAAGACTACGCCGGGCGGAAGCGGGCATTGATCCTCCAGCTTTATAGTAGTCAGTGATCATCCTCACTTGGTGAATTGCGTCTTCGATGTTTCGGTTCTCCTGAGGAACCCGCACAAACTTATGAGCAATGAGACGCGTCAATTGTTTGGCACGGACGGGATACGCGGCGTGGCGGGCGAATTTCCGCTGACCATGGAAAGCACGTATTTGATTGGGCGCGCGCTGGGGCATGATTTGATGCGCGGAACGGCGAAGGCGCAGGCGGTGATGGGACAGGACACGCGGGAATCGAGCGCGTGGATTGCCGACCGCGTGGCGGCGGGTATGGCGGCGGTGGGAGTGGTGGTACACAGTGCGGGCGTGATTACGACGCCGGGAGTGGCGTTCCTGGCGCGGTCGCGTGGATTTGCGGCGGGAGTGGTGATCTCGGCTTCGCATAATCCGTGGACGGACAACGGGATCAAAGTATTTTCCGGCGATGGATTCAAGCTGACGGACGCGCGGGAGCTGGCGATTGAAAAAGAAATTTTTGCGTTGTTAGGGAAGCCGGGGGCGGCGGACGATACGGCGCTGAGGATTGCCGGGCCATCCCTGCCGGGCGAGACGGCGCTGCGAAAGGCGTATATCCAATGGTTGGCGGGGAGTGTGTCGTCGGACTTAAGCGGGCTGCGAGTGTTGGTGGACTGCGCTAATGGGGCGGCGACGGCGGAGGCTCCGGAATTATTTCGCAGTTTGCGAATCCAGGCGACGTTTATATACGTAACGCCGGATGGAAGAAATATTAATGATGGATGCGGGGCGTTGCATCCGGAGACGCTGGGCAAAGCCGTCGCGGATTCGGGCGGGAAGTTCGACCTGGGGGTTACGTTTGACGGAGATGCCGACCGCGCTCTGTTTTGCGATGAGGAGGGCCGAGTGGTGAATGGAGATGGCGTGCTGCTGTTGACGGCACGCGATCTGCAGGCTCGGGGAAAGTTGAATGGATCAACCGTGGTGGCGACGACGATGTCGAATATGGGAGTGGAGATTGCGCTGAAGCGCTCGGGCATTGGAATGCTGCGGGCGAACGTGGGAGACAAATATGTTCTCGAAGAAATGTTGAAGACGGGCGCGACTTTGGGTGGGGAGCAGTCGGGACACATTATTTTTCGCGATGGCGAGGCGACGACTGGAGACGGTCTGCTGACCGCGCTGCGGGTGATGGATGTGATCGTGCGTTCGCGGAAGACGCTGGCGGAGTTGGTAAGCGATCTGAAAGTGTTTCCGCAGAAAATTCAGAATGTGCGGGTGCGGGAGAAGATTCCGTTTGCGCAGGTGCCGGAGGTGCAACGGGCAATTGAAGACGCGGAGCGGGAGCTGGATGGAAACGGGCGCGTGGTGGTGCGTTATTCGGGAACTGAGGCTTTGGCGCGGGTGATGGTGGAAGCGGAATCGGAAGAGAAGATGCGGGCGCTGACGGCGGGGATTGCGGGGGAGATTCAGAAGGCGCTGGGGGCTTGAAGACGCAGGAGGGCTAAGATCAAGAATGGATTTTTCCAGAGTTCTACGGAGCAATGCTCCGACAGCCACACTTTTGGTTCGGCTGATGGTCGGCTGGGTGTTCTTGTCGGAAGGAATCCAAAAATTCTTATTTCCCGCGGCTCTGGGTGTGGGACGGTTTATCAAGATCGGCATTCCGGCTCCGCATTTCTTTGCGCCCTTCGTTGGAGTTGTGGAAATTGTTTGCGGCTCACTTTTAATACTTGGATTGCTCACCCGGCTAGCCGCGCTCCCTCTGCTGATCGATATTAGTGTCGCAATCCTCACGACAAAGATTCCGATGCTGGCAAAATCTGGTTTCTGGGCTGCCATGCATGAGGCTCGCACCGACTATTGCATGTGGCTCGGCTCGCTGTTTATCCTGATGGTGGGCGCAGGTTCTCTGTCGCTGGATGCGCGCCTGTCGCACAGAGACAAGACACTTGAGTGACTCGCCTGTCAAAGATCATCCGGTATCGCTAGCGGAGCTGGCGTTTGTTTTTTTAAAGTTGGGCACGATCGCGTTTGGCGGGCCGGCCGCGCATTTCGCGATGATGGAAGATGAATTCGTCCGAAAGCGCGGGTGGATTAGCGAGGAAGACTTTCTTGATCGCGTGGCCGCGGCTAGTCTGATTCCTGGGCCAAGCTCGACCGAAGTGTGCATTTTTATCGGGCGTTCGCTAGCCGGGTGGAGAGGCCTGATTGTCGCGGGCGCTTGTTTTATTATTCCTGCCGCGGTTTTGGTGACGCTGATCGCCGCCGCGTATGTGCGTTTCGGTGCGCTGCCGCAGGTGGAAGGAATACTCCGCGCCATCAAGCCCGCGGTGATTGCAATCATTGTTCAAGCGCTGTGGAACCTGGGGAAAACGGCTGCGAAGACGTGGGTGCTGGCTTTGATTGGGGTCGCGGCTGCCGTGCTGAATTTTGTGGGCGTGAGTCCGCTGATCGTTTTGATTATTGCGGGCGCCGGCGCCGGGATCGTGTGGTGGGTGCAGAAAAGTGGACGCCATCCGGCCGCGCTCTGTGGAATTTGCTTGTCGAAGGTGTTCTCGCCTGCGGGGCTGACCGCGCTCGCGGTTGCGGCCGCGGTGCCGATCAGGCTGGGACGCTTGTTCCTTTCATTTCTGAAGATCGGGTCACTCGTCTTCGGGAGCGGATATGTGCTGCTGGCATTCCTGCGGACGGAGTTTGTCGATCACCTGCATTGGTTGACGGAAAAACAGCTGATCGATTCGGTGGCCGTGGGGCAATTCACGCCGGGGCCGGTGTTCACCACGGCGACTTTTATCGGCTACCTGGTGGGGGGCTTGCCGGGAGCGGCGGTGGCGACTCTCGGGATTTTCCTGCCAGGCTTTATTTTTGTCGCTATTAGCGGGCCTTTGATTCCGAAAATCCGGCGCTCAGCCGCAGCGGGAGCAGTGTTGGATGGAGTGGTGGTGGGATCGCTGGCGTTGATCGCGGTGGTTGCGTGGCAACTGGGGAAGGCCTCCATCACGGATTGGCTCACGATTTCGATTCTCGCCATCAGTGTGATTTTAATATTCCGATTCAAAATAAATTCTGCGTGGTTGATTTTGGGCGCGGGGATTGTTGGGTGGATCGCGAAGGGATAAGAGAACAACGTCAGAGCCGTTGTTGCGGCGAGTCGAGCTTCGCTCGGACAGCCGAGGGCGGCTGTCCCCACATGGGTGCCGGTGATGACGGCACGCGGGCGAGGGCGCCCGCGCCACACGAGCTAGTCTAAGTCTCGCCAGTTGGGGCCAACGCCCATTTCTATTAGCAGCGGAACTGCCAGCACATGAACTTTTTCCATGTGCTCTCTCACCAGCGATTGGATTGTGTCCACTTCTTTTTCGGGGACTTCGAAGACTAGTTCGTCGTGGACTTGCAGGGTCATTCTCGATTTCAGGTTGCGCTGTTGTAGGGCGTCGTCGATGCGGATCATGGCTACTTTGATCAGGTCTGCGGCGGTGCCTTGCAGCGGGGTGTTTACGGCGGTGCGTTCGGCGAAGCCTCTTTGATTTGCGTTTTTGCTGTTGATGTCGGGGATGGGGCGGATGCGGCCGTGGAGGGTTTTTACTTTCAGGTCGCGGCGGGCTTCTTCGAGGGTTTTGTCGATGAAGGCGCGGACGCCTTTGTACTTTTCGAAATAGTTTGCGATGAAAAGTTTCGCTTCGGCGGGCTCGATACCTAATTGCTGCGACAGGCCGAAGGGCGAGAGGCCATAGACGATGCCGAAGTTGACGACTTTCGCCTGACGGCGGTGGTCGGGCGTGACCATGAGCGGCGGGACTCCGAAGACTTGCGAGGCGGTGAGGGTATGGATGTCGTCGCCGCGGCGGTAGGCCTCGACCAGCAGCGGATCGCGCGAGAAGTGGGCGAGCAGGCGGAGTTCGATCTGCGAATAATCTGCGGTGAGCAGAACGTGGCCGGGCTCGGCGATGAAGGCGGCGCGAATGCCGCGTCCGAGTTCGGTGCGGATGGGAATATTTTGCAGATTCGGATTGGCGGAAGAGAGGCGTCCGGTGGCGGTGCCGGTTTGGCCGAAGGTGGTGTGCAGGCGTCCGGTGGCGGGATTGATGAGGGCGGGGAGAGTGTCGACGTAAGTGGACTTCAGCTTGGTGAGCTGACGGTAATCGAGAACTTTTCTGGCGATGGGATGATCTTCGGCGAGAGTTTCGAGAACATCGACGGCGGTCGATATAGTGCGGCCTTTGCCGTATTTCACCGGCTTGGGCAGATTGAGTTTGTTGAAGAGCACGTCGCCGAGCTGCTTGGGAGAGCCAATATTGAATTCGCTTCCGGCAAGCTGGTAGATATCTTTGGCTTGGATAGCGATCTCGCGTTCGAGTTCGGTTGACATCTGCGCGAGCGCGGCGGTGTCGATTTTTACTCCGGCCTGCTCCATGCGGGCGAGCACGGGAACGAGCGGGAGATCGATCTCTTCGTAGAGTTTGATCAGTCCTGCCTGTTTGACTTCTTCGCGAAATACGGAAGCGAGCCTGCCGGTGACGTCGGCGGCTTCGGAGAGATCGTTATTGGTTTGGAGCCGGCTGAGCTTGAGATTGAAGCGGCGGAGAGCGACGTCCGACAAGCGGTGCGAGGAGTAGGTGGGGTCGAGCAAATAGGAATACAGCATGGGATCGTGCTGGACACCTTGCAGGTTGATGCCGAGTGCGTCGAGTGAGTGAATCGCGGCTTTGTAATCGTGAATTGATTTGGGCGTGGCTGCGCTGGTCAGGATGGAACGAAGTTTGGTGGCAGCGCCGGTGGAATCCAGTTTGACGATGGCGGCCGAGCCGGCGGCTGCGGAGATGGCGATGCGCCAAGAGGCTGGCTCTGGCGATGCTATGGGGGATGCGTCGTCGCTGAGCGCGAGCATTCCGGATTGCGGGATTTCTTCAGCGATTTCTTCTTCCTCCATTTCTGGAAGCGGGCCGGACTGTTCGACGGCGATGGCAAGCGCGGATTGGGGCGCGAGAGAGGCGAGAATGGTTTCCACGTCCGCGGCGGACTCGGCCTCGGTGTAGTGAGTTTCCGCGATCTGGACTTCGGGCAGAACTTCTTTCAGCAGCGAAGTGAATTCAAGTTCGGTGAAGAGCTGGCGGAGCAGAGCGAGATCAGGCTCGCCGGCGCGCATGGCCTCGACGTTCAGCTCCACGGGAACGTTGGTGTCGATGGTGGCCATGCTTTTGCTGAAAAGAATGGTGTCGCGATTGTTGAGCAGGGACTCGCGATAGGTTTTCTTTTCGACTTCGGCGGCGCGGTCGAGCGCCTGTTCGACGGTGCCGAAGCGCCTGATGATTTCGACGGAGCCTTTGTCGCCGATGCCGGGCGCGCCAGGGATATTGTCGATGGCATCGCCGCGGAGGGCCATGATGTCGATGACGCGCTCGGGAGGGACGCCGAGAATTTCTTCGACCTTGGCGGCGTCGCAGATCAGATTATCTTTAGGAGGATTGAGAATCTGAACGTCGTCGTTGACGAGCTGCATCATGTCCTTGTCGCTGGAGACGACATAGACGCAATAGGCCGCGGCTGCGGCTTTGCGGGCGAGAGTGCCGATCACGTCGTCGGCTTCGAAGCCGGCGAGTTCGAGAATAGGGATGCGATAGGCTTCGAGGGCGCGGCGGATGTAGGGAATTTGCTGGGCGAGATCCTCGGGCATGGCGGCGCGGTTGGCTTTGTAGCCTTTGTATTCGATTTCGGTAAAAGTTTGCGTCTTGATGTCGAACTTGCGGATGGTGGTGATGGCTTCGGCTTGAGTGTCGCGGAAAGTTTTCGCGGCGACATCGAAGACGGCGGCGAGATAGGCGGGAGAAAAATCGTCGCGCAGCTTGCGCAGCATGTTGACGAAGACGAGAACCGCCGCGGTGGGGATTCCGGACTTGGTGGACATCCCAGAGCGCTGGCGCGCCATGGCGTGATAGGCGCGGAAGATGAACGACATGGTGTCGACGAGGAAGAGGCGGGGTTTGGCGGAGTCGCTCTCTTTCTTTGGGGCCTTCGAGACCAGCGGAGAGTGCTCGCTGCTGGGTTCAGATACCGGAGATTTTTTTCGCGAGGGCAAGCAAATAGTTTAGCAGCCGAAGGGAGAGCCAGTGCCTGAAGGCGACATTCGGTAGTGGGACGATTAGCCCACTACCCGACATTCATACAGCGACGGTTGCGGCACGCCTGAAGGCGCTCCGTGATGCGAACCGGGACTTCTTGAGGCTAGAAATCGACCGCGAAATCTGCTTTCACGGTCTTTCTGCCTTCGCCGGGACTGTTGCGGAAGATGAGATAAAACTTGGCAGGCTGGCTCAGCGAGGAAGGAAGGCCGAAGTTTATGTCTTGATCGGGAGAAGCGTTCACGGAGAAGAGGGCATCTACGGGACGGCGGTTGATAAAGTCGGAGTATTGCTCCTCGTTCATCAAGAGAAAACCGACGCCGGTATTTTCATCGGCGGATTGAGTTCCGTCCTGACGGGTAAAAGATTGGTAGTGTCCGTGCAACTGCGGGGTTGCCGCATGGGCGGGGATGATGAAGGGAAAATTTACCGCATTGGCAACGGAAAATGTTCGGTGCAGGATGACGCCGCTGGTGCCCACGGGCGAGGGCGCGATTAGATCTTTGGGATTCGGTTTGCCGAGGGGATGAGGCACAGGGGGCTTTTCGGGCGTGCTGTCAGTGGCGCCCATCAACTGTTCAAGCGGGCTCACGAATGTTACAGGTTTGTCGGAAGTGGGAAGCACCGCCGGAGTTGGATCGGCGTCCTTGGTGTCGGTTGCTTCTTTCGGCTGAGACAGGGCCAACTGTTTCAAGTGCGGAATCTGATTTCCGTAATGAATGAAGGCTGCGATGAACAGCCCAAAGATTATGAGCGAAGGCAAAACTGCTCTCATGCTGACCTCAAGCGACGCCCCGAGCGCGCGAGGGTATTTTCCCAAGCTGCAGAGCGGGCCGCAAATGCCTAAAGTCACTTGCCGGGCTGGCCGTATTCGGTGGTGTAGTGCAGTTGGATTTCGCCGCAGGTGCCCTGCTCGGCGGAATATACGACGCAGGTGTCGAAAGGACGGGAGTAAACGTGGAGGCTAACGGCGCGCTGATTGAATTCGCGGGGATTCAAGACGCGGTGGACGGGCTCCAGGGGATCGACGGCGCAAGGATGCGCGGCATTCATCTCAAGGGTTTCAGAGGACCGGATTGTAGATTTGCCGGCGGCGATGTCCTGATGAATCACGCGAAAATTCTCGACCAGCAGACGGCCGATGGGGACGGCCATCCAGCAATTCTGGTCGCGGTGGTTGTGAACGGAGCTGGCCTGGCCGACTTCCCAACAAATGGCGAGCAATTCGTAGAGAGAAGTTTTGTCGATCAGATTGCGGGTGTAGTGTTGGCGGTCCCAGGTGAGATAGGGCGCGAGCGACTCGGGGTTGAGCGGGGCAGCCTGCAGAAACGCGCGGAGTTGCTCGGTGCGGTCAAAAGCTGCTTCCGGGAACTTGCGGAGTTCGGAGATGAAATCGTGGACTGAGACTTGCTTTGCCGCGGAGGCCATGGGTGCTCCCGGAAAAGTATAACGCGATGTGTGGCTTTGCATGAGATTCCGGCTGGCGCGAACGAAAAGATCTTAAACACAGGGACGCGGAGGGTCACAGGGTAGGGCTTTTTTTAACGGCGGCGAGGGTTATTCGATGAACACTATTCGATCAACATTATTCGATGAACATGCAGTCTCCATAGGAATAAAAGCGGTAGCGCTCGGAGACGGCGTGGGCGTAGGCGCGCAGGATGTTTTCTTTTCCACCGAAGGCGCTGACCAGCATGAGCAAAGAGGATTGCGGCAGGTGGAAATTTGTAAGCATTGCCTTGACCACCTTGAATTCGAAACCTCGTTCGGGATCTGGATAAATGAAGAGGTCGGCTGCGGCGGCGCCGGGCGCGATGGTTCCTCCGCCGGCGCGAATCGCGTATTCGAGGGTGCGCACGGTGGTGGTGCCTATGGCGATGACGCGACGTTGATTGTGCAGGGCGTGATTGATGGCGGAGGCGGCGCTGGCGGAGATGGAGTAAGGCTCGGAGTGGAGTTTGTGATCTTCGACGCGGTCGACACGGATCGGCTGAAAGGTTCCGAGACCCACGTGCAGGGTGATGTCGGCGGTCTCGATGCCGCGCTGGCGGATGCGGTCGAGGACTTCCGGGGTGAAATGAAGTCCGGCGGTGGGGGCGGCGACGGAACCGCGCGGGTTGGCATAGACGGTTTGATAGCGCTCGCGGTCGCAGGAGGAATCGGGGCGCGCGATGTAGGGCGGGAGCGGAACGTGGCCGATGCGATCGAGGGCGGCGAAGAAATCGTCGATGGGATGAGAGCCGATGGGATGAGAGCCGATCGGCTGGAAGCGGATGCGGCGCTCGCCGAATTGTGCGCGGGCGAGGACTTCAGCCTGGAGTTCGTCGCGCTCGCCGAAGAGCAGGCGTTCGCCGACGCCGATCTTTCGGCCGGGGCGGACCAGGCATTCCCAGTCGTTGGGGTCGGTGGAAAGCTGGCGAGTGAGCAAAACTTCGATGCGACCGTGGAGGAAATCGCGGGCTGCGGGATTGCGCGGACTGACAGGCTGAGCGCGAACGCCCTCGCGGCGGCCGTAGAGCCGGGCGGGGAAGACGCGGGTGTTGTTAAAGACTACGAGATCGCCGGGCTGCAGCAGGTCCGGAAAGTCGCGGAACTGGCGGTCAACCCAGTGGCCGGTGGTGCGCTGCACGTGCAGCATGCGGGCGGCGTCGCGGGCAGGGAGCGGTTCCTGGGCGATGAGGTCATCGGGCAGATGGAAGTGGAAGTCGGAAACCAACACGGGTTCAGATTATAGGGGGAAAGCGGGCATGGGATGGGCTGAGGCGGGGGACAAGATTTCTGCCGATCTCAGGTAAATTTGTTTGTCTGTTGCGCGCAAGGTGCGATACTATGCGGGGGCAGAGGCTATAGCCGCTTTCGTCACTCCCCTAAGAGAGTATTCCATGTCCGCAGAACGCAAACACAGGGAAGAGATTGTTCGCTACGGGCGCATGCTCCATGAGCGCGGGTTTGTGGCGGCGATGGACGGAAATTTGTCGGTCCGGCTGGACAGCGAGCGAATTCTGGTGACGCCCACGTGCATCAGCAAGGGGGCGATGCGAGCCGGGGACATGGTGATTGTGGACCTGGAAGGCGAGCGGGTGGCGGGACGGCGGAATGTGACCAGCGAAATTGGGATGCACCTGCTGATTTACCGCTCGCGGCCCGACATAACGGCGATTGTGCACGCGCATCCGCCGACCGCGACCGGGTTCGCGGCCGCGGGTATGCCGCTGACGGAACCCTTGGTGTGCGAAGTGGTGATGGGGCTGGGATGCATTCCGCTGGCGCGTTACGGTACGCCCGGGACGTCGGAATTGGCGAAGACGCTGGAGCCGTACGTGCCGCACTACGATGCCATTCTGATGTCGAATCACGGCGTGGTGACCTACGGCGACACGATTGAACACGCCTACATGAAGATGGAGACGGTGGAACATTTCGCGCAGATTGCGCTGGTCACGCATCTGCTGGGGCGGCAGCAGCCGTTGACCGGGGTTGATGTCGAGAAGCTGATGCTGGCGCGTACGAAATATTTTGGGGGCAAGATGACCGCCTCGCTGCCNNGTTCAATTTCAGAGCAAATTAGGGTTGCGGCGGTTTGCGGGTTCCGCCTCGCTCCGCTTGGCGGGACAGCCGAAGGCGGCTGTCTCCACATCATTTCTGGTTGCTCACGGCGTTCAGCCCCTCCGATTTATTCGCCTCCGATGCGGAAGCGAAATCCGGCGCGGAAGTTGATGGGGAGCGCGGGATAGCCGACGACCTCGTTGTAGCGGCGGTCGAGAGCGTTCTCGATATTGGCATAGGCGGTGATGCGGGAGTTGATGGTGTACCATCCGCCGAGATCGGCGCGAACGTAGCCGGCGGCGTGGTAGATGTTGAAGCCGTCGAAATCATCGTCGGGGCGGCGGCCGACGAAGCTTCCACTGAGGTTCGATCCCCAACGGCTGCCGAGATAAGACAACAACGTGGTGGCGGAGTGTTTGGGACGGCGCAGCAGCGGCTGGCCGGGGTTGTATTGCGAGTCGATGGGAGCGGGATCGCTGAGAATCTCAGTGGATGTGTAAGTGTATGCGGTATTGAGCAGCACCCTGCTGCGGAGCTTGGCCTGCAGTTCGACCTCGGCGCCCTGGGCGAAAGCTTGATTCACATTGAAGTATTCACCGACGAAGGTGGTCGGGTTGACCGTCTCGTAGTTGATCTGGTCATGAAACAGATTGTTGAAATAGGTGGCATTGAAGACATATTTTCCATGCAGGAAATCCTGTTGAATTCCGGCTTCGAAGGCGCGGACGCGCTCCGGCTTGAGTCCGGGATTGGGAACGGAATAGGGCGGTCCGGCAAATGTTTCCTCGAGCCGGGGCTCTTTGAATCCGGTGGCGTAGGAGAAGCGCAAGCGGGTGCCGGAGAAAATTTCTCCTCCGTGCAGCGCCAGCAAAGTCAGCGCCACGCGGGGCACGCCGGTATTGCCGAACACGCTGCTGTGAACGAAACGGCCGCCAACCACCGCCGAGAGCCTGCCTAGCGTGAGTAGCTGTTGCAGGTATGAATCCTGATTGAGACGCTGGCCGGAAGGGGAAGGAGGGAAGTCGAGATCCCCGACGACGCCGTTTTCGTTTTCGATGCGATAGCCGAAGGTGGTGTGGGCCCAGGCGCGCTCGGAATAGTCTCCCTGATATTCGGCCCCCACGCGATTGATGTGGTCGTACTCGTGATCGGGAAAGTCGATGGGGCCGTAAACCGGACTGACGCGGGCGGGATCGCCGTTGAGATTCACGTCGTTGTAGCGGTAGAGATAATCGAATGCGGTGAAGCTGTGCTGCCAGCCGGAAGGCGCGGCTATGATAAGTTCCGCGCTGCCCAGCAAGCTGTTGAGCTGCGACCATTCGCTGGGATCGGGCGGCAGAAGAGGGTCGCCGTTGAAACTCCATTCGCCGGGAAGTCCGGTGTGACTGTTGGAGTGACGCATGTGCAGGCGCAGGGACACCTTGTCGTTCAGCGCGAGGCCAAGGTTTGCGCCCTGGAGAGAATCGGAATAGCCGTCATTGATTCCCGATCCATTGGTGTTGAACTGGTCGGCGAAGGCGTTGTAATCGAAGTGGCCACGAGCGCCGGCCAGGGAAGCGAAGCCGTTGGCGGTGGAGAAGTTGCCACCGTCGGCGCCGAAGCGGAGTTCGGGCGTGGGCGTGCTGCCGGTGCGGGTGAAGACCTGCACCACGCTGGTCATGGCATCGGAGCCGTACAAGGTGCTTTGCGCGCCGCGGAGGAACTCCACGCGGTTAGCCTGAGTGAGAGGAAGCGTGCCGAAGTCGAACGTACCGCCGGGTTCGTTGATGGTGACGCCATCGACGATGACTTTGTTGTAGGTGGAGTCACCGCCGCGCACGAACAGGGAGGACAAGCCTCCGCGCTGGCCGGCGGTGTTGACGACGGCTCCGGGAAGATAGCGGACGGCGTCGTCGGCGGCTGTGGGCTGCATGGCTTCGAGTTGACCGCTCTCCAGGGTGGAGATGCTGGAGCCGGTTTCTTCGGCGAGTTCCGGAGTTCTGGTCGCGGTCACGACGACGGTTTCCGAGGCTGTGGCGAGGTGGAGTTGGATCGAGATTACATCGTGAGGAGTGGAAACCTCTTCGGTCTGCGGAGCGAAGCCCGGAGCCAGGATTTCAACCCGGTAGTTGCCGGGGGACAAGTCGCCGAAGTCGGCGATTCCCTCGGCGGAAGTCGTGGAAGCTTTCGGAGCAGCGTCGGTTTGCTTGGAGAGCGTTGCCTTGGAGAACAAGGAAACTTGAGCGCCGGAGACGGCGACGGATTGGGGGTCGACGACTTTGACTTTGAGGTCGGCAGCGGATGCTGCCGCGAGAGCAACCAAGAGTAAAAATGAAACGCGAAGTGCGCGCATAACCATCCTCCTTTTCACGCGAAAGGGGTTAAGGTGGACGGTTCACGCCGGTCTCCTGGCTTGGCGAGTGAGGATGCTTGAGCAGTTGGCAGTTGGCAATTAGCAATTGGCTGTGCGGACAATTGCTCGAGCCATCCGGCATCCGAAATTTGCAGGCGGTCTTCCCGGAAATTCCAGTGACCGGCTGCGATTTTCTCGCTTACAGTTGCGCGGCAGCGCGGGAATTGCACCCGCTTCCCTGTCTTCGCCACGGGGCAAAGACGCGCGAACCGAAGGGCATTTCAAAGAACGGGAAATAGTGGAGAGAGAAATTTACCGTGGAGAAGCGACGCAAGTCAACCGATGACCTGGTTTTCGTCGTAAAGTCATTTTCCGAATGGCCAGATAAGCGCCCAGCGATAAACCGATTCCCATTGTGAATGCTATGGCGATATTACGACCACTGAGCGAGAGAATTGAAAATCTGGTTGGCGCTCAGGCCAGCGGCCATCTAAGGTTTTTCGCAACTTTACGCACCCACATGTCGTTGAATAGTGGTACGACGTATTGCTCCTCCCCCGGAATCGGCATCATGCGCAAGCTGTAGAGCACATCATCAACCGATTCGACCTGCGGATTTTTGAGCTCATCGAACGGCTTTGGTGGATACGGCGACCTTCGGGCCTTCGGCCGGTTCGTCTGCATCGCTTTCCAGTTTCCTCGTCCACGGATCACAACGACACAATTACCCTGCGGCACCTGCATGCGGGCAATGTGGATCATCTGATTCCACGCAGGATGGATGAAATTCGCCGATCGCATGAGGTCCATGAACAGCTCCTCGCGACCCGCTCCCGACAATTTTGCCGTGGCTTGCCAGATGCGCTCCACGAGATCGCGGCTCGACCAAGAGGCGCCGAGCGTCATCGCCGTGCCCTGCTCCTTGCTGATTCCGTCGAACGCACGGTAGAGCTCGACGCTACCACGCAATTCTTCGACATAGACAGGGTCGAGAAGTGATTGGCTGCGGAGCAATGTCTCTGCTGCGGTTTTCGCTAGGGCCTGGGGAGTGATAGTTTTCGCAGCCATCTCGAATCGATTTCTCTGGTAGAAAAGGGAGCTGTACTGAGGTTTGGAATAAAACCCAAGCAGTTCCCCTTCGATACGGTGCAAATCAGGCATATCGAGGCCTCACGCTCACACTGAGAGCAGATATCTTACATCAGATATCACCGCAATCCGATTCGCCCGCTCATGACCTGGGGCGACCTGGTTTCAGGTTCCGGATCGACCACGGCCAAACTGGAAACTGACGCCTCAGGTTGGGTTTTAGTAAGGAAACTCCGCCGTGCCGACCTTACTCACATTCGCCTCGGCGAACTCGCGGACGCGGTCGAGCGAATCCTGCAGGTCCTGCTGATAGTGTTCGAGGTCTTCGTCGGTGGCATCCGGCGGAACCGGGACGAGCTTGCCGAAGCGCAGCAGGACGCGGGAAAACGGCTTCGGAATGATGAGGCGGTCCCAGGTGTTGAGGACCCAGGCGCGCTCAACGGCAATGTGGAATGTGCTCATGGGAACGCCGGAAGAACGCGACAGGGCGACTGGGCCGGGCTTAACTTTGTAGCGCGGGCCGCGGGGACCGTCGAGGCTGAAGGCGACTGCCCAGCCTTGCCGCAAGGCGCGGCGCAGGCCGAGCAGGGCGCGCACGGCGTTGCGGCTGCTGGAGCCTTTGACGGCGATGAATCCGAATTTGTGGATGATGCGTCCCATGTATTCGCCGTCGTAGCTGTTACTGCTCATCACGCGGATTCCGCAATTGCGAAAAAGGTAAGTCGCGGGGATGATGCAGGCGTGCCAGAAATTGAGGACGAGCGGGCGCTGGGCGATGGAGTCTTGCGCGCCATCTTCGCGGGAGACGCAGACGCGCAGGGTGGGACCGATGAGGCGGATGAACCAGTATCCGAAGAAAATGATGATGCGCAGGACGATGCGCTGGCGGAGGCTGAAGCGCGGGCGGCCGGGGGCAACTTCCGCTGCGGCGGGCGCTTCACGAGTGCTGGCTTCGGTCACGAAGATATTGTAATGGCAGGGGCACATGCACTGGACAGCCGGCGAGACGCCGGCGCTACATAGGCTTTTTAGCTGTCCAGATAAGCGTCGATCCACTCTTTGACTTTGTGGCGGCGGTCGTCGGCGGGGTCGAAGCGGATTCCGAAGGATTTGGCCTTACGCCAGGTGACAACGGCGCGCGCGGTAACGCGAGGCAGAGTGAGAAGAGAAAAAGAGATTTCGACGTTGGTCCCAGCGGGCATATCCTCGGAGCTTTTTAGAGACATGCCGCCGGAGCTGACGTCGAGGCTGGAGGCACTGAGGCGATGTCCGTCGGGACTGACGACGGTGACCTCGGTCATGATGGGGATGCGGGCGTAGCGGCGGAATTCGTGGAGCACGAGCATGTGCGTGGCGCGAACCAGTTTGAGCGCCGCGGGGCGCTCCAGAGGCTCCTGAAACATGGCATTGATGCCGTACTTGGAATAGCGCATGGCTTCCTGTGCGCTGCCGCCGAGGCCGTAAAGAACGATGCGGCTGTTGGAGGGCGAAGTGCGGGCAGCCTCCATGACGGCGTCGGCGCCGGGAGCGAGGTTGAGCACGCAGGCCTCGAATTTCTCCTGGCGCAGGCGCTCGGCCGCGCTCGATGACACCAGCACCGTCTCAATTCCGAATTGGCGAAAACATTCGGTAAGCAAAAATCTGGAAGACTCTTTGAGGTCGACGAGGGCGGCGCGCGCCATCGTCTTTTTTGCGGGAGCAGGCGCCAGAGCGGTACCGAAGGCTTTATCCATGTGGTCGAGGCCGATTTCCAGTACGAAAGTTTCATTGTGGCGCGGGACCGGGAAGATGGAAAGACACCTAAGGAGCAGGCTGCGAGGTACAAAAGTGCCATTACCAAGGTTGGACTGGCGGGTAGAGAAGCGGGATCGAGAGTGCTGGAAAGATAGTTGGCGTAATCGCCGTGATTGCAGGCGTCCTCATGAGTTGCGTGATGGCCATGGGAAAGGATCGGCCAGCCGCAATGTGATATCTATCACTGACTTAAGACTCGGAAGGCGTGTAGTAGTGAAACAGGAGCTGGTCTAGAGGAGGGAAACAATGTACAAGAACATCCTCATTTCGACGGACGGCTCAGAGTTGGCAGGGAAAGCTGTGAAGCATGGCGCCAACCTAGCCAAATGTCTCGGAGCCAAAGTCTCGGTGCTGACAGTTACGACGCCCTACCACATCTTCACGATGGAGACGAAGATGGTGGAAAACACGCCCGCCGAGTACACAAAAGGCGCGCAGGCCGATGCTGCGAAGTTGCTTGCGTCCGCCGGCGATACGGTAAAGGCAGCAGGCGTCGCCTGCGACACGGTGCAGGTAGAGCACGAACATGTTTATCAAGCCATCATTGATACCGCCAAATCGAAAGGCTGCGATCTGATTGTGATGGCTTCGCACGGACGGCGCGGCATTTCGGCCATCGTTCTTGGCAGCGAGACGGTGAAGGTGCTCACACACTCCCGGATTCCGGTGCTGGTGCACCGCTGAGACTCGGCCTGACGCCGTAAAGCTATCTAGCTTGATCGCGGGCTCGATCAGCGGTTTACCTGGGAGTCTGATCGACGTGTGGTTAGGCTGTCTCTATTAGGCTGTTTCTAAATGTGAGCGTTTTGGAGCAGACAGCCGGATTCTTACCGAATAGGATCGTGTGGTTTCACCTGGATGCTCCAAGTTCTCACGCCGGAAGCCCGAAAGCCTCGAGGGTTCGACACCAGAATCGGAAGCAGAATCAAATCCCAAGCGAAATTTCAGACCGCCGCAAGGCGAGAATCTTCGGAGGATTCCATGAAGAGAGCATTCTTGTTGATCGTTATACCGGCCCTGCTGGCCGGGCTTGGGTTTGCACAGACTCCCGCAGCGAGCATCAATACAGACCAAACCAACATTAAGGGTTGCCTGGGTGGATCTGATGGTAGCTACACAGTTGTGGAGGACAACACCGGCCGCATTTTCAAGATCACGACCAGCAGTGTCGATCTCAAGGCACATCTGAGCCAAGACGTAACCCTCGTCGGGCACGGAGCGAGTGGGACGAGTTCCGCCGCCGCTGATGGCAGCTTTACCGTGACCGAACTCAATATGATATCCGAACACTGCGCTGGGGCTGCCGCTGTACCAGCTGCGACTGTCGTTACACCCGGCGC
>PKVZ01000204.1:21087-23958 GCA_003131635.1 Acidobacteriaceae bacterium
GTGCCGGAGAATGCCATCCCACCCGCTGCTGCGGCTACGCCACCTGCGGAGACTGCCAGCACACATGCGGCACATCCTCGGAGACGGTCAGCAACCCGTGCTGCAGTCGTGACTCCGTCCGCTGAGACAGCCAGCTCGTCCTCTGAGGCTGGCACTCCTGCGGCAGCCGCCGCTACGACAACGGCGCCCGCCAGCACGTCCTCGGCGACTGGCAGTACACCTGATGCTGGAGCCGCTACACCGGCAGTGCCCGCCAAGCACGGGTCCTTATGGCTCTTGATTGCGATTGGCGTGCTGGTACTCGCCATTAGCATGCTGTTCCCTTTTCTTAGCAAATGGAGAAAACGGAAAATGCTGGAGCGGACGGGCGCCCCAAATCTTTCTCTTACCCGTGAAGTTAGCTCCGTCGAGAACAAAAGCGACAAGCCAGACGTGCGCAAAGCCGCTTAACTGAGCGCGGAGTAACGGTTCTCAAACTTCGCCGCCGGCAGCAACCGTCTGCCGGCGATCGCCTGGAAATTGAACGCATTCTTTGGACGGGCTGCCGGTCTCATCGCGCGGCTACTGTGCGTTCCCGCGATGATCGATTGCGCAGGCAAAATTCGAGTGGAGTAATTTATGACTTCTCAAATAGTGAATCTACAGGTAGCGGCCAGCATACCGATTGACTGCGATTTCTGGCCGGAAGACGATGGCTGGAAGGGGCTTTGCAAAAGTCTGCCGGTCACAGTTGGTGGCAGCAGTTTCGAAGATGCCAAAAAGAACATGGCAACTGAATTACAAGCGCAGATCGAAGGAATCCTGCGGGAGCATCCTAAGAGAAGTGCGCAGCGAATTGCCTGAGCCACGCGGGCAGCATTTTTTGGGTCTTTCTTGGCTACGAAGCCAACCTGGGGACGCTTATCTTCTATGCGGACCAGCGCCGGAACAATAACGCGCCGTTAGTGCCGCCGAAGCCGAAGGAATTCGACATGGCGTATTCGAGCTTGGCCTTGCGGGCGTGATTGGGGACGAAGTCCATCTAGCGGTTTCGAGGGCGCTATTGGCGTTGGATAATCTGCCTGATCAACTGTTAAACTATCCAACGAGACACAATTCTATGGAACTCGTAACCGTGAAGACAAAATTCCAGGTCGTCATTCCCCGGAGCATCCGCAGGCGGGCGCGTGTGGACATTGGGGATTTGCTGGAGGCGTCCTTCGAGAATGGCAGAATTACCTTTACCCCGAAAACAGTCATTGACCGGCATCTAGCCGAAGGGATGGAGGACCTTGCCCAGGGCCGCATCCATGGTCCCTACAAATCCGCGGCCAAAGCCATTTCCGCGCTTGAGCGCAGGACGGGAAGACAGGGCAAAAGCCCGAGGAAACGCAAGTGAAAATCGCCTTCACAGCGCGCGCCGACAAGGACTATGCCGCTGATTCCTGAAATGTGCAAAGCTTTCGCCAAGCAACTTTGGATTTCTGCTCAATCGGCTGGGACATCCTTCCCTGCACGCTAAGAAATACGACGAGGCAAACGATATCTGGCAAGCACGCGTGAATCGCAATTGGCGATTCTATTTTGTGATTCGAGGGGATGAGTACGTTATCTTGTCGATCATTCCACATCCGAAATAGGATGCTCGCCGAAGATCACCCTGAGGAAATTTCTACTCCGTCCATCTCCGAAACAACAACGCGCCATTGGTCCCGCCGAAGCCGAAGGAATTCGACATGGCGTATTCGAGCTTGGCCTTGCGGGCGTGATTGGGGACAAAATCCATTGAATCGGTATCGGGATCCTGATTCACAAGGTTGATGGTAGGAGGCAGGATCTGGTCGCGTAGCGCGAGGACGGTGATGCCGGCTTCGAGGCCACCGGCGCCGCCGAGGAGATGGCCGGTCATCGACTTGGTGGAGCTGACGGGAATCTTGCGCTCGCCGAAGAAGTTGCGGATGGCGTGAGCCTCGAGGGTATCGCCGATGGGCGTGGAAGTGCCGTGGGCGTTGACGTAATCGACTTTTTCGGGATCGATGCGGGCGTCGCGGACGGCGTTTCGCATGACGCGGAAGCCGCCTTCGTGTTCGGGAGCGGGCTGCGTCATGTGGTAGGCGTCGCCGGACATGCCATAGCCAGCGACTTCGGCGAGAATGGTTGCGCCGCGGTTCTTCGCGTATTCGAGTTCTTCGAGCACGAGAATCCCGGCGCCTTCGCCCATGACGAATCCATCGCGATCCTTATCCCAGGGACGGCTGGCTTTTTCCGGATCGTCATTGCGCGTGGAAAGCGCGCGCATGGCGGCGAATCCGCCGACGCCCATGGCGGTGATGGCCGCCTCGGAGCCGCCTGCGATCATCACGTCAGCGTCGTTGTGCTGGATGATGCGAAAAGAGTCTCCGATGGAATGAGCGCTGGTGGTGCAGGCTGTGGCCGTGGCTTCATTCGGGCCCTTGGCTCCGAAACGCATGGAGACCTGGCCGGCCGCAAGATTGACGATGGCCGCGGGAATAAAGAACGGGGAAATCTTGCGCGGACCGCCTTCCATCAGTGCCGTGTGTTCGCGCTCGATGATGTCGAATCCGCCGATGCCGGAACCGATGTGTACGCCCACGCGCTCGGCATTTTCCGGCGTGATCTTCAGACCCGACATTTTGAACGCTTCATCCGCCGCGGCCAGGGCCAGATGGATGAAGCGTCCCATTTTCTTGACTTCTTTTTTTTCGATGAAGTTCAGGGGATCGAAGTTCTTGACCTCGGCGGCGATCCGGCAGGCGAAGTTGCTGGAGTCGAACTGGGTGATGCGAGCCACGCCGCTTTTGCCCGCGAGCACGGCCTGCCACACCTCTCCGGTGGTGTTGCCTACGCCACAGATCAGGCCGATGCCGGTAA
>PKVZ01000126.1:0-9324 GCA_003131635.1 Acidobacteriaceae bacterium
ATGCCATGGCGAGTTCCTTTTTGGCACTTCGCCGGTACCATACATTCGGAGTCAAGATCTAAGCTGGTCAATATTTCACACTTCGACGGAAAACTGAATGCTCGATTTTTTTCAGCGGCTAGCCTAGCTTCGACCGCGAGCCTTTCTTTTTCGAGCGACACTCGGGTGACTGTCCAATTCCTTTCGCGGGATTTACGTTTGATACGAAAGGGAACCTTTATGGCGTCAGCGACTATAGGGGAGATTTAAACCTGGGAGTGTGCTGCGGCGTGGTTTTTCAGCTGACCCAAGCAATACCGGCGGCTGGACGTTCAAAGTAATCTACACGTTTACGGGGCCAATTACGGGCGGCGAGGCGCCCACCAGTAGTGTGATTTTCGATGCGTCCGGGAATCTCTACAGTACAACGCAGATAGGCGACCTTACGAGGGGCTTTCCGAGGAGATCGCGCATTCGCTCTTTCTTAAGTAAGCTGTGCTATCGTGGGGCGGGTTTCGTCACCCTAGCTTCTGTATTTAGTTTGTGAGCCCCGTGCTATCTATTTTGGCGGGCGGGAACGAGGTAATAAAATGCCAGTTGTTCTTCACAAGTTTGATCCTGCCCAGCAACAACAGAATCAGGCAAGTCCTGGCTATCTCATCGCGAAAGTCCTTGCACTTCATTGTGCCGATCAATACGATCTCAATCAAACCTTCGGCGTCGGAAGTGGCATAGCTGCGTGGTCTTGTTGGGCTGCAGTAGCAATTACCCCAAATGCCGTCCACCAAGCCCTGCATCATCTTCAAGTGAACATCCCAGGCGCACCCGCTAACTTTAATCCACTGGCGTTTTCGTCGGCCTTCGGAAACTCTCAAATGGGGACAGTCAATCGAACGGTGAATGTACCTGGATTTGATGGTGGGGCGCATGCCGAGAGGGCAGCGATCCGTGCCGCGGCAGCCGCGAACTCAGCGCCGTATCAAATCCCAGGCAATCCGCACCATTATGTGTTATTCGTGCAACTTGAACCGTGCCAGCATTGTCACGGGTGGCTAACCGGACCCACACGCGCGCGGGTGGCGAACCCCTGGCTCAACAGAATGGGCCTCATGGTCAATGGACATTTCACGTGTGGTATCGGTGGTTCTATGGAGCGAACGGTTTCGAGACTGCACAGATGGCTCTCTGGAATGCCTCTCAGCGCCACCAACGAGTAATTGACATTGTCCAAAATTGGTGACCCCGGCGGGCGTTGGGCCGGATGGACGGGCTAACCTGAAACAACCGCAAGGTAAGAGTAGCCGACCCACTCGCTTGGAAACCGGCCGGACACAACGTGCAAGTGAGCAACGATGCGTGTGACCCGCGTATCATTTTGCTCGATGCCTCGGCAGAACATCAACTCCCGTGTTGTCGTCAAGCTGAAACCGATCCAGAAACGGGCCATGGGAAGCGCTGAGCGCGGCTTCTAAGCTCCTGACAACAGTCAACTCGTCAGTGCCAAATCCACGCCGTGTGATCGCCTTGCATTCGCCTAACTCTTGCTTGAAACCGGACTGCGGATTTGCCCTCCAGTGAAAAGGGCAGCAATACTAGTCCGCGGCGGAAGGTGGGACACTTTCTCCAGCCCGGTTTAAGGGAACAATTCGCGAAATTGCGGCCATTTCAAGCGATTTGGCGGGGATTGCAGGGAAGTTTCTCTGCATTCCAGACTGCGTGGCGGAGCAAGCGGGATTCGAACTCTCAGTACCTTTTTGAACCTCTAAGTGCCGACGTGTCCGTAAGTTGCAGATTGCAAAACACCGCCAGAGAATTTCACGCCAAAACCTGACTCAGAGCTTTGCAATCAGTCCGGTTTCGGTTCGCCCTCCATTCGCGAACCTGAAGGCGAATGCCAAGCGATTCTGTGGCAGAAAGGGTCACTTTGCGAGGCCCAGCAGCGTGATTGGGTTCGCATGCGAGTGCGTGCCTAGCGGGCAGTCACACGGTCGAAACTTTCTCCGGCAGAAAGAATTACTTCAGGCGCTGATTTCTTGATAATTTCCGACTTTCGTGCTCGCGCTTTCTCGGGCCGTTGTGGCCCACTTCCAGATGAGGACTTCTTGGGCGTCAACGAGAGCGCTTGGTCCACCAAGTGCGCTTGCCCAAGGGACCAAATTCGCAAACACATCATAAGTTGTAACGAAACTGCCCATCGGTTCACTACCTATCAAGGGTGTCACGTCAGCAGCACTCATCCGAGTCATTTCTGAGGGGAGATGTCATATGAGCATCACCTACCCACTTCGGATCCACCGGATGTACAACCTGCTTTTGCTCATTGCTTTCTCAACCCTGTGTTTGATAACTCGCACGCTGTTTGCGCAAACGACCATTAGTGGGATCAACTGGTTTCCCATCGGTCCGGCCGACATTTCTAATGGCCAGACCTACGGGAGCGGTCGTGTAAGTGTCAGTGGCCGTGCCACCGCGATCGCGGTCAATCCCAAAAATCCTAACGATGTCTGGCTGGGGACAGCCTCGGGTGGCGTGTGGCATTCCACGAATGGCGGAGTGAACTGGTTGCCCATGTCGGACAACGAACCGTCGCTCGCCATCGGGGCCATTACCCTGGACGGCTGCGATGCAAATCAGTGCGCCGTCATCTATGTGGGTACCGGCGAAAACAGCATCCGTCGCGATACCTACTATGGCATGGGCTTGCTGATTGGGCAGACTTCGGGCGGAGAGATCTCACAATTCGGCTGGAACCTGGTTGGAGGCGATGTCTTCAAATTTGCCTCGATCAACAATGTGGTTCTGGATCCCACTACGACGGCCAGCAACAAGACTATTTACGTGACGCTTTCCAGCGGCGTAACCGCGTCCGCAACCGAATCAACCGTCACCGCTCCGCCGCCTCCGCAAGGTTATGGAATTTACAAGTCAACCAATGGCGGAATCAACTGGAACCCGCTTAGCGTGCCTGGAGCGGCCGGGGCGAAGTCCACCGATCTTGAGATGGATCCCACCAGCAACACGACTCTATACGCGGGATTTTTGGGGCTCGGTGTGTTCAAGACCACCGACGGAGGATCGAGTTGGTGTCCGCTCAATCCCGGAATAGCCCTGCCTCCCGGGTGCAGTGCGGCGACCGGGCTGCCCAACCCCACTACGAACACGTTTGATCACGTGCAAATTGCCATTTACAGGCCGAGTGCGGCGAGCCCTGCAACACTTTACGTTCTGCAGGGGAACTGCACGAGCCAAATCGTCGATGCCTGCCCAGCTTCCGTTTACAAGTCCATCGACGGCGGAGACACCTGGACTCAACCCACGGCAACTCTCAGTTGCGGAGGCTCAGAGGGTTTCATTTACAGCCGCTATACGCACGCGCTCACGATCAATCCCACCAACCCTTCGACGCTGTTCGTCGGCGGAGTATATCTGTTTCAATCGACCGACAACGGGAACACGTTTTGTGACGTAGGCACGAACGAATTGCATCCCGATCACCACTCCGTTGTGTTTGCCGACCCGTCGAATCTCCTGCGGATGTATGACGCTTCCGACGGCGGTTTTGCATTTACTGCGGATGGCGGAAATACCTGGACGAGCGGAAATAGCGACCTGCAGATCACCGAATTTCAATCGATAGCATCTTCCCCGCTGACGCCCCGGGCTTTTGGGGGAACCCAGGACAACGGCGCTGAACTTTGGCTTGGCACGCGCATCTGGGACCACCGGATGGATGGCGATTCCGGTTTCACAATCCTGGACCGCGACAATGTGATGAATCTTTTCTCCAGCAACTATTACCTCTCGCCCGCCATGTCTACTGACGGCGGATCTCTGGCAGGGTGGAACTACAACTCAAGCGGAATAAACGGCAGCGATCCTTCGGCTTTCTATCCTCCCTTCGTGGAAGCGCCGTCCGGCTCCCATAACGTGTACTTCGGCACGAATGCGCTGTATCAAAGTCCCAACACAGGTTTATCGTGGACGGCCGTAAGTCCTGCTTTGGGAGGCACCACCACGATCTTTCCCGACATCACCACCACGAACGTGATCACTGCGATCGCGGTCGCGCCCACCAACGCGAATCGCATCTATGTGGGATATTACGACGGCGAAATCTTCGTCACGAACGCACCCTGCCCTACCATCGCCTGCTGGACGGCGATAGGCGGAACTGCGAAAGGTCTTCCCAGCGCACCCGTCACGCGCATTGCCGTTGATCCCGGAAATGCCGATACAGCTTACGCGACATTTTCGGGGTTCTCCCGCGGTGCCCATGTATTTGCGACGACCAACGCCGGCAGTTCATGGTCACCTGCAAATTCCGGGCTCCCTAGCATCCCGACGAACACGATCACAATGGAAACCAGCAACATACTTTGGGTGGGCACGGATGATGGTGTGTACCGAAGCAGCAACAAAGGCGGCAGTTGGAGCCGTTACGGCAGCGGGCTACCCTACGCCCCGGTCTATGAAATCACCATCGATAGCACGCGCGGCCGGCTCTACGCAGGCACCCACGGGCGTGGCACGTTTATTCTCACGCAGCCTTTTCTTAGTAACTTCGAGGGGTGGGTCAATAACGATATTTGGGATATTCCGGTCTACGGCACTGGTTTCGCAGGCAGCCTGACCACCTCTCCGGGGTCAGCTTGTACGATGCAACTCATTCAAAGAAACGGCCAGATCTGTGCGAGTTCTACGACGGATGCGATGGGCGGAACTATAAGTTTCGATAACTCTGGAGAGCTGGTAACCAGCAAAGGAGGCTACTACGACGGAAAGCCTGTGGCCTGGGGTTGCTTCAATGGGAGTTGCATTCAGGGCAAGACCATTGCGCAGTGTAATCCGTCGAGTAATCCCATCACCAGCGTGGTGGTTTCGTGCGGCACCCAAGTGGGTATTGATCACATTCTCGGCTGTCCCGCCCAGGCTAATCCTCCTAGCACGATCCTAGGACTTTCGGGCGCAGGAACTGGGGGTGCTGGAGCAGGTGCAGGCGGTGGCGGAGGTGGAGCACCGGCTCCTAGCGGCGCCAATGCCGCGCCAGCGGCGTTTGACTTGATCCCCAGTGTTCAAGGAAGAAACGGCGTGCAGGTGCTGTGTACCGCCAACGTCGTGCTCCCGGCAGGCGACAGCCAATTGAACGGCCTGCTGAAAACCCGCGATGCCGTCAACGGAAGTCCTTCCTGTCAGCAGAATTCGGTGACCGCGGTAGTGCGGGGCGTGCCGCCAGAAAAAAAATTGCTGGAAGACTTGCTGGTCAGCCCGCCGCGGTTGGCGCTTCACGCTTCCAGCGCCATCGGGGGACAACTATTCACAGCATTGCGCACTTCGCCGGGCTCGGCGACCGGGGAATGCTTTGATGTAAACGGAATCGGTTCTCCTTTGCAAGACCAAGTCGCGGTCATGAAAGTCGATCTTGAGACATCGCCAGGTGGAGCGGCTGGAGGCAATCTCACACTACTGGAGCGATCGAGTCTCGGTTCGTGCTTCACCAAAATAAAAACGGATTCAGGAGAGAGCGCGGCACAAATTGCGGCCGCGATGGCAACCGCTATTCAGGCTCCGGGCGTACCCGGACCTTCCGCCTGCCCGGCAATGCAAAATCCTCGCGACATCGTCGCTGACGGAACCTCAGTTGTCAGTGTGCTGGCCTCGGAGCTACAGGTCTGCAACAGCGACAAAAACTTGGGCTTTTTGATCGGTCCGAAAGAACTGCCTAACGTGCAGCATCGTGCGCTGCAATACGCGGCCAAATTCCTGTGTGGCCCGATCAGGCGAGAAGGCGACGATCACGACCGCCATCGTTTCGGCGATGACGATGACCGTTGGCGACGCGAGGCCGGGCCGGCGGCCGAGGGCATTTATTACACCGCCATCAACCTGCACAATCCGACGGATCGCCGGACCGCGATTCGACTGAAGGTTGCCGTCGCGCTCGATGATGGAAAGCCCGGTCCGATCTCGCGATTTATTGACCTTATCTTGGGGCCCGACGAAGCCATCTCCATTGACTGCCGTCAGATCAGCAAGCTCCTCGAAACCATCCACGGATTCAGCGAGGGCTTTGTAGTAATCGAGAGCGATGTGGAATTGGATGTGGTCGCGGTTTACACAGCGGCTGGCAAGGACGGGAAGGTGCAAACGTTGCACACCGATCGAGTGCCGGCGCGATTACAGCCATAAAGGAATGTCGACGTGTTCTATCCATTATGCAAAACGTCGAGGCTGCGCGCTGCAGTTGTTGCCGGAATACTGATCTCCGGACTGCTGGTCGCCGCGCAAACGGCCCTTGCCGCGGAACCGACCACCCATCCTAATTATGTAATTTCGTGGAACCAGGCCGCGCTCGACGCGATACGCATCACCAGAACTTCTCCCCCAATTGCAGCACGCGCCTTGGCAATCATTCATACTTGCATCTTCGACGCCTGGGCAACATATGACGACGCGGCGATCGGAACCCAAAAGGGCGGCACCTTGCGCCGACCGAAAGTGGAACGCACGCTGGCTAACAAAGAAAAGGCATTGAGCTTTGCCGCTTACCGCGCCCTTGTGGACCTGTTTCCCAGCCAACAATCGACTCTGCTAGATCCACTAATGTCGGAACTTGAATTTGATCCTTCCGACAACTCCGCTGATACCGCGACACCTGGTGGTATTGGAAACGTGACTTGCCATGCGGTGCTGGAGTTTCGACACGGAGACGGAGCCAATCAGACCGGCGACCGGTATCCCGGCGCCTACTCCGACTATACCGGCTTCACTCCCGCCAACACTAACCAAATGCTGCGTGACCGGAATCGTTGGCAGCCGCTGCTGGTCAACGGCACACCGCAAAGATGGCTGCTGCCACAGTGGGCGATGGTGACGCCGTTCGCCCTGAACTCCAGTGCGCAGTTCCGTGACCTAGCTCTCTCTCAAGGACCCTTTGTTTATCCGACCGCGGCGTATTGGAAACAAGCCTTCGATGTTTTGGAACTGAGCGCCCAACTGGGAGATACAGAAAAAGTGATTGCCGAGTACTGGGCGGACGGCTCCGGCACGATCACTCCTCCAGGACACTGGTGCCTGTTCGCTCAGGAAATTTCGCGTCGCGACCAGCACAATCTGGACCAGGATGTGAAGTTGTTTTTCATCTTAGGCAATGCGCTGATGGACGCTAGCATCGCCGCTTGGGACGTGAAACGCTATACCGATTCCATTCGCCCGGTTACCGTGATAAGGGCCGTGATGGGAAACCAGCAGGTGAGGGCGTGGGCGGGACCGGGACTGGGCGTGAGGGTGATTGATTGCAAGAATTTCAGGAGCTACGTGCCCACGCCACCCTTTGGCTCCTTTGTTTCCGGTCACAGCGCGTTCAGTGCCGCGGCTGCGGAAATCCTGAAGCGATTCTCTGGGAGCGATCATTTCGGGGGCTCGTTTGTTGCCGAACCGGGATCGTCGCTCATCGAAGTTGGTCTTACGCCGTCATCTCGCGTGACGCTTTCGTGGTCAACTTTTTCCGCAGCCTCAGAGCAGGCCGGGATGTCGCGCCGCTTTGGCGGCATCCACTTTGAGTCAGATGATCTGGCGGGTCGCGCCCTCGGACGCGCGGTGGCTGTCGAAGTTTGGAACAAGGCGGCAAACTACATCGAAGGTGAGGAAACCGACCAACATGAGCTACGCCGGTGATTGAGCACAAGGACTTCCTTTTCCGCAAACGCTGCTATAGGTAACGTGTGAGCGTGGGTCGCAGAGAACATCAGCGAATAGGCGATTAGGAATATGTTCCTAATCCGGACGAGGTGAGATTGCCCCAAATAATAAACAGGAAGATCAAACCCGGCCTTCGCCGCCTCATCGGTTTGTGATCGCATTTGCGTTCGCCTCACGGAGTCTTGAAACGGGACTGCCAATGGGCCCTCCAGAGAAAAGGGCGGCAAAGGTCGCCTGCGCGGTAAAGTGGGACACTTTCTCCGGTCCGGTTCCCGAGCAAAATTTGCAGAATTGCGGCCATTTCGAGCGGTTTTGCGGGGATTGGAGCCATGTTTCTCTGCAGTTCAGACTGCGTGGCGGAGAGAGTGAGATTCGAACCTTCGGTACCTTTTGTGTGGTCGACTAAAAGGCGACCTGTGCGCAACATACAGCCGATTCTGCAACATACACGTCTCCTCCAGAGAATTGCTTCAGCACGCAAATCGGGAAGAGGGGTCCCTTTTCGTGTTCCGCCGAAAGGCGAACGCCTAGCGATTATCGGACCGAAAGTCGCAAGTTTTGGGGTCCCTTCTTCGGCCAAATTGGTTCGTACATGACTGCGTGCCTGCCGCGCAGTCCAAGAGCGAAAAATCTCTCCGCAGGATGTGCTCGCAAAAAGGCAAATAAATGAAGATTTTCGGTGGGTCTTGTCCGGCTTTGTGACCCGACTTCGTCCTCTTTGCTAGAAAACAGGAGACTCTCATCCGTCCCGACTTCCCGTCGATCCGCTCACCGATTCGTGTGCGTAAGGTCTAATAAAGTTCAAACAGTTCAATGGCGGGCACTGGAGGATAATCTCCAAAAGGTTCGTCACATCAGGTTTGTGAGGACGCTTACACGTGATAAGTTTTTGTCGATCGACTCTTTTTCTCTTTGCGCTGCCCGGCGCGGTCGTGCTCGCACAGACTTCCGTCTTTACTTCTCCTTTACCGACCGGCGTCCACCTCGACGCGGTGGGTGATGCAGTCGAACTTGGCAGCATGCCGCTCAATGTAGTGCCTGCCCGTAGCGGTGGCAAGGCTGTGGTGGTGCTCGGCGCGTGGCGCGAGCAAGGTATTCAGGTCGTCGATCTGAAGACCCGGCAGGTCACGCAGACACTGTTGCAGGACGGCGCATTCTACGGCGCCGCCTTCTCGCCGGACGGCAACAGCCTGTACGTCTCCGGCGGCAACACAGATATGGTCTTCGTTTACTCATGGAAAAATAGCACGGCCACACTCAGGAATAAATTGGAACTAGCCAAGGCGAAGACGCCCGACGGGGCGGGCACCAGCTATCCAGCTGGCCTCCTCGTCGCACCCAATAGCAAGTTCGTTTATGTGGCGGAGAACGTCGGCAATCGCCTTGCAGTTGTGGACGTAGTGACGGGAGAGATCGTGCAGCGCTTTCCCACCGACCGATATCCCTACGGTGTCATTCTCTGCGGCGACGACCATGTCTTCGTATCCGCGTGGGGCGGCACCACCATCTCCGATTTTCGTGTTCTCCCTGACGGCAAGCTTGCCTATCTCGGGCGCATTGAAGTTGGCCGCCATCCCTCGGCATTGGAGGTCAGCGGCTCACGGCTTTATGTCGCACTTGCCGGTAGCGACCGGGTAGCAATTGTCG